>DASTZY010000194.1:0-25923 GCA_035764085.1 Gaiellaceae bacterium
CGTCCTTCGAAGTTGAACGGCTTGGTGACGACGCCGACCGTCAGCGCGCCGAGCTCACGTCCGAGCTCGGCGACGACGGGAGCGGCGCCCGTGCCGGTTCCACCGCCCTCGCCCGCGGTGATGAAGATCATGTCGGCGCCCTTCAGCGCCTCCTTCAGTTCATCGCGGCTCTCCTGGGCGGCGGTCAGCCCAACGGCCGGATCCGCGCCGGCCCCAAGACCACGGGTGGCTGCGGAGCCGATGTGGATCTTCACGTCCGCGTCGCAGACCATCAAGGCCTGCGCGTCGGTGTTGACCGCGATGAACTCGACGCCCGACAGGCCCGCGTCGACCATGCGGTTGACGGCATTCGTGCCACCGCCGCCGACACCGACGACTCTGATCAGTGCGAGGTAGTTCCCGGCTGCGTCGCTCACGCTCATTTGTCCGTAGTCTGAACCTTCAGTAGAGGATTGGGGCAGGATTCAGCAACAACGCGCCGCAGGGTATGTGCCCGCAGGTTCATTGTCAACCGGAACTCGAGCTTCTTACCCTCAACCTCTACTTGAGCTTTCGGTCACAGCGACGAGCGGAGAGCCAAGCCCGGACACGGCCCGTCCTGGAACGCTCACGTCGAGGAAGGTCGAGCCGGACGGCAGCGAGGCGAGGGCCCGCTCCGCCACCGCGACCTTGAGCTTGACGTCGCCCGGGGCGCCGAGCAGGAGCTGGAGGCCCGACCGCAGGTGAAACACGAGTGCGCCCTGGGTGTACGTCGCCGTGGCGATCCGGGGAGCAAACGTGCCCGCGAGTCCAAGGGCCCTCACCGCTACGCGTGCCTGCGTCACGCCGAGCGTGGAGCCGACGAGCACCGGCGTGTGCGCCGAAACCCAGACCCTCGGGAGGCTTGGATCGGTCTGCAAGGAGAAACGCTTCATTACGCGCCCGCGGATCGAAACGAGCCAGCTGTTCGCACCGCTGCGCAGAACCGCCGCAGGGCGTTCCGGCACCACCGTGACACGCAGCGTGTGCGGAAAGCCGCGGTCGTAGGTCGCGCCGACCACCGTCGGGAGGGCGTCCACGCTACGCAACACCGCAGCGCCGTCGAGTCCGACGAGCGGCCTTCCGACCACCGACGAAAGCGCCTCGCGCACCTGACCGGCGACGCGGGGCGACGCGCCCCGGACCTCGATTCGATCGATCGCGAAGAGCGGGGTCTCGCGCGCGAGCAGGTAGGCGCAGAGTGTGAATGCGACGATGCCGAGCCCGAGGGCGAGCGAGCGACGCGTCGGGACGAACCGCAGGAGCCACGCTCGCGGGTGCAGCAGTGGCAGTCGCAGCCGCCACGGAAGAACGACGGCCTCCGCGCGCGCCACCGACCGGCTGAAGAGAGCCCTCGCAGGCACTCGTAGAAGTTCGGCGCCGGGCCGGCCCCTCCTACAGGTCGGGGAGGTCGAGCTCGCCCAGAAACTCGACCTCATGCTCGAGTCGCACGCCGAACTGCTCGTGAGCGCGCCGTCGCGCCTCCGCCATGAGGGCGAGGGCGTCGGCCGTGGTGGCGCCGTCGGCGTTTTCGATGAAGTTCGCGTGCTTCGGCGAGATCTGGGCACCGCCGGTCCGGTGCCCCTTGAGCCCGCACGCCTCGAGCATCCGCCCGGCGCTCAGCTCGTGCTCCGGATTCTTGAAGACGCTGCCGAACGTGCGCCGGTTCGTCGGCTGGGCAGCCTTCCGGCGCGTGTTCATGGCCCGAACCTCCGCCTTGATCTCGTCAGGAGGCCGCGACCGCAGCCGCAGCTCGGCACGGAGGACAACCTGTCCGTGCCGGAGCTCCGAATGCCGGTAGGTCAGCCCGAGCTCCGAGGGCGTCAGCCAGCCGCTGCCGTCGGCTGTCGCGACGAGCACACGCTCGAGGATGCCGGCGAACTCACCGCCATAGGCGCCTGCGTTCATCCACACGCCGCCGCCGATGGTGCCCGGGATGGCGCAGGCGAACTCGAAGCCGCCGAGCCCCGCCGCGCGCGCGCGGTGGAGGGCGACGGCGTTCGCGGCCCCGCCGCCGACGCGCAACCCGCCCTCCTGCTCCTCGACCGTCGCGAGGCCGCCGCCGAGCTTGAGGACGAGCGCCTCGACACCCTCGTCCGCGGCGAGGAGATTCGAGCCGAGGCCGACCACCGCGACCTCCAGGGAGCGGTCGTGTGCCCAGCGCAGCAGCTCCTCCACCTCGGCCTCCGACTCGGGCCGTGCGAAGGCGCGCGCCGGCCCGCCCGTGCCGAGCGTCGTGTAGCGGGCGAGCGCCACTCCCTCCTCGATCTTCACCCGAGCGCCTCGAGGATGAGCCGCGCGGCGCGATCGACGTCACCGGCGCCGAGCGTCAGGACCGTGTCTCCCGGTCGGGCCCAGCCCGCGACGAGGCGGGCGGCGTCCGCGAGCGCCGGAGCCCAGCCGATGCGCATCCCGGGCCGCAGGCGCGCGAGCTCGTCGACGACGAGCCGGCCGCTCACTCCAGGCACGGGCTCCTCGCGCGCCGGGTAGATCTCGGTCACACACGCCGCGTCGGCGGCGGCGAGCGCCTGTGCGAACCCGTGCGCCAGGTGAAGCGTGCGGGAGTAGAGATGCGGCTGGAAGAGCGCCACGAGCCGACCGCCGTCGCGGACCGCGGCGAGATCCGCCGCTAGCTCCGCGGGATGGTGCGCGTAGCTGTCGAGGACGGTGACGCCTCCGGCCCCTCCCCGCCGCTCGAGCCGGCGGCCCGCACCGCGGAACTCGACGATCGCCGCCTCGGCGTCGGGCCGCGCGACGCCTGCGAGCTCGAGGGCCGCGAGCGCGGCGGCGGCGTTGCGCCGGTTGTGCTCGCCCGGTACTGCGAGGTCGAGCTCCACGGGCTCCAGCTCCTCGGCATGCACGACGTGCGGCACGTCGCGCAGCCATTCGGCGAAGAACGACTCCAGCTCCGGCCGGGAGACGAACGTCGTGTGGTGGTCGAGGTCGACGTTGAGTAGGACGGCGATCTCCGGCCGCAGGGCACCGACCGAGCGATCGGACTCGTCCCCCTCGACCACGAGCCAGCCCGCGCCGGCCCGCGCGTTCCCGCCGAGCTGACCCACCTCGCCGCCGATCAGGAAGGCCGGATCGAGACCTAGGCGGTCGAGGCAGAAGGCGATCATCGCGCTGGTCGTCGTCTTCCCGTGCGCACCGGCCACGACGATCGTGCGCCGCTGCGCGACGAGGTCGGCGAGGAGGTCGGCGCGCGGGCGGCCCTCGACGCGTCCGGCGAACGCCGTCGAGACGTACGCCTCCCACCCCGACGGCGGCTGCGGCGGCTCCGAAGAGATCTCGACGGCGACGCCCTCGAGGTGCCGCAGATACGGCGTCTCGACCCGGTCCCAGCCCGCGACCTCCGCGCCCCACGCGCGCGCCAGGAGTGCGTAGCCGCTCATCCCGGCGCCGCCGATCCCGGCGATCCAGATTCGCCTACCGGCGAGCGGCTGCGAGGGAGACGAGCTCATCCGCGATCACTTCCGCTGCGTCGGGTTTCGCGACGGCGCGCATCGCGCGGGCCATCGCCGCGAGCCGGTCGGCGTCGCCGAGCAACTCCTCCACCACCTGCGGCGCGCGCGCCGCTTCCGCCTCGGGGACGATCACCGCGCCGCCGGCGTCGGCGAAGAAGCGGGCGTTCTTGTCCTGGTGCTGCCCCGTGGCAAAGGCGCCGGGCACGAGAACGGCCGGGAGCCCGGCCGCGGCTAGCTCCCAGACAGAGCCGCCCGCCCGCGCGAGCACGACGTCCGCCGCGCCGTAGGCGATGCCGATCTCCTCGATAAACGGCCTCAGGATGTAGTCGGCGCGCGAGACCCGCCCGTCCAGATCGGGATAGTCGCGTTCGCCGCACAGGTGGACGACGGCGGGCCCGTGCTCCGCCCATGCGTCGAGCGCCACCTCGTTGAGGATGCGGGCGCCGAGCGAGCCTCCGAAGACGAGCACCACGCGCGCGTCGTCGGCGAGGCCCAGCCGGCTGCGGGCCTCGCCGCGCTCGACCGGCCGGGACGCCGCGGGAATCGGCCGCCCGACCGCGCGGTACTTCTCGCCGTGCAGGCCGAGCGGGAGCGCGAGGAAGACGCGCTCCGCGAGCGGGGCGGCGAGCCGGTTCGCGAGGCCGAGATGCGCGTCGGCCTCGGTGAGCGCGCACGGGATCCCGCTCAGCCGCGCGGCGAGCACCATCGGGCCCGCGACGTAGCCGCCTGCGCCGAGCACCGCATCCGGCTTGCGGCGACGCAGGATCTCGCGGCAGGCGGCCGGCGCCGCGAGAGCCCGCCCGACGGCGCGCACGAGCTCGGCACCCGGCCGCCGCGGCAGCCCCGACACGGCGAACGGGTCGAACGCGTAGCCGCGCTCAGGAACGAGCCGCGCCTCGACGCGATCCGGCGACCCGGCGAACGTCACCAGCCCGTCCCGCCGCCGCAGCGCCTCCGCGACTGCGAGCGCCGGCGCGACGTGTCCGACCGTCCCGCCGGCCGCGATCAGGAACCGGAGCTGCCGCTCGTCCGCCATTGCCACGGGCGATGTTAAGGAGGACGCCGACACTCGCGAGCATCACGACGAGGCTGGAGCCGCCGTACGAGACGAACGGAAGCGGGATCCCGGTCAGCGGCGCGACGCCGGTCGTGGCTGCCATGTTGATCGCCGCCTGCCCGCAGACGAGCGCGGTGACTCCTGCCGCGAGCCGTTTGGCGAACGGGTCGCGCGAGACGATCGCGAGCCGCACGCCCGCGTACGCGAACGCGCAGAACGCGGCGACGAGGAGCGCGACGCCGACGAGCCCGAGCTCCTCCCCCACCACCGCGAGCATCATGTCCGTGTGCGCCTCGGGGAGGTAGTGGAGGCACTCGATGCACTGCCCGAGGCCCCGCCCGAAGACCCCGCCGGAGCCCATGCTGATCAGCGCCTGCACGTTCTGGAGGCCCGCTCCGGTCGGATCCTTCCACGGGTCGATGAAGGTGAGGAGGCGGTCGCGGCGGTACGGCGACGACCACGCGGCGATCGCGGCCAGCCCGAACACGAGCCCGTAGGCGGACGCAAGCAGGGGCAGCCGCGTCCCCGAGACGAGCAGGATCGCCCCAACCACGAGGAGCAGCGTCAGCGCGGTGCCGAGGTCGGGCTCGACGAGGACGAGGGCCGCGAAGACGAGGACGAGGAATCCGATCGGCCGCGCGAGCTCCTTCAGCGTGGCCGGCGGCGGGCGGCGCGAGAGGTACGCCGCGGTCCAGACGACGAGCGCGAGCTTCGCGAGCTCGGACGGCTGGAACACGAACGGCCCGAAAGCCAGCCAGCGGCGCGCCCCGTTGACCCTGGTGCCGATCGCGAGCACCGCGAGGCAGAGCACGAGCGCGGTCACGACGAGCGTCGGCGCGAGCAGGCGGAGCCGCTCGAGGTCGACGCGCGACACGACGACGAGCAGCGCGAGGCCGACGAATGCGTAGGCGAGCTGCTTCCCGACGTAGCCGAGCGGGTTGCCGTCCCCGATCGCGGCTGATCCCGAAGTGGCGCTGTACACCATCACGAGCCCGAAGAGGACGAGGGCCGCCGTGACGAGCACGAGCAGGTTCCACTCGACCTGGAGCCGCTTCGCCCGACCGCTCACGTCAACTCCTCCACGAGGCGCCGGAACGTGTCGCCGCGCTCCTCGAAGTTCGTGAACTGGTCGAAGCTCGCACACGCCGGCGAGAGCAGGACGACGTCTCCCGGCTCGGCCTCGGCCGCGGCCTGCGAGACCGCGGTCGGCAGGTCGCCGACGCGGGCGTAGCTGCGCCCCGCGGCGTCGAGGGCGACGGCGAGCTCGTCGGCGGCGGCGCCGACGAGGTAGATCGATCGGACGTTCGCCGGCAGCCCGCGCGCGAACGGCTCGAAGTCCTCTCCCTTCAGCGAGCCGCCGAGGATCAGCCGTAGCGGAGCGTCGTAGGCGGCCACGCCGCGCGCCGCGGCGGCGGTGTTCGTCGCCTTCGAGTCGTTGACCCAGCGCACACCGCGCAGCTCCCGGACGAGCTCGAGCCGGTGCGGCACGCCGGGGAAGGTGCGCAGCGCCTCCGCGATCGCGGAGTCGGCGACGCCGGCGGCGCGGGCGGCTGCGGTCGCGGCCGCCGCGTTCTCGCGGTTGTGCCGGCCGGGAATCAGGGGCTCCGCCGGTAGCGGGTCGTCGGCGGAGAACTCGATCCCGTCGATCCCGAAGCCACGCGGGACGACCTTGGCGCGCGCACGTTCGAAGATGCGGAGCTTGGCGTCGCGGTACGCCTCGAAGGTGCCGTGTCGGTCGAGATGGTCGGCCTCGAGGTTGAGGAGGACGGCGACGTCGCAGGCGAACATCTGCACGTCCTCGAGCTGGAAGCTGGAGAGCTCGCAGGCGACCCACGAGTCGCCCGCCGCCGACTCCGCCGCCTCGGTGAGGGCGCGCCCGACGTTGCCGGCGACCTCGGTGGGCCGGCCGGCGGCACGCAGGATCGTGCCGAGCAGCTCGGTCGTCGTCGTCTTGCCATTCGTGCCCGTGACGCCGATCACCCGAGCACCGGCGGGCAACAGCCGGTAGCCGAGCTCGACCTCGCTCCACACCGGGAGGCCGCGCAGCCGCGCGCCGGCCACCAGCGTCGACTCCGCCGGTACGCCAGGGCTCTTGACGACGAGATCCACCCCTTCGAGCAACGCCTCCTCCTCCGTTCCGAGTCGGAGTTCGACGCCGAGGTCGCCGAGCCTGCCCGGATCGGCAGCGGGAGAGCGATCGGCCGCGACCACCTCCACGCCGCGCTGCGCGAGAGCGGCCGCCGCGGCGCGGCCGGACCGGGCGAGGCCCACGACGAGAGCCCGCCTCGGGAGCCAGTCGGCGGACACGGACGTGCTCAGGGGAGCCGGCCGCTCACGACGGCCTCCCCGCCGGCCTCCGCCACCTCGACCTCGCCGAAGCCCGCGGCCTCGAGTGAGCGCGCCAGCTCGCCGGCCGCTGCGGAGTCCGGCTCCGCGAACGAAGCCCGCCCCCGCGCCGCCAGCACGCGCGCGAGCTCCTCGGCCGCCGCCGCGAGCGCGCCGTCCTCCGTGGCGATCCGCCCGAGCGCCGCAGCCACGGAGCCGTCGGGAAGCGGCAGCACGGGCGCCTCGCCTACGAGGTACGCAACCCCGCTCGCGCCGACGGCGTGCGCCTCTCCCAGCAGCTCCTCCAGCTCGTCCACCTGCGACCGGACGACGTAGACCCAGCCGTCCCCGATCCGCTCGTGCGCACCGAGCGCGAGCGCGCCGCCCCCGAGCACGAGGACGTCCTCCTCCGGCTCCAGCCGCGCGGCGTCGAGCAGCGCTCGCTCCAGGGCGCCGGGCGTCATCGCTGGCCGAAGTAGTAGCGGTAGAAGAGCGCAAAGCCCAGTGCGCACAGGAGCGCCGCGACGATCCAGAACCGCACGGTGATCTTCGTCTCGGACCACGCCTTCATCTCGAAGTGGTGGTGGATCGGCGCCATGAGGAAGACGCGTCGCCCGAAGCGTTTGAACGAGAAGACCTGGATCATCACGGAGAGCGCCTCGATCACGAAGATGCCGCCGATGAGGAGGAGGAGCACCTCGACCTTCATCATGATCGCGAAGGCGGCGAGCGCCCCTCCGAAGGCCATCGAGCCGGTGTCGCCCATGATCACCTCGGCCGGGAAGGCGTTGAACCAGAGGAACCCGACGGCCGCGCCGATCAGGGCCGCGCCGACGATCGCGAGGTCGAGCTTCGTCAGGTTGCGGTGTGCCGGGATCGAGCTCGAGCGGACGTAGGAGACGACGTTCATCGCCATGAAGGTGAAGAGCGCGATGATCGCCGTGCCGCCGAGCATGCCGTCGACTCCGTCGGCCAGGTTCGTGCCGTTCGCGGCGCCCGCGATGACGAGGAAGAGGAACGGATACCAGGCGTAGGAGAGTGGCACGGTGACGTCGATGACCGGGATGTAGACGTCCGTGCTCAGGTGGAGGTGGTGCGCGACGATTCCGACGACCACCGTCACGCCCGCGAGGAGGAGCAGCTTCCAGCGGCCCGGCAGGCCGAGCGAGCGCTTGTGCGTGAGCTTGATGAAGTCGTCGAGGAAGCCGATCGCTCCGCACGCGAGCGTGGTGAACAGCACGGTCAGCGACTGCAGGCGGAAGTGGCTGACCGGCAGGAACGCGATCGTCGCCGTGAAGAGGATGAGGAGGCCGCCCATCGTCGGGGTGCCCTGCTTGATGAAGTGATGCTCCGGCATCTCCTCCCGGATGTGCTGGCCGAACTCGTTGCGGCGGAGGAACGCGATGAACCGCGGGCCGACCGCGAGCGAGATTGCGAGCGCCACTCCGGCGGCGAGGATGACGCGGATCACCGGGCTCCCTCCCGCAGCGCGTCGGCCACGATCTCGAGGCGGACCGCCCGGGATCCCTTGACGAGGATCGCGTCGCCGGGGCGCACGATCGCGCGCGCGGTCTCGACGGCCTCGACGGCCGTGGGCGCCCACTCGTCGGGCGCGTAGTTGCGGGCGAGGTCGCCTACGCCGAGCACGACGTCCACGTTCTCCGCAGCCCGTCCGACCTCCTCGTGGTAACGCGGTGCGTCCGGCCCGAGCTCGGCCATGTCGCCGAGGATCGCCACGGTGCGGCGGCCCTCCGCCCGCTCGAGCAGATGGACGAGCGCCGCGCGCATCGCCACCGGGTTGGCGTTCCAGGCGTCGTTGAGCAGGAGCCCGCCGCCGGGCAGTTCCGTCTCCTGCGAGCGCCAGCGCGAGAACGCGACCTCCACCGGCTCCTCCGGCGGCTCGACCCCGAGCGCCTCGGCCGCGGTCAGCGCCGCGGCGGCGTTGGTCGCCTGGTGACGCGCCGTGAACCCGAACACGACGTCGCGTCCGCGCCAGGCCACGTGCGTGCGACCGTCGCGCACCTCGGCCCCTGGCGGCGCGAAGCGGCGCACGTCGAGGCCCTCGGGCACGAACGGCTCCAGCACCGGCGTGTCCTCCGGCAGGACCGCCACGGCGCCGGCGGGGAGCTCGTCGAGGAGCTCCGCCTTGGCGCGGGCGATGTTCTCGAGGCTCCCGAGCTGCTCGAGGTGGACCGGCGCGATCGACGTGATCACGCCGAGATCGGCTCGCGCGATCCGGGCGAGGTCGCGGATCTGGCCCGCGCCGCGCATCGCCATCTCGGTCACGACCACCTCCGTCTCCGGCTCGATCAGGCAGAGAGTCAGCGGCAGGCCGAGCTCGTTGTTGAAGCCGTCGGGCGCCGCGACGACGGGGAGGCGGGTGCGGAGCAGGGCGGCGAGGATGTCCTTGGTCGAGGTCTTCCCCACCGAGCCGGTGATCGCCACGACGCGAGCATCGCTGCGGGCGCGGACGGCGCCGCCCAGCTCGGCCAGGGCCGCGTGTGCGTCTTCGGGGACGAGCGTCGCCGCAGCGCCGCGCGCGCGGGCGTCCTCCACGAACGCCTCGCCGCCCGGGACCGCGACGAAGAGATCGCCCGGCCGGATCCGGCGCGAGTCGACGTCGACGCCGGTGACCTCGTCCGCGTCGCCCTCGACCAGGCCCAGCGAGAGCGCCCGCACCTCGGCGAGCGGCAAGGGGATCAGGTCGGCGCCTCCAGCCTCTTGAGGGCCTCTCTGGCAGCCTCGCGGTCGTCGAAGGGCACGGTCCGGTCGGCGAACTCCTGCCCTTGCTCGGCGCCCTTCCCCGCGATGAGGACGACATCCCCGGGACGGGCCAGCTCGATCGCGCGGGCGATCGCCGCCGCGCGGTCGAGCTCGACCTCGACCTCGCCGCTCGCTCCCGACACGATCTCGGCCGCGATCGCCTCCGGATCCTCGGTGCGTGGGTTGTCCGAGGTGACGATCGTCGTGTCGGCGAGCTCCGAGGAGAGCCGTCCCATGGCCGGCCGCTTGCCGCGGTCGCGGTCGCCGCCGGCGCCGAGAACGCAGATCACGTGCCGGTCGCCGGCCAGGTCGCGCGCCGCGAGGAGCACGTTCTCGAGCGCGCCGGGCTTGTGCGCGTAGTCGACGACGACATGGAAGGGCTGCCCGGCATCCACCGACTCGAAGCGGCCGGGAACCCCGCGGACCGACTCGAGCCCGCGCCGGATCGATGCGTCGTCGATGCCGAGAGCGCGCGCCGCGTACAGCGCCCCGAGCGCGTTCTCGAGGTTGAACCGTCCACGCAGCCTGAGCTCGATCCCGTCCAGCGCACCGGCGTCGGCGGCGCTGAACGTGACCGCCTCCGGCAGCTCCTCCGCAAGCCTGCGTCCGTGCTCGTCCCCGACGTTCACGATCGCAAGCGGCCGGGGCTCGGCGAGGAACAGCTGCCGTTTCGCCTGGTAGTACGACTCCATGTCGCCGTGGAAGTCCAGGTGGTCCCGGCTGAGGTTGGTGAAGATCAGCGCTGCGAACCGCACCCGGTCGAGCCGGCGGAGCGTGGAGGCGTGGGACGAGGCCTCCATCGCGCACGAGCGGTCGCCGGCCTCGAGCATCTCGCGGAACAGCCGCTGCAGGTCGATCGCCTCCGGCGTCGTCCTCACCACTCCACGCCGCTCACCGCCGACGCGGGCCTCGACCGTCCCGAGCAGGCCGGGGCGCCGGCCCGCGGCGGCGAGGATCGCGAAGAGGAGGAAGCTCGTCGTCGTCTTCCCGCTCGTCCCCGTGACGCCGACCACCTCGAGCTCGCGGGTCGGCTCGCCGAAGAACACGTCGGCCGCCGGCGCCATCGCGGCGCGCGAGTCGCGGACGACGACCTGGGGCACCGGTAGGTCGAGCCGGCGCTCGACGACCACGGCGGCAGCGCCGCGCTCGACCGCCTCCGCGACGAACTCGTGGCCGTCGGCGCGCGCGCCGCGGACGGCGAAGAACAGCGCGCCCGGCGTGACCGCGCGCGCGTCGTAGGCGAGGTCGCGCACCTCGACCGAAGGCCCGAGCACCTCCACCGGCTCGAGCGCTGAGACGAGGCGCTCCAGGTTCATCTCGGCGGCGAGTCTACCCGGGGCCGGTGCGGCTACCGGATCCGCAGGTCCGGAGGAACCTCGAGGTACTGGAGGTCGAACGAGGCGATCTGCTCGAACGCGGGCGCCGCGACCAGGCCGCCGTAGATCTGGCCGTGCGGCTCGTCGATGCTGACGAGCACGACGAGACGGGGATCCGACTCGGGCACCATGCCGACGAACGTCGCGACGTACGCGCCCGGGATGTAGCCGTGCGGCCCCGGCTTCTGCGCGGTTCCGGTCTTACCGGCGACGGTGTAACCCGGGATGGCGGCGAGCTGTGCGGTGCCCTGGTCGGAGACGACGCCCTTCAGCATCGTCCGGAGCTCCTCGTCGATGCCGGGAGCGAGGATCCTGCGCTTGTGCAGGGCCGCGGGCGGCTGGCCGAGCACGTGGTCGAGGAGGTGCGGCTGGATCCACTCGCCGCCGTTCGCGATCGCGGCGTAGACGGAGGCCAGCTGGATCGAGGTGACCGAGACGCCCTGCCCGATCGGGACGTTGCCGATCGTCGAGCCCGACCAGTACGACGGCAGCAGGCCCGGGCTCTCGCCGGGGAAGTCGATGCCCGTCCGCCGGCCGAAGCCGAACCGCGCCATCCACTTCTTCAGACCCGTCTCGCCGAGATACCTCTCGGCGACCGTGATCGCGCCGACGTTCGACGAGCGCTGGAGGATCTGCGAGACGGTCATCCGCTCGGTCGGCCGGATCTCCGCGTCGTGGATGACGCGGTCTGCCACGTGGATCGAGTAGGGCAGCGTGAAGGTGGTCTGCGGCGTCACCTTGTGCTCCGACAGGGCGCCGCCGATCGTCACGACCTTGAACACCGAGCCCGGCTCGAAGACGTCGTTGACGGCATGGTCGACCGTCAGGCCGTGAGCAGTCGCCGTCGGGAACCCGTTCGCGTCGTACCCGGGCTCCTGTGCCATGGCGAGGATCGCGCCCGTGTGCGGATCGAGGACGATCGCCGTCGCGTCCTTCGCGTGCCACTGGCGCACCGTCTGCTCCAGCACCTGCTCGGCGTTCGCCTGGATGTGGCTGTCGAGCGTGAGGAAGACGTCGCGGCCGTCGCGGGCCGGATGTTCCTGCGTCATGTTCACGGCCTGGCCGAGCGCGTCCCGCACCACCGTCGCGCTCCCGGCCGTGCCCGAGAGGTCCTTGTTCAGCTCCAGCTCGAGCCCGGCGAGGCCCGTGTTGTCGGTGCCGGCGTACCCGAGCACCGGCGCTGCGACCGTGTCCTGCGGGTACTCGCGCCGCTCGGTCGGGAGGAAGGTGAAGCCCGGCAGGTCGCGCTTCGCCAGCTCGGTCGCACGCGCGGGCGGCGCCTTGCGCTGGACGTAGACGAAGCCGCGGCTCCGGTCGGCGAGCTGCGTGTACAGCGGCCGGAGCGGGATCCCGAGCACTTTCGCCGCGATCCGTGCCTCGTGCCGCGGGTCGGAGATCTGCATCGGATCGGCCACGACGTCGGTCGCCTGCTGGCCGATCGCGAGCGGCGTCCCGAGCCGGTCGTAGATCGTGCCGCGGCCGGCAGGAAGCACGAGGTCGGCCTTGGTCTGCGCCTGCGCGAGCGCGGCGAGCGACGAGGCGCGGATGGTCTGGATCCACGCCGCCCGCGCACCGAGGGCGGCGAAGGCGAGGAGGATGACGAGAAGGAGGAGGCGGAGCCGGGAGTTGACGACGCGCGCCCTCAACGGCTGCGCGGCGCGAGATCGAGGTAGGAGGTGGACGTGGCAGGCGCCTGCACCAGCCCGAGCCGCCGGGCGGCAGCCTCGACACGGGGCGCCGAGCTCGCGGCCGAGAGCTGCGACGCCAGCGCCTGGTTCCGAGCCTCGATCTGCGCGCGCTGGTCGTCCAGCCGCGTGACCGCGACGTGCGCCCGCAGGACGGCGACGTTGATCGCGACGACGCCGAAGAGGAGGAGCGCGAAGAGGATCATCCAGACGATGTGGCCGCGAACGCGACGGCGGGTGTGCCGACGCTTCGAGCGTACGGGCGCCGCCGGATGCTGTGCCTGGCGACGCGGCCGCCGTTGTGCGGGAAGCGGCTCCGCGACCTCGGCCTGCGCGAACCAGTCGACCGCCGCCATCAGTCCTCCTCCGCCCCCGTCTTGACCGCGACGCGCAGGCGGGCCGACGCCGAGCGCGGGTTGGCGGCGACCTCGGTCTGGCCCGGCCGGACCGGCCGCCGCTGCAGGGCGCGCAGCTCCGGCTCGTGGCCGCAGACGCAGACGGGGAAGTCGGGCGGGCAGGTGCAGCCTCGCTCGCGCTCGCGCAGGAACCGCTTCACGATCCGGTCCTCGAGCGAATGGAACGAGATGACGGCGAGCCGGCCGCCGGGCCGCAGCATCTCGAGCGCAGCCGGCAGCGCGGTCGCAAGCGAGTCGAGCTCGTCGTTGACCGCGATTCGCAGTGCCTGGAAGACCCGCTTCGCCGGATGGCCGTCGCCGAACCGCGCCGGCGCCGGAATCGCCGCCTTGATCGTGTCCACCAGCTCGCCGGTGCGCTCGAACGGCTGCTCCCGCCGCCGGCGGGCGATCGCCCGGGCGATCTGCTTCGAGTAGCGCTCCTCGCCGTAGCGCCGGAAGATCGTCGCAAGGTCGCGCTCGCTCCACGTGTTGACGACGTCGCGCGCGCTCTCCTCCTGGGTCGGATCCATGCGCATGTCGAGCGGCGCGTCGGCGGCGTAGGAGAAGCCACGCTCCGGCCGGTCGAGCTGCATCGACGAGACGCCGAGGTCGAGCAGGATCGCGTCGGCGCGGACGCCGTTCCCGGCGAGCTGCGGCAGGACGACGCCGAAGTCGCCCCGCAGCAGCCGCGCGTTGACCGGCGACCGCTTCGCGAGCTGCTCGAAGTACGTCCGCGCCGTCGGGTCGCGGTCGATCGCGATCAGCTTCCCCTTGCCGCGTAGGTCGGCGGCGAGGAGCGCGGCGTGCCCGCCCGCACCGAAGGTCGCGTCGATGACCGTCTCGCCCGGGCGGACGGCAAGCGACGCCCGCACCTCCTCGGCGAGGACGGGGACGTGGTCAGCTTCCCTGGGCTGCAAGACGTTCGGCAACATCCTCAGCACTCCCTTCGACCTCGGCGAGCTCGCGCTTCCAGGCGGCGCGGTCCCAGATCTCGAGGTGGTCGTTGACCCCGGCGACGACGACGTCGCGGCCGAGCTTCGCGTGCGTGAGCAACGCGGGCGGGATGCTCACGCGCCCCTGCTTGTCCGGCGCCGTCTCGCTGGCGCCGGAGAAGAAATGACGGTGGAGGCGGCGGCCCTGCACGCTCAGCAGGTCGAGCGACGAGAGCCTCGAGTCCACGAGCTGCCGCCACGCGTCGTGCGGCCAGGCGTGGAGGCAGCCGTCGAGGCCGCGGGTGACGACGATCCCGTCCTCGAACACCCGCCGGAACTTGGCCGGGAGCGTGAGGCGGTTCTTGTCGTCGATCGTGTGCTCGTACTCGCCGAGGAGCATTGCGCCTCTCTCTAATCCACCACTTTGCCCCACTATAAACCACCACGGCCCACAAGTCCACCCTTTTCGACCAGCGGAAGGCTCCCGCTCGGGCGGGGGTCGACGCCGGGGCCGGCGGGGGGTTCAGCCGGTCGTGGGATGCGTCGGCGTCGTTCCGTCCGGCGCGAGGAGGTCGAACCCGTCGGGCGTGTTGAGGAACCGCGGAGCGGTGCTCGCGTGCCCGGTGACGCCGTACTGCCAGACGAGTGCCTTCGTCGTCGGGTCTATCGCGACCATGCGGTCGTTGTAGTCGTCGTTGACCATGAAGACGCCGGAGGGGAGCCGTTCGACGAGGGACGGATGGTCGAGCCGGCCCGGGCCGTCCGCGGGCCCGTAGCGGTAGAGGATCCGGCCGCTCCGGTCGAACTCGACGATCGCTCCGACGCTCTCGTAGTCGGCGATCAGGTAACGGTCGGGGCCGAGTTGCTGGGGATCGGAGGGGTAGCCGATCGCAAGATGGGTCGACCAGACGGTGCGCCCGGCCTGGGTGACCTCGTCGACCCAGCTTCCGTTGATCTCCGAGACGAGCAGGTTGCCGTCCGCGAGGGGCGTGTCGCCGTTCGGCGAGCCGAGTGCCCTCGGCGGGTCGTGTCGGCAGCTTCCTGCGGTGCCGATCTGGTGCACGACGCGCTTGGTGCGCTCGTCGATGATGAGGATGCGGCAGTTGACGGCGTCGGCCACGGTGATGTGGCCGTTGCGGAGAAGGTAGGTGTCGTCCGGCGTGTTCAGGTAGCCGGGTGCGGAACCCGGGGTTCGCGCGTGGCCGTAGTGGAAGACGATGCGGCCCGACGGGTAGGCGATCTCGAGGATCGTGTGGTTGTCCTCCTGGTTGGAGATGATCGCGGTCCCGTGGCGGATGAAGAACGCGTCGTCGGGGAAGTAGAAGCCGCCGTGCGGCGCGTCGCGGCCGGGCGACGGGTATCTCCAGACGACTCTGTCCCGGTCGTCGAGCAGGAGCAGCCGGTCGTTTCCCCGGTCGGCGACCAGCAGCCGGTTCCCGAAGAACGGTGACCCGGCTCCTGCCTGTCCCGCGGTGCCGAAGCGCCGGTTCGGCACGACCACCTGCACGTCGGACGTAGGTCGACCGTCGCCCGTCTCGCCGCCCACGAGCCACAGCCGCCCTCGGCTCACGGCGGCTCCGGCGTTGGCGACGGCCACGCGCAGGGCGCCTGCGCGGAGGAACTTCGATCCCTGAGGCTCGAAGGCGTAGACGGCGCTCGTCGTCCGCCGCGCCGCGGTGCGGCCGCCGGCGAGGTAGACGGTCCCGTCGAGCACCCCGGCCGCGGCGCCGGCGAGGGGAGTCGGCAGGCGCCCGGCAACGTGTGCCGTCCGCCTCTTCGTGTCCACGAGCTGGACGGCGCGGCTGGGCTTCCCGTTCCTCAGCTGGCCGCCGAACACGTAGATCCGCGTGCCGAGCGCGGCGACCGCCGGATAGCGAACGGGAACCGGGAGCGCTGCGACCGAGCGCCAGGTTCGCCCGTCGGTGGTCGCGGCCACCTCGGCGTCCATCGCCGATCCGTCGTACCCGCCGACCACGTACACACTGCGGCCGACGGTGACGGCACCGGCGTCGGCGCGCGCCTGCGCGAGAGCGCCCGCGAGAGCCGCGTGACTGCCTGTCTCGATCTGGATCGACCGGGACGGCGCGGCGGTGCCGCCGCCGATCACGAGCACCCGTTTCCCCAACT
This sequence comes from Gaiellaceae bacterium, assembly GCA_035764085.1. Classification (GTDB taxonomy): domain Bacteria; phylum Actinomycetota; class Thermoleophilia; order Gaiellales; family Gaiellaceae; genus Palsa-739. The sequence continues at coordinate 16,146 of DASTZY010000194.1, forward strand.
CCGCCGCGGCCGCGTCGTGCGTCGCCTGCGGCAGCGGTCCCTGCGGCGTGAGCGAGCCGGTGGCCGGGTCGAGCAGGTCGACGCCGTCGGTCGACGAGCTGCTCGAGTCGATCCCGCCGAGAACGACCAGCTTGCGCGTCCCGAGGCGGGGCACCACGACCTCGCGGCTGACCGGCCGGGCGAGCTGCCACGGAAGCAATCCCGCCTCGACCGCGGCGGGGCGCACCACCGGCGCGGCCTTCGCCGCTTTCGGTGTCGCCGTCGGCCGAGGCGCGGTCGCCCTGTCTCCCGGCCGCAGGGCGTAGACGATCGCACCGCAGGCGACGACCCCCAGCACCACGAGCAGCGCCGCGACGCGCGAGCTCAACGCACGAGTCCGTGGAGCCAGGGGTCGGCGAGCGAGTACGCCGCAAGCGCCGTCACGACTCCCGCCGCGATGGCGAGTAGCGTCACGGCGATCCGGTACCCGCGGCCGTCGACGTGAAGCTTCGTCTCCGTGACGAGCTGCCGGCCGACGCGGGCCACGTAGCCGAGGACGTGCACGGTCATGGCCCCGAACCAGACGATGAAGCTCGCCTTGTGGAGGATGAGCAGCGTTCCTCGCGTCGGTCGGACGAGCAGCGTCACGCCGGTCCCGAACAGCACGAGCGTCGAGAGCACGAGCGTCGGCGCGACGACGAAGCGCATGAGCGACGCCGGCGGACCGAGAGTCACGTAGCCCTCGCTCCCGCCGTAGTAGCGGACGAAGCGGTAGCCCGTGCTGGCGAGCTTGAGCGCCACCGGGCCGAGCAGGAGCAGCCCCACGAACACGTGCAGCGAAAGCAGCTGCTGGATCTGCGGGATCGTCGCGCCCTCGAGCGCGAGCAGCACCAGCAGCACCGCGGCCGCGAGCGACGTCAGCAGAGCGTTGCCGCGAGCACCTCCCATAGAGGTAGTCCAACCTACCGTCCGTGAGAGCACCCTGAATCCGCGTCGCTCAAGGCTTGCTCAGCCGGCTCACATGCGCGTCTCATCGCCCGCGGGCACCCTGCGGACAGCCATGAAAAAGGATTCCCGCATCGAGTCTGCTCGGCGGCGGGCGCGCACGGCGAAGACGGCCGTCGGAGCGCTGTCGGTGCTCGTCTTCGGTGTCGCCTTCGTCGGCGCGAAGGTTCATGCGCCGGGCCACGCGAAGGGGAAGGCGACACCCCTGGGCGCGCCCTCCTCCTTCGAGCGGAAGGTGCGCGAGAGCGTCGCGCAGGGCGGTCAGATCGCCCCGGCGGTGCAGCCGCCGCCGGTGGCCAGCAGCACGTCGTGACCGCCGGAGCCGTCGACCGCTTTCGCGCCATGGGCTGCGACGTCGCCGTCGCGGGAGGCGACCGCGCGACGGTGGCCGGAGTCCTCGAGCGCTGGGAGGCGGCGTTCAGCCTCTTCCGTCCCGCGTCGGAGCTCTCCCGCGTCAACCGGTCGCCCGCGCGCGTGCTCGCGGTCTCGCCGCTGTTCGCGCGAGCGCTGAACGTCGCGCTCGACGTCGCCGCCGAGACCGACGGACTCGTCGACCCGACGCTCTGCGGCGGCTGGCCCGACGTCGTCGTGACCGGACGGCTCCTGTCGCGTCCGCCCGGACTGGCTCTCGATCTGAACGGGGTCGTCAAGTCGCTCGCCGTCGACGAGGCGGTGGCGACGCTCACGGGGCCCGGCTTCGTCTCGGTCGGCGGCGACCTCGCCGTGCGCGAGCCGGTGGATGTCGCGCTTCCTCACGACGGCGCGATCCGTGTCGTCGCCGGCGGGCTCGCGACGAGCGGCACGGCCACGCGCGGCGCGCATCTCGTGGACACCGCGACCGGTCGTCAGAGCGAGTCGTGCTGGGAGCAGGTGACGGCCTCGGGCGCGACGTGTCTCGCGGCCGACGTCGCGGCGAAGGCAGGTTTCCTGCTCGGCGAGCGCGGTCCCGGCTGGCTCGACGAGCGCGGTGTCCCCGGCCGCTTCGTCGGCGTCAGCGGTGCGATCCTCGAGAACGACGCCTGGGCTGCGGGCACACGGGCGGTGCAGACATGCACGTGACCTCGAGCCCCGCGATGTGGTACGCGGCGCGCGCCTCGGGAGTCGCGGCGTACGTCGTCCTCAGCATCGTCGTCTCGCTGGGGCTCACCCTCGGCGGGAAGGCGCAGAGCCGCCGCTGGCCGCGCTTCTCGGTCGAGGAAATTCATCGCTTCGGCGGCCTGCTCGTCGGCAGCCTCATCGGCGTCCACGTGCTCGCGATCGCAGCCGATTCGTTCCTCCCCTTCTCCCTGACCCAGCTGCTCGTCCCGTTCACGTCGAGCTACCGGCCGCTGTGGACGGGCCTCGGGATCGCGGCCGCCGAGCTCCTGGTCGCGCTCGCGATCACGAACCACTACCGGCGCAGGCTCCCCTACCGCTTCTGGCGCACGATGCACTACCTCAACTTCGCGATCTGGGGCCTGGCCTCGGTGCACGGGCTCATGTCCGGAACCGATCGGGGCGCGGCCTGGCTCGCGATCCTCTATGGGGTTTCCGTCGCGAGCGTTCTCATGCTGCTCGTCTGGCGCTTCGGCGGAGACGCGCTCCGCTCCCCCCGAGTGGCGACGGCAGGCCTCGTCACGGTCGTCGGGCTGCCGCTCTTGATCGTCGGCCCGCTGCGCCACTCGCCGCCGATCTGGAACGGCGGGCACGTGGACGAGAGCCTCAGCGGCCGGGTGATCCGGAACGGAACGCAGCTGCAGCAGATCGTCTCGTTCGTCGGCCAGGCGCAGCGGCCGCAGAAGCTCCTGGTGCGCGCCGACCTCCTCGTGGCGCCCGAGCAGCTGGAGTCCACCTCGCTCCAGCTCGAGTACCTGCCGAGCGGCGACGTGTGCCGGGGGCGCGTGACCAACGTCGGAGGGACGAGCTTCAGCGGGACCTGCCGGCTTCCGAACGGCGAGCAGCGGACGATCTCCGCGAGCTGGGTGCCGACCGAGGACGGCACCGGCGTGAGCGGCCAGATCCAGCTGCGCAGCTGAGCGCTAGAGCGACGTCTCGGCCGCGCGGAGGCGGCCCGCGAGCGTGCGCAGGAGCGTGAGGGAGAGCGCGGGCTCGGCGCGGAGCAGCTTCGTGAAGCCCGGCCGGTCGATCGTCAGCGCGAGCACCTCCCCCTCCGCGACGACGTCGGCCGAGCGCGGAGCGTCGTCGAGCAGGGCCATCTCGCCGAAGTAGTCGCCGACCCCGAGACGCCGCGGGCGGGCGCCGGGCCGGGCGACCTTGGCCTCTCCGTCGAGCAGGACGTAGAACGACCTTCCCGGGTCGCCGGCACGAACCAGCACCGAGCCGGCCGCGAACCGGCGGATGCGGGCGAGCTTCGCAATCCGCCGCAGGTGTCGCTTGGGCAGCCCGTCGAATAGCGGCACCTCGCCGAGCGTGTCCAGCCAGTCGTGGCCAACCCGCGTCGGGTCTGAAGGCACAGAGAGCACCGCGACGGCGGCCGGCCGTGCACCCAGTTGGCTCATGTGGTGACCCTATCGCGCGCCGGAGCCCCGTCCTAGCTCGCGTGCAGGTCGTCGGCCAGCTCGTCGGCGGTCAGCTGGCGGCCGTAGGCACCGCGTCCGGTGAGGACGGCGGCCCCGCACTGCGCGCCTAGCGCGACTGCCTCGTCGACCGGCTTGCCGAGCGCCAGCGCGTACGTCAGCCCGGCGGCGAAGCAGTCCCCGCAGCCGTAGGCGTCGGAGACCTCTCCCGGCAGAGGCGCAGCGCGGAACGGGCCGCCGGGCCGGATCCAGCCGCCCAGACCGCCGGCCGTCGTGACGACGATGTCCGGCGCGGGGTCGAGCTCGCCGGGCTCGAAGCGCTCCGCATCGTCCTCCCCGCTGCCGACGAGCACGTCCACCGGCACGTCCGCGCGGCGCAGCGTCGCGAGCTCTCGGGCGGTCGCGACGAGCACCGGCGACCGGCGTGCGGCGCGAAGCGCGGCGACGTCTCCGCTCACGAAGTACACCGCCGAGCAGCGGCCCAGCTCCTCCCACGGCAGCGAGCCGTCCTCTCCCGAAGGGAGCAGCTTGTCGCCGAGAACGGTGATCGTGCGCTCTCCGTCGTCGTCGACGTGCGTCAGCGCCCGGCGTTGCGAGCCGCGGGCGTGGCCGGCGTGGACTGTGACGCCCCGCGCCTCGAGCTGCTCGCGCGAGCGCCGCCCGAGCGCGTCGTCGGCGAGCGCCGTGAAGAGGAGGCACCCACCGGCGAGGTTGGCGAGCTGGACCGCTGCGACGGCGCCGCCGCCCGCAGGCTCCTCCCACGTCTCGAACGCGTGCACGATCTCGCCCGGGGCGGGCGCGCGGTCGACGCGCGCGAACTCCACCCACTCCACGTGACCGACGACGGCGAGCTTCACTTGCCCTTCCTAAGGAGGGGGCTCGTGGGGGGACCATGGATTCCCCCACGATTGTCCACCCACTCCACGTGGCCGACGACGGCGAGCTGCATGACCTCACATCTTGAACCGGCAGTACGTTTCAGTGGTCGATGGCCGGCGCGGCACTCCCTCCGTTCGAACGGTTCTACGAGTCCCACAAGGGTGAGGTGCTCGCGTTCCTGCGACGCCGCGCGGGGCGCGACCGGGCGGACGACCTGTTCCAGGAGACGTTCCTCCGCGCGTTGCGGGCCTACGGCCGGCTCGAGCACGGCGAGCATCTGCGCGCCTGGGTGCTCACGATCGCCACGAACGCGGCCGTTGACGCGGCGCGGCGGGAGCGGCCGACGGCGGAGCTGACGGCCGAGCCCGTCGGCGAGGACGAGCGCCCGGCCGTCGAGGACCTCGCCCCACTGACCGACGGCCTGCCGCCGAAGGAGCGCGCGGCCGTCGTCCTCCGCTACGGCTACGACCTCGACTACGACACGATCGGGGCCGCCCTCGGCTCCAACGAGCAGGCGGCGCGGCAGGCGGCCTCCGCCGGCGTGCGGCGGCTGCGGAAGGAGAAGGAGCAACGATGACCCCAGCCTCGACCGCCTCGGTTCCCACCCTCCTCGACGAGCGCTTCCGCGCGGCGGCGGCCGCGTCCGGCGAGCTCGACGTGGCCTACGACCTCCTCGACGACACGCCGGTCGGGCCGCTGCTCGTCGGCGTGTCCGGCCGGGGGCTGTGCCGTGTCGGCTTCGATCCGGAGCCGGAGGCGGAGCTCGAGCGGCTCGCCCGGGCCTTCGGCCCGCGCGTCCTCCGCACCCCGAACGCGCTCGACCGGGTGCGCAAGGAACTCGACGAGTACTTCGCGGGGAAGCGGCACGAGTTCGACCTGGAGCTCGACCTCCGGGCGACGCCGGAGTTCCACCGGCGCGTCCTCGCCGAGCTCGCCCGGGTCGAATACGGGCACACCACGACCTACGGCGCGCTCGCGGCCGAGGTCGGCGCGCCCCGCGCAGCCCGCGCCGTCGGCATGGTCATGAACCGGAATCCCCTGCCGATCGTCCTCCCCTGCCACCGGGTCGTCGGCGCGAACGGCAGCCTCACCGGCTACGGCGGCGGGCTCGACCGCAAGGAGTGGCTGCTCCGCCTCGAAGGCGCGCTGCTGTAGGCCTTCCGATCGACCTGCGATCGGGCGGCCTCAGTTCGACAACGTGTCCGTGGTGGCCGTCACCGTAGGAGGCGGAGGGGGAGGCGGAGCCGTCACCGCAATGGGTTCCGAGGACACGGGTTCCGCAGAGCCGACGGTGTTCGTGGCTGTAACTGCGACGAGCAGCGTGTCGCCGACAACGTCGGTCGACTGAACCGTGTAACTGCTGCTCGTCACGGCAGTCGGCCCGTCCGTGGCAACGTCGGTACAGATACCGCCGCTGTCGCAGCGCTTCCAGTCGTACGTGTAGGTGGCGGGATCACCGCTCCAGACGCCGGCCGACGCCGTCAGCACGTAACCCTCCTGTGGTGTCCCGGAGATGCTCGGAGGCGCCGTGTTGGTGGGGCGGTGTTGGAGGGGGGTCGTGACGGACGTGGTGTGAGGGTGGACGACAACCACCACGAGTTGGTGGACCGTCCTGTGCAGCTGCTCCCTGTTCTTCGCGGCCTGGACGTTCTGCGCGAAGCCGAATGCCGCGAGCTGTCTTCGGATTCCGGCGTCGATCACGGCGGTGAGATTCCCGAGCCAGACGAAGTTCAGGGACAGACCGTCCGCAAGACCTGTGATCGGGGGTTTGTACGAGGGGCACGTGTCTTCCGAGCCCGCCATGAACACGATCAGGTGCCGCTGCTTGCTGTCTTCGATATGGGCCGTCGTGGTCAGGTCGTCCACGGCCGAGTTGAGCCCGCCGATGTACCCCGAGACCGACTGCTGATTGGCAGCCAGATCGCGGAACACCTTGTCGTATCGAGGGGCGTCGTTTGTCGCGAATGGGATGGTGGCGTCTTTGGTCTCCGTTCCGCAGCCGCTGACGAGGCGAAGCGACGTCGAATACTTCGGGTGTTCCTCGACGATCTGTTCGATCTGGTCCTCGGCGGCGGCGAGCTTCGTGGTATCCCCGAGTTGCTGACTCATAGCCGAAGACACATCCAGGAGGACCACGAGGGCGACGGGGGGCGGCTTGGCGGGTGGGAAGATCTTGGGCCAGAGCTGGCTTACGCCAACGACGATGGCCACCAATGCAGCCACGACGCCGATTCCGGCGCTGATCCGTGCGTTGACCGACTGGGGAATCCAGCGCTTCGCGATGCGAACCTCTCGATCCGCGTTCGCCCCGGCTTTCGTCTCCGCCGCAGAAAGAGTCGAGGGCGGACTGCTTTGCCAGTTAGCTGGCGAGCGTACAACTCCCGAGTTGGGTGGTCAATCCACCGCAGACCATCAGCCGACCGGCACGTGCCGGAGCTTGTAGCCCACGCCCCAGACATTGACGATCCAGCCGGGAAGGCCGGCCGCCGCGAGCTTGCGCCGGACGCGGGAGGCATGCGACTCCAGCGTCCGCGTCGGGACGTACGTGCGAAAGCCCCAGACGTCGCGGAGCAGCTGCTCCCGTGTGAAGACCCGGTCCGGCGCCGACGCGAGCTTGACCAGGAGCGCGTACTCCTTCGCCGACACCTCGACCTCCCGGCCGAGGACCATGACGCGGCGCGCCGCCCGGTCGATCGCCAGCGGCCCGATCTCGACGAGCTCGATGCGCGGCGGGCAACGGCGGAGCAGGGCGTGGATCCGCGCCAGCAGCTCCTCGTAGACGAAGGGGCGCGCGAGGCAGTCGTCGGCGCGGGCGAGGGCTCGGACGCGGGCGGCCGGATCGGAGCTGCCGAGCACGATGACCGGGCAGTCGGGCACGACGCCGCGGTCGAGCGCGTCGGCGTCCCCGAGCACGAGGAGGTCGGGATCGGCCGCGCGCGGCAGCTGCTCGGCGCGCTCGCAGGCGACCACGTCGAAGCCGTCGTTGCGGAGCTGGCGCTCGAGGAACCCGCGGACAGCCGGTTCCGATTCGGCGAGCAGCAGCGCGGTCATGACGTCGAGGCTAGGCGCAACGGCCAACCTCCGCCAGTTGTCCTTTCGAACTAAAGCGTGACAGTTCGCCCGCCGGCCGCACGACGGCTCGAACCTAGCCGCAGGCCGCACTGCGCTTGCGCCGGCCTCCGCCGCGCGCGAGCGCACGAGGGAGACCTCACATCCAGGGATCCCAAGACAAATTCTGCACGGAGCGGGCCGGAAACCGCGCTTTCCGGCCCGCGCAGTTCGCTCCCCCAGCGAGGAAACGCGCAGCGGTTCCGAGCTACAGGCGCCCCGAGCGCACGACGCCCCAGAGGAGCCAGATCCCGAGGATCGTCGAGAGGACGAAGCCGATGATCGAGATCACGTTCACGCCGAGCACGATCGGGCCGCCGGTGGCGAAGATGCCGATCAGGCTCGAGCCGATCAGCCCGCCCACCACGATGAGCGCCACCACCAGGCGGTTGAAGGCCACGTCGAGCTTGCCCATGAACTCGTCGAGCCCCTTGTGCACGAAGCCGACCTCGATCTGGCCGTCCCGGATCTCCTCCATGAAGTCGTGGAACTGGTGCGGCGCCTCGAGCAGGACCTGTGCGTACCGGAACGCCTCGCGTCTCGTCCTCCGCGCGACCCGCTGCGGGCTGAACCGCTCCAGCATCAGGTCGCGCGCGTACGGCCGCGCCACCTCGAACACGTTGAAGTCGGGATAGAGCTCGGCGCCGACCGAGCCGACGGTCGCGATCGCGCGGTCGAGCAGCAGAAAGCGGGTCGGCAGATGCAGGTTCATCGAGTAGATGAGCTGGAACCCTTCGCGGATCACCTGGATCGGGTCGATCTCGCTCAGGCTCGCGCCGTAGTAGCGGTAGTAGAGCTCGCGCAGCTCGGCGAGGAACTCGCCCTCCCGCTCCTTCGGGTAGCGGACGCCGAGGTCGGCGAGCCGCTTGGGAAGCTGGTCGATGTTCTCGTTCGCGGCGTCGATGAAGAGGCCGGTCAGCTTCGACATGTCGTCGTCGGTGAGCGTCCCGACCGCGCCGAAGTCGACGAGGCCGATCGTCCCGGCCTCGTGCGGGACGAGGATGTTCGCCGGGTGCGGGTCGCCGTGGAAGAACCCGTGGCGGAAGATCATCGCCATCCACGCCTCGGTGATCCGGTAGGCGAGCTCGCGCCGCTCCTCCAGGGTCGTCGCAACCAGGTCGACGTCGGCGAGCTGGATCCCGTCGATCCATTCCAGCGTCAGGACGCGCGGGCGCGTGTACTGCCAGTAGACCTTCGGGACGCGGACGTGCGGGTCGCCGGCGAAGTTGCGGTGGAAGTTCTGCGCGTTGCGCGCCTCCTGCCGGTAGTCGAGCTCCTTCCGGATCTGCCGGGCGAACTCGTCCACAAGCTGGCGCGTGTCGACGAAGTCGAAGGCGCGGATCCGCTCCCGTGCGAGCCTGGCCGCCTGGTAGAGCAGGCCCAGGTCGGCCTCGATCTTGCGCGGCGCGCCGGGCCGCTGCACCTTGACGGCGACGCGGCGCCCGTTGGGCAGCGTCGCGCGGTGCACCTGGCCGATGGACGCGGCGGCCACGGGCACCGGGTCGAAGTCGAGGAAGAGGCGCTCCAGCGTGTTCCCGAGCTCCTCCTCGATCACGCGCTCGGCCTGCTCGAACGGGAACGGGCGCACGTCGTCCTGGAGGGCGCGCAGTTCGACCACGATGTCCGGCGGCACGACGTCCGGGCGGGTCGAGAGGAGCTGCCCGAACTTGACGAACGTCGGCCCGAGCTCGTCGAACATCTCGCGCAGGCGGCGGCCGCGATCCCCGTCCTGCTCGTTGTCGGCAGAGCGCCGACGGTCCAGGAGGTAGCCGAACCCGTGCCGCGTGGCGACGCGCCCGATCTCGGTGACGCGCGAGAGCGTCCGCTGCGGGCCGTCGTCCGCCATCGGCTCAGTCTCGCACCGTCAGGCGTCGCGGTCCCGCTCGAGCAGCCGCAGGCGGTGCTCGAGCTGCGCGACGCGGAGCGCGAGGTCCTCGACCTCCTCGCGGCGGGCGAGGCCCGCCTTCGCGAGCGCCCGCTCCATCGCCTCGTCACGTCGCGAGCCGACGCGCTCGAGCTCGGCGCGCCAGGAGGCAACGGTGTCGCTCACCGCCTCCCGCATCGCGTCGCGCTCGACGCCGACCCGCCGCGCGAGGTCGTCGGCGATCTCCTCCATCGCCTCGACGCTCATCGTCGCCCACCCGATGCCTGCGAGGAGCAGCTCGGAGACGGTCCGCGGCTCGTGGGCGGGCTCGGCGCTCATCGCGCCCATTCTACGGGCGTCGCTCGCGACCGCCGCACCGGGGGCAGGCGCAGCCACCGCCTTCGAGGCCGTCGGAACAGCAGGACGT
>DASTZY010000195.1:0-17111 GCA_035764085.1 Gaiellaceae bacterium
CGTCTGGAGGTACTGGTACGCGAGCAGCTCGGCGTCCGGCTTGCCTTCGTGGATGGCGTTGAAGACGGTCTCGATCGCCTTCGCCTGTCCCTCGGCCTGCAGCACCGTGGCCTTGCTCTGGCCCTCGGCCTTCAGGATCGCCGACTGCTTCTCGCCCTCGGCCTGGAGGATCGACGACTGCCGCTCGCCCTCCGCCTGGAGGATCGCGGCGCGCTTGTCGCGGTCTGCGCGCATCTGCTTCTCCATCGAGTCCTGGATCGAGGCGGGCGGGTCGATCGCCTTCAGCTCGACGCGGTTGACCCGGATTCCCCACTTGCCGGTGGCCTCGTCGAGCACGCCGCGCAGCTGGCCGTTGATCTCGTCGCGCGAGGTGAGCGTCTTCTCCAGCGCCATGCCGCCGATCACGTTGCGCAGCGTCGTGACGGTGAGCTGCTCGATCGCCTGGATGTAGTTGGCGATCTCGTAGGTCGCGGCCTTCGCGTCGGTGACCTGGAAGTAGATGACCGAGTCGATGTTGACGACGAGGTTGTCCTCGGTGATCACCGGCTGCGGCGGGAACGAGACGACCTGCTCGCGCAGGTCGATCAGCGGCCGCACGCGGTCGATGAAGGGCACGACCATCGCAAGGCCCGGCGAGAGCGTGCGCGAGTACCGGCCGAGGCGCTCGACGACGCCGGCGCGGGCCTGGGGGACGATCCGGATCGTCCGCGCCAGGGTGACGAGGACGATGACGGCGACGATGATGATGGCGATCACGGCGACCATGCTGGGCTTCTGCTCCTATCTGTACACGAGGGCGGTGGCGCCCTGGATCTGCGCGACCTCGACTTCCGTCCCGACGTCGAACTCCTCGTCGGGCACGTACGAACGGGCGCTCCACTCCTCTCCTCCGATCTTGACCCGCCCGCCGCGGCTGTCCACACGCTGAAGGACGACCGCCGTGGCGCCTTCGAGCGCGGCGGCGCCGGTGCGGATCGCGCGCGGCATCGTGAGGTGGTTCCTGGCGATCGGACGCAGGAGCCCGACGGCCGCGAACGAGCCGGCGCCGAAGACGACCACCTGCAGCCACACCGATCCTCCCACTGCGGCGACCACGGTGGAAGCCAGCGCGGCGAGCGCGATCGGGCCGAGGAAGAACAACCCCGGTGTGAAGATCTCGCCGACCGAGAGGAGGACGGCGACGATGGCCCAGGCGACCCAGGCGGGCATACCGAAAGAGTACGCCTGCAACCGGCTGCGATCTATCCTGAGCGCATCATGAAGCGGGCGCTTCCGGCGGCGATCGTCGCGCTTGCCTGCCTCGTCCTCGCCGGCGGCGCCGCGGGGGCGGCCTCGAAGCCGCGCGTGCTCGCGATCACCTTCGGGCCGGATCTCGCGATCAACCCCGTCACGCAGGGCTACGTCACGCACCAGCTCTCACGCGCCGAGAAGGACGGCTACGACGCCGCGGTGATCCTCCTCGACACGCCGGGCGGTCTCTCGACCTCGATGAAGAAGATCTACCAGGCGGAGCTGGCCTCGAAGGTGCCCGTGATCGTGTACGTGTCGCCGGAGGGCGCGCGTGCAGCATCCGCCGGCGTCTGGGTCGCGCAGGCGGCCGACGTCCTCGCCATGGCGCCGACGACGAACATCGGCTCGTCGACTCCGATCGACTCCAGCGGACAGAACCTCGGCTCGGACCTGCGCCGCAAGGTCATCAACGACTCCGTCGCGTCACTCACCGCCCTCGCGGCGGCGAATCACCGCAACACGACCTGGCCGGCGAAGGCCGTCAAGGAGGCGTCGAACCTCACCGCGGAGGAGGCGCTGAAGATGAACGTCATCGACTTCGTCGCCCCGACGCTTCCCTCCCTCCTCGAGAAGCTCGACGGCTACAAGACGAAGAACGCGCAGCGGCCCTTCACGTTGCACCTGGCCGGCGCGCAGATCGACACCGTCAAGCCGGGCTTCGTCACGCGCTTCCTGAACACGATCATCGACCCGAACCTGATCAGCCTGCTCTTCCTGCTCGGGATCATCGGCCTCGTGTTCGAGGTGCTCCACCCCGGCATCGTGCTGCCGGGCGCCCTCGGCGCGGTCGCCCTGGTGCTGGCGCTCTACGGGTTCTCGGTGCTGACGCCGAGCTGGGGCGGCCTCGCGCTCGTCGTGCTCGGGATCGTCCTGCTCATCGTCGACCTCCACGCGCCGACGCACGGCGTCCTCACGGTCGGTGGGCTCATCTCCCTGGCCTTCGGGCTGGCGCTACTGTTCCAGAACGAGCCGGCCGGCTATCGCGTCAACACATGGCTCATCGTCGGAGTCGGTAGCGCGATAGCCGCGTTCTGGATCTTCGCGCTCTCCAAGGCGTTCGCGGTGCGCGGCAAGCCGGTGGAGACCGGCGTCCAGACGATGATCGGGCAGCGCGCCGAGGTACGCGGGCCCGGGCTCGTCTTCGTCGACGGCGCGCTCTGGCAGGCGCACGCCGCCGACCACTCCGACCTCGTCCCCGGCGAGGAGGTCGAGGTCGAGGCGATCGACGGCCTTCAGCTGACGGTGCGGAGGTAGCATCGGTCTCGTGCTCGGCTTCGTCCGGGTCCTGCGGGAATACGAGCGGGCGGTCTTCTTCCGTTTCGGCCGGCTGCTCGACCCGCCGCGCGGTCCCGGCCTCGTCTGGAAGATCCCGGTCGTCGACCAGCTCGTGAAGGTCGACCTCCGCACGATCACGCTCAACGTGCCGCCGCAGGACGTGATCACGAAGGACAACGTCCCGGTGCGCGTGAACGCGGTCGCCTACTTCAAGATCGTCGACCCGAAGAGCGCGATCGTCCAGGTCGAGAACTACATGGCCGCGACGTCCCAGATCGCGCAGACGACGCTCCGGTCGGTGCTCGGCCAGCACATGCTCGACGAGCTGCTCTCCGAGCGGGAGAAGATCAACGCGATCCTGCAGGAGATCATCGACGAGGCGACCGGCCCCTGGGGCATCAAGGTCACGATCGTCGAGGTCAAGGACGTCGAGATCCCGACCGGGATGCAGAAGGCGATGGCCCGGCAGGCCGAGGCCGAGCGCGAGCGCCGCGCCAAGATCATCAACGCCGAGGGCGAGTTCCAGGCAGCGGAGCGGCTGAAGGACGCCGCGCTCGTGATCGAGGAGCACCCGATCGCGCTGCAGCTGCGCTACCTGCAGACCCTGCTCGAGGTCGGCGGCGCCGGCACGTCCACGATCATCTTCCCGGCCCCCGTGGACATCATCCGGCCCTTCCTCGAGCGGGCCGAGAAGAGCTAGCGCTCGACCCCCAGGAGCGGCGGGAGCTCGTTCAGCGTCGCGACGCGCGGCTCGAAGTCCGGATGGAGGTGCTCGCGGTCGACGAGGATCGCATGCATCCCGAGTGCGCGGGCGCCGTCGATGTCGTCGGCGATCGTGTCGCCGACCATCGCCGTGTCGTCAGGTTCGACGCCGAGCAGGTCGAGGACGGCGCGGAAGATCGAGGCGTGCGGCTTCGTGCGGCCGTGGTGGAAGGAGCTGATCCCGGCGTCGACGTCGAGGCCGTGGTGGCGGGCGAACTCGCCGACGTCGCGCGAGGAGTTCGAGACGAGGCCGATCCGCAGCCCGGCGCCGCGAAGCGCGGCGAGAGTGTCCGGCACGTCGTCGTAGAGCTCGAAGTTCTCGTGCCGCTCCCAGCCGCGCGTGATCTCGACCGCGCAGGCGTACGCCGACTCGGCGTCCCCGCCCATCCCACGCACGATCCGCTCCGTGAAGCGGAACCAGATCTCGTCGTCGTGCTCGAATTCGGGGTGGCGCCGGAGGTCGACCAGCGCGGCGTCGCGCGCCTCCTCGTACCGGACGGCCTCGAGGCGGAGCCCGTGCCGCTCACCGACGCGGACGTAGCCCTCGGGCCCCAGCTCCGGACCGGGGCGCGCGAGCGTGAAGTCCACGTCGAAGAGGACTGCGCGAAGTGGCACTCGGCTACCCTATGGCGCGGTCTCGGGGTGTGGCGCAGCCTGGTAGCGCGCTCCGTTCGGGTCGGAGAGGTCCCCAGTTCGAATCTGGGCACCCCGATTTCCCTCTCCTCTCCGCCCCCGGTCAGCCGTCAGGTGAGAGGACGCTCGCGCAGCCGAGAGTGGCTACGCCACAGCACCGTTCTCTAAGCGGGCCATGATCCGCCGGATCTTTGCCTGCTCGTACGGCGCCCCCGGGGTCGGCGAGTCCTGCAGCTTGACCAGCAGTTCCCGAAGCGCTGGAAGGGCAGACACGATCCTGTGATCGGAGACGAGCGCCAGCGCTTTGAATCTCTGGTTTTCGTCGTCTGAGAGAGCCCATTCGCTTAGGAGTTCGTCGACGACCGGCCGAGCCTCCCCGTCCAGCAAGGCATAGCGCTGGGAGAGTTCGATGACGGCGGCCTGTGCCTCCTTCATCGCACGAGCTTCGGCGTCAAGCCGCTCACTAAGAGCGGTCCACTCGGACCGGATAGCTTCGTCCGTCACTGTCTCCGCACTCTGCCAAACGGTGTGTAGCACCCCGAGCGCTCGGGGGTCATTCCGGAACACTGGGCCAGCCCACGCTGATCTCGTCTGATTACTTCTTGATAGTCCAGACGAAGGGAGGGCCACTTGCCTTGTCTCCGGCAGTGGTAGTGATGAACTCTCTGCTGAGGCGCAAGGTCTTGCCTTCGGCACCAGCGGGAATCATCCAGCTACACGTGACTGCGAGGGGCTTGTTGCCGCGTGTCGGGTGGTAACGGAGGACGCGGGCGTGCAGCGTCTTGCGTCCCAGACGTGCGTCACAACCGACACTGAAGATGTACGCGCCCTGCAGGGGAATGATCGACAGCCCTGCGAACGGGTGTCCAGCCACAGGTAGTGCGTGCGTCGCTCCGAATAGCGCGGGGTGCGGAGGGGGAGGGCCTGCTGCGGCGCTCGCTAGCAGGAGCGCAGCGGCTACGGAAGCAATCGCGGTCACAAGCAGGAGACGCATGGCCGCATCGTAGTCCGTTCAGGATGCACTAGCCAACCACCCTGACGCCCGCTCAGGGGTCATTCCGGAACACTGGGTCAGGCCAGCGCCCTCACTCGTAAGACAGCCGGAGATACGCGTGCGTCTCGGTGTCTTGAACGGGTTCAAACCCGAGGCGCTCGTACAACCTTCGCGCTCGCTCGTTGGCATGGAGCACACGAAGGGTCAGCGGCTTCCCCACCGCGCGAGCGTCCTCGGCCAGCGACTGGACGACGGCCGTGCCGATCCCACGCCTCTGAAACTCTGGATGAATCTCGATCGAAGCGAGGAAGATCTCGTCCGGCGTCTCCTCCCACGAGACCATGCCCGCAATCGCACGGTTCACCTCGATGACGCACCAGCGGGCTGCACTGAACGTCTCGAAGAAGTGATCCGCCTGCCACGAGTCGTCCCAGAGCCCCCAGGTCGCTTCGACATACGACCGCATGGCGGAGCGATGCAATGCAAACAACACACCCCGCTCCTCCTCCGTCGCGTCCCTCAGCCGCCAGCGCACCGCCACGCGAGGATTCTCCGTCATGCCGAACTCAGGGGTCATTCCGAAACACTGGCCTGGGCAGAGTCCGCTCGCCTGAGTCCGGCGATGAATCCTGTCCTGCGGCGTCTAACTCCTAAAGTCACAGTCCCGGCTGTAAGAGGAGGCTCGAGAGGATGGCGCATTCCCCGAGGTCAGTGAGCGCAATCACGTTGTTCGTCGAGGATTTGGAGCGCTCGAAGGAGTTCTACGAGCGTGCGTTCGAGGTCGCACCGGTCGACGAGGACGAGGGCACCCTCATCTTCCAGCTCGACAACGTCTTCCTGCGTCTTCTCAGCCGCAGCGAGGCCGAGAAGGAAATGCTGGGACAGGTGCCTCTCGCAAATCCCGGCTCTGGCGCGAGCTTCGAGTTGGCCATGCGCGTGACGGATGTGGATGCTCGCGCCGCCGAGCTTGCCGAGCGCGGAGTCTCGATCGCCTTTGGCCCTATCGACCGCCCGTGGGGCATGCGCCACGTCGCCTTCCGCGATCCCGACGGCCACCTCTGGGTTCATGGCGGCGACATCCCCGCAGATTGACCGCAAGCTGAGGAGTCATACCCGAAAGCCGGCCCACCAGCCGAGTGACTAGTCGCTTGTGTCGCCCGAGCGCAAGACCTTGTACGTGACGACCCCCAGCATGGCGGCCGTGACGCTCGCCGCTGCGAACGCTTGCGTACGGGAGGGCCGTTGTCCGGCCGCTCGTTTGGCTGCTGTCTTCGCAATGAACAATCTCATGGCGTCTCCCTCGGTTAGCGACTCTTTCCCGTCTCGCAGAGCAACGACGCCCGACAGCTCTTGGGTGCGCCGCCAAAGTCGAATGACGGTTCCGAACGTTCTCAGGGTGTGACGGGACAACTGGCCCGGGCGGCGGTCCTCAGGCCTGGGCGACGAGTTCCACGACCTCTGGTCACTCGGGCTACCCGTCAGCGGCGCGCGCGGCGGCGGCGGCTGCCGCTCCAGAGCAGCCAGCTCACCGCGAACCACAGCAGCGGAAAGACGAGCAGCGCGCCCAGGCTCGCGCCGTTCGCCGCGAGCCACGCGACGAACGCGACGAAGAGGCCGGCGCTCCAGAAGAACCAGATCACCGCGGTGCCGAGGAGGATCGCGGCGTTCCGCACCGTCCGAACGGGCGCGCGGAGCCCCTCCGCGTCCGTCCACCGCCTCAGCGCGGGAAGGTCGTTCAGGACGGAGCGGAGTTGCGGCCTGGTGCGGGCCCGAAGCGCGGCCTCGAGCCGTAGCGCGAGCTCGTCGACGGTGAGCCGGCCCTCGCGGTAGTGGCGCCGAAGCTCGTTTGCGGCGCCGTCGCGCTCGCTGTCCCCGACCAGCACGGCCATGCCGCGATGGTACCCGGCTCAGGCGAAGTTCTCCCGGAGCCAGCGCAGTCGCTCGGCGAGGACCGGGCCCAGCTCCGGGCGGCGCGGGAGGGCGACCATGAAGGACGCGTAGATCCACGCTGCGTAGACCGGCAGGAGCTCCTCCAGGAGGTCGGCGTCGTGGTCGCCGTACGCCTCGAGGGCGATTCTCGACGGGTCGTCGTCGCGGACCTCGTCGGACAGGGCGAGCGCGGCGAGGTCGAACTCGCGCGGGCCGCGGCAGGCGGTTTCGAAGTCGTGCCACAGGGGGCCGGGCAGGCAGTTGGCGAGGTGCGCGTCGCCGTGGATCGCCTGCGTCTGGCCGCCCGGCTGCCGCAGGCCGAGCTCGCGGAGGAACTCGACGTCCGCGGACTGCTCGAGACGGTCGGTGATCGCCACGAGGTCGTTGGTGTGCAGCGACGGCAGCTCGCCGTCGAAGTCGGCCAGCGCCTCGTGGATCGCGCGCAGAGCCTCGCCGGCCGCGACCGGCTCCACCTCCCGGGGCGAGCCCGCGTACTTCCAGAACGCGACCACGTGGCCGCCCTGCCGGTGCGGCCCCGGATCGAGCAGGTCGGACGGCGGCACCACCGGGGCGCCGGCGCGGGCCGCGTGCGAGGCGACAGCGAGCTCGCGGATCACGTCCTCCTCCGGCGGGCCGTCCGGGTACGGCAGGCCGCTCGAGACGCGGGCGACGATCGGCAGCGGCCGCAGGTGGACGAGCACGTGCCACGCGTCGCGGAGGACGAGCGGGTCGTCGCTGCGGAGCCCGTGCTCCGCTGCCACCGCGACGGCAGCTGCGACGGCGCTCTCGCTCATCCGAACCCGTACGTGCCGGGGAAGCGCTCGGCCAGCAGGCGGACGAGGAGCGCGACCGGCAGGCCGACGACGTTGAGGTAGTCCCCCTCGATCCGCTCGACGAGCGCGGCGCCCTGCCCCTGGATGGCGTAGCCGCCGGCCCGTCCCTCCCACTCGCCGCTCGCCACGTACCGGCCGATGTCGCGCGGCGTCAGGCCGCGGAAGGCCACGCGTGTCACTTCGTGCCGCACCTCTTCCCACATCGGCGTGATCAGCGCGAGGCCCGACACCACTTCGTGGGTTCGGCCGGCCAGGCTCTCGAGCATCTCCTCGGCCTCCTCGGGCCCCGCCGGCTTGCCGTAGACGCGGCCGGCGCACAGGACCTCGGTGTCGCAGCCGAGCACAGGACGGCCGTCGGCGGCGGCGAGCACCGACCGCGCCTTGCCCAGCGCGTGCGCGACCGGATCGTCCTCCGTCTCCTCGTACCGCGGCGCCGCCACGTCGAACGGGATCCGCAGCTGCGCGAGGATCTCGCGCCGCCGCGGCGACGTGGAGGCTAGGAGGAGCGGGGGCGCAGGCGGGCTCGCCATATCTCTTCCGCGGGCCACTTGCGCGACCACTCGGCCGAGGGCTCGCTGTAGTACTCGTGGGTCTCCGCGTCCTCGGGCGCGTAGAGCTCGCGGAAGTCGAGCAGCTCGAACCCGTCGTCGCGGAGGATCGCGAACATGACGCCGGTGGGCGGGTGGAACTCGCTGCCGGCCATGTCGCCCTCCTGCCAGTCGATCCGGTAGAGGCCGTTCTGCGGGAGCAGCAGGCGGTCCGTCGCCGGGCCCGAGTCGGGGACGCAGAGATTGCGCAGCGTCGAGCCGCGCATGAAGACGAGCTCGCCGCCGGGCCGCAGCAGGCGTGCCGCCTCGGCGACCCACAGCGCCGGGTCGCACCAGATCGACGCGCCGTACTCGGAGACGACGAGGTCGAACGACTCGTCGGGCAGCGGAACGTCCTCGGCGTTGGCCTCGATCAGCTCGAGCCCCAAGCCGAACTCCTCGTCCATCCGCCGGGCGGTCTCGAGTTGCGCGGGTGTCACGTCGACGCCGACCACCCGGCGGGCGCCGGCGCGCTTCAGCCAGGCGCCGAAGTAGGCGGTGCCGCAGCCGAGCTCGACGACGTCCTTGCCCGTGACGTCCGGCAGCATCCCGAGCTCGCGCTCCGGCTGGTGCCATTGCCCCCAGCCGATCTCCTCCCGCGCCCACGCCTCGCGCGCGACCCGGTCTGTGTACTCGGCGTTCGCCTGCGTCCAGCTAGCGCGATTGAGCGCGACGTACTCGGGCTCAGCCACCGAACCAGAGAGCGATCTCGCGCTCCGCCGACTCAGGGGAGTCGGAGCCGTGCACGAGGTTGTCGGGCATCGAGGACGCGAGGTCGCCGCGGATCGTGCCGGGCGCGGCGTTGGCGGGGTCGGTCGCCCCGATCGTCGTCCGCAGCGTCGCGATGGCGCCCTCGCCCTCCACCACGAGCGCCCACGTCGGGCCCGAGGTGATGAACTCGACCAGCTCGCCGAAGAAGGGCTTCTCGCGGTGCTCGGTGTAGTGCTCCTCCCCGAGCTCGCGGCTCGCGGTGACGAGCCTCCCCTCGCGGATCTCGAAGCCGCGCGCCTCGATCCGCCCCAGGATCTCGCCGGCGAGCCGGCGCTGCACGGCGTCGGGCTTGATCAGGATGAGGCTGCGCTCGACGGCCATGGCTCAGCGCCTGCCGGCGCGCCGGGCGCGACGCGTCCCGAGGGCCGGCGGCGTTCCCGGCACGGCTGGCTCGATCGGCGTCTCGCAGTACGGGCACACCTGCCAGATCGGCTCGAGCGGCGAGCCGCAGCTGACGCAGGCCTGCTTCAGCTTCGTCGTGCAGACGGGGCAGACGAGGTAGCCCGAGTCGACCTCGGCGTGGCAGACCGGGCAGCGGAGGTCGCCCGCCGACATCCGCTCCTCGATCGCCTTGATCTCGAGCTCCCGCTCGCGCACGTCCTCGAGATACTCGGGCGGGCGGAAGAGCATGTAGATGAACGGCCCGACGAAGGGGATCACGAGCGCGATCAGCGTCGACAGGCCCACCAGCATCGGATCCTCGATCCGCCGCTTCGCGTCCTTGTACGTCCAGTAGCCGAGCGACAGCCAGAGCACGAAGCCGAAGAACCCGAGGCCGTTGAGGATGGCGTGCAGGGTGCCGGTCTGGATGAAGCTGGCCAGCGTCACAGGAGAATCCTGCCGATAACCCAGCCGACCGCGAAGGCGGAACCGATCGCGAGGGCGAGGACGCCGAACGCGAGCGCGAAGATCGAGAGCTTCTGGCCGGGGTTATAGGTCGTGGTGTTCGCCACTGAGCTCCGCGAGAAGGTACAGGGAGCCCGTGACGAGCAGGGCCCCCTCCCGGCCGGCGTGCTCGCGCGCACGGGTGCGGGCGGCCCCTGCGCCGGGCACCGCCTCGACGCGCTCGAAGTGCGCCGACGCGAGCGCGGCGAGCTCGGTTGCGGGCAGGGCGCGGCCGTTGCGGCTCTCCGTGGCGACGAGCACCGGGCCCAGCACCGAGAGCGCCTCCAGCATCATCCCGGGCCGCTTGTCGTGGAGGATCGAGACGAGGACGGTCCAGCCGCCGGACGGCGCCGAGGGGAGCCGCGGCAGCAGCCAGCCGATGCCGGCGAGGTTGTGGGCGCCGTCCCAGATCTCGAGCGGGCTCTCGCCGCGCCGCTCGAGCCGCCCCGGCAGCGCGACCGAGTCGGCCGCGTGCGGGTCGACGGGCCGGCCCAGGAAGGACTCCGCCGCCGCGACGGCGAGCGCGAGGTTGCTGCGGCCGGTGACGACGACGGCCGCGGCGCCGTTCTCCTGCGCGAGCTCCTGCCACTCGGGCTCTCCGAGGACGACGGTACAGCCCGGCCGGACGACCGCGAGCTTCTCGGCCGCGATCGCCTCGCGCGTCTCGCCGAGCACGTCCATGTGGTCGAGCGCGACGCTCGTGAGGACGACGACGCGCGCGTCGAGCACGTTGGTCGCGTCGTGGCGCCCACCGAGCCCGGCCTCGACGACCGCGACGTCGACTCCGGCTTCGGCGAATGCGCCGAGCGCGGCGGCCGTGAGCGTCTCGAACTGCGTCGCGCCGAGCGCCTCCGCGGCCGGGCGCACGGCGGCCACCGCCGCCTCGAAGTCCGCCTCCTCCCCGGCGATCCGGATCCGCTCGCTCCAGCCCCGCACGTGCGGCGAGAGGTACGCGCCGACGGAGAGGCCGGCATCGGCGAGGAGCGCCTCCGTCAGCCGCGTCGTCGTCGACTTGCCGTTCGTGCCGACGACGTGGATCGCCGGGAACCGCTCCTGCGGCTCGCCGAGCTCGCGCAGCAGCGCGCGCATCCGCTCCGTCCCGAAGCCGTCGGTCGGCCAGGGCGAGAGGGACTCAACCCAGCGCGTCGCGCTCGGCAAGGTACTGCGCCAGCTTCTGCCGCTCGCCCTCGACCGCCTCGGGCGCGGCGTTCGCCACGAACTTCTCGTTGGCGAGCATCTTCTCGGCCCGCTCGATCTCCTTCCGGACCCGGGCGCGCTCGGCCTCGACGTCGCCCTGCCCGTCGCCGTCCGACGGCCGTACCACCGCCTCGAAGATCCGCAGCGAGTCGCCGCCGATCTCGATCCGCACGCCGCTGCGCCGGTAGATGCGCGCCGCCGTCTGCGCCTCGTCCAGCGCGTGCAGGTCGGCTGCGAACTCCGGCTGCGGCTCGGGCCAAGGCGCCACGATCAGCCGCGTGGCGCGGGCCGGCAGGTTCGTCCAGATCTCCTCGGTCACGTGCGGCATCACGGGATGAAGCAGCTTGAGGAGCCGCTCGAGCGCCGCGAAGGCGGTGGCCCGCACGTCCTCCTCCTCGAGCCGCGGCTTGATCGACTCGAGGTACCAGTCGCAGAAGTCGTCGAAGGTGAGGTGGTAGAGCCGCTGCACGGCGTGCGCGAAGTCGAAGTCGGCGAGGTCGGCCTCGAACTCCACCCGCGTCGCCTCGATGCGCGCGAGGATCCAGCGCTCCTCGACCGACGACGGCCTGGCCTGCGGCTCGACCGCGCCGCCCAGCAGCAGGAGCCGGCTCGCGTTCCAGAGCTTGTTCGCGAGCTTCCGCCCCTCCTCGATCGTGCCCCACGAGAAGCGCGGGTCCTGACCGGTGGTCATCTTGAGGAGCCCGTACCGCGTGGCGTCGGCGCCGTGCGGCTCGAGCGCCTCCTCGGGATCGATGCCGGTGCCGAGCGTGCGGGACATGCGCTTGCCCTCCGGGTTCTGCAGGTACGAATGGATCACCACGTCCCGGAACGGCTCCTTCCCGATCAGCTCGAGGCCGGAGAAGATCATCCGCGCGACCCAGAGGAAGATGATGTCGCGGGCGGTCGCGAGCACGTGGCCCGGGTAGAAGCGCGCCAGCTCGGGCGTCTCGTCGGGCCAGCCGAGCGTCGCGAACGGGTAGAGCGCCGACGAGAACCAAGTGTCGAGCACGTCCTCGTCCTGCCTGAGCTCGGCGGAGCCGCACTCGGAGCACGCCTGCGGCTCGGTCTCGGCGACGCTGACGTGGCCGTCGGGGCAGTACCAGACGGGGATGCGATGACCCCACCAGATTTGGCGCGAGATGCACCAGTCGTGGACGTTCTCCATCCAGTCGAGGTAGACGCGCGCGAAGCGGTCGGGCGTGAAGCGGACGCGACCCTCCTTCACCGCGGCGACCGCGGGCGCGGCGAGCTCCTGCATCGCCACCCACCACTGCGGGACGATGAGCGGCTCGATCCGGCTGTGGCAGCGCACGCACTGACCGACCGAGTGGCGGTAGTGCTCGCGCTTCTCGAGCAAGTCGTGCTCTGACGCCCACGCGAGCACGCGCTTGCCCGCTTCCTCCTGCGTCAGCCCGGCGAGCTCTCGGGCGGCGTCGTTCATCAGGCCGTCGGGCCCGATCACGGCGATCTCCGGCAGGTCGTGGTCGCGGCCGATCTCGAAGTCGGTGGGATCGTGGCCCGGCGTGATCTTCAGCGCGCCGGTGCCGAACTCGCGCTCGACCCGCTCGTCGGCGATCACCGGCACTCGGCGCTCGACAAACGGGACGACGACCTCCTTGCCCACCAGATCGCGGTAGCGCTCGTCCTCGGGGTGCACGGCGACGGCGACGTCGGCGAGGATCGTCGCCGGCCGCACCGTCGCGATCGTGACGTGGCCGGTTCCGTCGGCGAGCGGATAGCGGATGTACGAGAGCGTGTCGTCGACGTCCTCGTGCTCGACCTCGAGATCCGAGAGCGCGGTCGCGTCGCGCGGGCACCAGTTGACGATCCGGTTCGCGCGGTAGATCCAGCCGCGGTCGTAGAGGTGGACGAACCACTTCATGACGGCGCGGTAGTAGCCCTCGTCCATCGTGTAGCGCGTGCGCCGGTAGTCGAGCGAGGCGCCCAGCAGCCGGAACTGGCTCATGATCGTGCCGCCGTAGCGCTCGAGCCACTCCTGCACGTAGGCGTCGAACCCGTCGCGACCGAGGTCACGCTGGCTCCGTCCCTCCTGCGCGAGGGTGCGGCCGATGGCCGCCCAGGTCGAGATCCCTGCGTGGTCGTAGCCGGGCTGGAAGAGCGTGTTGAAGCCGCGCATCCGGTGCCAGCGGACGAGCGTGTCCTCGAGCGAGAGCTGCAGACAGTGGCCGATCGTCAGCGAGCCGGAGATGTTCGGCGGCGGGTGCATGACGACGAACGTGTCGCCCGGCGCGTCCGGGTCGGCCTCGTAGAGCCCCTCCTCCTCCCAGGTCTGCTGCCAGCGCTGCTCGACGCCCTGCGGTCTGTAGAGCGGATCCATGCGCGAAATGTCGTCAGGCAGCGACTATGCCCGGAGCTTAGCGGCGTCGCGCTTCGGCTGCGGCCAGGTGCCGCCGACCTGCTCGAGGATCGCTTCCAGCAGGTGGAAGGAGGACAGGACGTGCTCGCGCGCGAGCGCCCGCGCGCCCTCCGCGCTGCCGGCGGCGAGCGCTTGCCGGATCGCGCGGTGCTGCTCGGCGTTCTTCGCGTAGAGGCCGTCGATCGAGTGGTCCCCCGGCGCCCAGACCGCGGGACCGGAGAACGAGCGGCGCGCGCTCTTCGCGAGCTGCTCGACGAGCGGCAGGTCGGCGACGCGGTAGATCACGTCGTGGAAGGAGTGGTTCGCGCGCACCCAGTCGCCCATGATCGAGCGGCGCGCCTCGCCGGGCTCGTGCGCACGGAGCTCTCGCGAGACGGCGGCGAAGTGCTGCTCGGCCGCCGAGAGCTCCGCGAGGTCCTCCTGCGTCATCTTTGCGGCGGCGACCTCGGTGGCAAGCGCCTCGAGCTCGGCGCGGACCATGAACGCCTCGTGCAGCTCCTCCCGCGAGATCGTGCGGACGCGTACGCCGCGGTTCGGGACGAAGGAGACGAGGCCGAGGGCCGCCAGCCGGCGGAGCGCCTCGCGGATCGGCGTTCGCGAGACGTTGAACTGCTCGGAGAGGTGCTCCTGGCGGAGGACCGTCCCCGGCTCGAGCTCTCCGGAGACGATCGCCTCCTCGATCACGAGCGCGATGTCGTCGGCCTTCGTCGTGTCGAGGCTCATGTGCCGAGTCTACGCCGCGCCGGCGCGACTACTCGTTGTCGTGGTCGCGCTCGCAGAAGTCGGGGCACGTGCACTCGGCGAGCTCCGCGGTGCACGGGGCGTCCGTATCCGGCACCTCGGTCTGCTCTTCCTCGGTCGTGATCAGCGTCTCGCTCATCTCGCTCCTCCTCGGTCGAGTCGCTCGTAGGCGGGCAGGGTCAGGAAGTCCTCGAGCTCGTCGGAGAGCGCGACGGCGGCGAAGAGCTCCTTCGCCTCGTCGCCCGCGTCGACCAGCTCGATCTCGTGGCGGACGAGCTTCTCGTCCACGCGGCCGTGATGCACCCACTGCCAGATCTGCGAGCGGGAGATCTCCGCGGTCGCCGCGTCCTCCATCAGGTTGTCGATCGCCGCGGCGCCGACGCCGTGCAGCCACGAGTCGAGGTAGCGGACGCCGACGGAGACGTTCGTCTGCACGCCCGCGTCGGTTATCTCGCCGGGCGTGTCCGGGATGGACAGCAGCGCCGCCTCGTCGGGCACGACCTCTTCCCGCAGCCGCTCGAGCTGGTTCGGCCGCTCGCCGAGCGCGGCGTCGAAGACCTCAGTGCAGACGGGCACGAGATCCGGGTGCGCGACCCACGAGCCGTCGAAGCCGTCGCCCGACTCGCGCTCCTTGTCCTCGCGCACCTTCGCGAGCGCGGTCGCGTTCGCCTCGGGGTCCTTGCGGGACGGGATGAAGGCCGCCATGCCGCCGATTGCGTGCGCGCCGCGGCGGTGACAGGAGCGGACGAGCAGCTCGGTGTACGCGCGCATGAACGGCACGGTCATCGTCACCTGCGCGCGGTCGGGCAGCACCCAGTCCCGGGCCCGGAACTTCTTGATCGCGCTGAAGATGTAGTCCCAGCGGCCCGCGTTGAGCGCGCAGCCCCAATCCCGCAGCTCGTACAGGATCTCCTCCATCTCGAAGGCGGCGAGGATCGTCTCGATCAGGACCGTGCAGCGGATCGTCCCCTGCGGAAGCCCGAGGTGCTCCTCCGCGAGCGCGAACGCGTCGGCCCAGAGCCGCGCCTCGAGGTGCGACTCGAGCTTCGGGAGGTAGAAGTACGGCCCGCTGCCGCGTTCCAGCTGCTCGCGCGCGTTGCGGGCCATGTGGAGGCCGAAGTCGAAGAGCGACGCGGACACGGGCTCGCCGTCGACCCGGGCGTGCCGTTCGTGCAGGTGCCAGCCGCGCGGGCGGATCAGGAGCGTTGCGATCTCGTCGTTGAGGCGGTACGCCTTGTCCGGCGTCTCGAGCGAGATCTCGCGACGGACGGCGTCGGTGACGTTGCGCTGCCCCTCGACGACGTTCTCCCACCTCGGCGAGCAGGCGTCCTCGTAGTCGGCCATGAAGACGCGGGCGCCCGAGTTGAGCGCATTGATCATCATCTTGCGGTCGACCGGGCCGGTGATCTCGCAGCGGCGGTCCCGGAGGTCGGCCGGCGCCTCGGCGACGCTCCACTTCGCGTCGCGGACGTCCTGCGTGCCGGGCAGGAAGTGCGGGAGCGCCCCGCCGTCCAGCTCCAGCTGGCGTTCGCGCCGACGCTCGAGCAGCTCGCTGCGGCGCGGGTTGAGCTCGCGGTGCAGGCGCGCGACGAGGTCGAGCGCCTCGCGGGTGAGGACCTCCTCGTCGGCGGGGGCGAGGATCTCCACGTCGGCGAGCGTACTCACGCGAGCTCCCCGGCGAACTGCGCCTCCTCGGTCGAGCCCTTCAGCGCGAGCGTCTCGCTGTCGGGCGCGACGGCCTGCGTCACGAGGTCGAAGTACCCGGCGCCGACCTCGTGCTGGTGCCGCGTCGCGGTGTAGCCGAGCTCCTCGAGCTCGAACTCGCGCTCCTGCAACCGCACATACGCCGGCATCTGCTCCTCGGCGTAGCCGCGCGCGAGCTCGAACATCGCCGCGTTGAGCGAGTGGAAGCCGGCGAGCGTGATGAAGTGGTAGCGGTACCCCCACTCGCCGAGCGTGTCCTGGAAGGACGCGATCCGGTCGTCGTCGAGATGCTTGCGCCAGTTGAAGGACGGCGAGCAGTTGTACGCGAGGGGCTTGCCCGGGAAGCGCTCGTGGATCGCCGCGGCGAACTCCTTCGCCTCGCCGAGATCCGGCGTCGAAGTCTCGAACCAGACGAGGTCGGCGTAGGGCGCGTACGCGAGCCCACGGGAGATCGCTGCGTCGATCCCGTCGCGGACGCGGTAGAAGCCCTCCGCCGTGCGCTCCCCCGTGACGAAGTCGCGGTCGTACTCGTCCACGTCGCTCGTGAGCAGCGCGGCCGACAGCGCGTCCGTCCGCGCCACGAGGACGGTCGGCACGCCGCAGACGTCGGCGGCGAGCCGGGCCGCGTTGAGCGTCCGGACGAAGTGCCCGGTCGGCACGAGCACCTTCCCGCCGAGGTGGCCGCACTTCTTCTCGGATGCAAGCTGGTCCTCGTAATGGACCCCGGCCGCGCCCGCCTCGATCATCGCGCGCATCAGCTCGAAGGCATTGAGCGGCCCGCCGAACCCGGCCTCGGCGTCGGCGAGGATGGGCGCGAGCCAGTAGGTGCCGTTCCGGCCCTCCGCCCAGTCGATCTGGTCGGCACGGAGGAGCGCGTTGTTCAGGCGTCGGACGAGGGCGGGCGCGCTGTTGGCGGGGTAGAGGCTCTGGTCGGGATAGGTCGCGCCGGCGAGGTTGGCGTCGGCGGCTACCTGCCAGCCGGAGAGGTAGATCGCCTCGAGCCCGGCGCGCACCATCTGGACCGCCTGGCCGCCGGTGAGGGCGCCGAGGGCGCGGACCGGCGTCTCGGCCCGGATCAGCTGCCACAGGCGCTCGGCGCCGAGCCGCGCGAGCGTGTGCTCCTCGAGGACGGA
>DASTZY010000196.1:0-9740 GCA_035764085.1 Gaiellaceae bacterium
CCACGTCTATTTCTCTGATCGCGGCGGCCGAGGGCTGGCCGGCCAACAATTTCGTGCAGCCATGGGAGCGGCGCCGATGAGTTCGAGCACTCAACACCGTCATGACCGTGTGACCGCGGAAGAAGGACAGACCGGCAAGGAAGGACGTCCCGTGACGACAGCGTCAGTGCACATCGAGGCCGACCCGCGGCGGTGGAAGGCCTTGGGAGTCCTCGCTCTCATCCAATTCATGTTGATCCTTGACGTCACCGTGGTGAACGTCGCGTTGCCGCGGATCCAGGCCGATCTCGGCGGCGGGCTTGCGGCCCAGCAGTGGGTCGTCGACGCCTACTTGCTGACGCTCGGCTCGCTGATCCTCGTCGGCGGCTCGCTCGGCGACATCTTCGGCGAGCTGCGGGTCTTCGCGATCGGCGTCGCAAGCTTCGCGGGAGCGTCCGTCCTGTGCGCGGTCGCACCGGACGCGCCCTCGCTCATCGTCTTCCGCGGCATCCAGGGCGTGGCCGGCGCGCTCCTGACCCCGGCCTCGCTCGCCATGCTCACGGCCACGTTCAGCGGCGCCGCGCGAGGCAATGCCATCGGGCTGTGGACGTCCTGGACGGGGATCTCGTTCATCATCGGCCCGACCGTCGGCGGCTGGCTCGTCGACGTCTCCACCTGGCGGGTCATCTTCCTCCTCAACCTGCCGATCGCGGCCGTCACGCTGCTGCTCCTGCTCCGCCTCGGCGGGATGCACCAGAAGCGGCGGGAGGACCTGAGGGTCGACGTGCCCGGCGCGATCCTATGTACCGCCGGGCTCGGCCTGGTCGTGGCCGGCTTCATCGAGCAGCCGCAACTCGGCTGGGGAAGCCCGCTCATCCTCACCGCCTTCGCCGCCGGCGCCGCCTGCCTCGGCGCCTTCGTCGCCTAC
This sequence comes from Gaiellaceae bacterium, assembly GCA_035764085.1. GTDB lineage: Bacteria > Actinomycetota > Thermoleophilia > Gaiellales > Gaiellaceae > Palsa-739. The sequence goes on from DASTZY010000196.1 coordinate 908, forward strand.
GAGCTGCGGACGCCGATGCCGATGCTGCCGCTGCGGCTGTTCCGGCTGCGCAACTTCTCGGTCACGAACGTCGAGACGCTCTCGGTCTACGGCGGGCTCTCCGGGCTGAGCACCTTCCTCACGCTGTACCTGATCGAGTTCGCCGGCTTCTCGGCGCTGCACGCGGGGCTCTCGCTGCTGCCGATCACGATCGTGATGTTCTTCCTCTCGCCGCGCATGGGGCGGCTCTCGATGCAGTACGGGCCCCGGCTCTTCATGTCTCTCGGGCCGATCCTCGCGGGCCTTGCGGTGATCGCCTACACGCGCCTGCCGCAGGACGTGGACTACTGGGTCGACATCCTTCCGGCACTGCTCGTCTTCTCGGTGGGGCTGTCGCTGACCGTCGCCCCGCTGACGACGACGGTGCTCGCGGACGCCGGGCCGGGCGACGCGGGCGTCGCGTCCGGTGTGAACAACGCGGTTGCGCGCGTCGCCGGCCTGCTCGCGATCGCGGTCCTCGGGATCGCTGCCGCCGGCGGCGGCGACCACCTCACCGAGCATGGCTTCCACGTGACGATGGGAGCCGTGGCCGGGCTGCTCGTCTGCGGCGGCCTCATCGGCGCCGTCGGGATCCGTAATCCGCCCACGTAGGCAATGCCTATGTGTATGCTCGGCACATGCCGAAGCAGGCCTACACGGCTACCGAGGCGGCGCGGGAGCTCGGGATCAGCGTCGACACGCTGCGGCGCTGGGATCGCGACGGCAGGATCCGCACCGAACGCGACCGCGCCAACCGGCGGCTCGTCTCCTTCGAGGAGATCGAGCGGCTGCGCGGCGACGCCGGCGCGCACCACATGAGCGCCCGGAACCGGCTGCGCGGCACCGTCAGCGAGGTGCGCGTCGAGGGCCTGCTCGCCCAGGTCGAGATCACCGTCACCGAGCCGGCGCGCGTCGTCGCCGTCGTGACGCGCGACGCGATCGAGGAGCTCGGGCTCGAGCCCGGCATGGCGGCGACGGCGGTCGTCAAGTCGACGTCCGTGATGGTGGAGGCATGAGGCTGCGCGCGGTCGCACTGGGACTGGCGGCAGCCGTCGTCGTCACGTCCTCCACCTTCGCCGCCGTCGCCTTCGCGGGCCGCGCGGGCACGAAGGCCCCGCGGCTGACCGTCTTCGCGGCGGCTTCCCTGACGAACGTCTTCCCCAGGATCGACCCGCACGGGCGCTACTCGTTCGGAGGCTCGAACATGCTGGCGGCGCAGATCCAGCAGGGACTGCCCGCCGACGTGTTCGCCTCGGCCAACACCAAGCTCCCCTACCAGCTCCACCGGCTCGGGCTCGTCACCAGGCCGTACGTGTTCACGTCGAACCGGCTCGTCATCGTCGTGCCGCCGGGAAACCCGCGACATCTCACCGGCGTCCGGGATCTCGAGCGGTCGGGCCTGAAGGTCGTGATGGCGGCGGCCGGCGTGCCGGTGGGCGACTACACGCGCACCGTGCTGGGCCGGCTCGGGCTCTCCGACCTGGTCGGCAAGGCGGTGAGCCAGGAGACGGACGTGCGCGAGGTGCTCGCGAAGGTCGTGCTCGGCGAGGCCGACGCCGGCTTCGTCTATGCGACGGATGCGAAGACGGTCGCGGGCAAGGTCTCGCTGCTGCGGCTGCCGCCGTCCTCGCAGCCGAGGGTCGAGTACGCAGCGGCAGCCGTGAAGTCGAGCAAGCACCTCGCGGCGGCGAAGACCTGGGTCAAGGCTCTCCGCGCCAGGCCGGCGCAGAAGAAGCTGCGGGCCGCCGGCTTCCTCCCGATCCCGCACTGAGGGCCTGCGGATGACGCGGCGGATCCTCGCCGGAGCAGCGCTGTTCGCCGCCGTCGCCGTCGCGTTCGGCTTCCTGCTGCTGCCGATCGTGGCGATCTTCGCCCGGGTCTCGCCCGGGACGCTCGTCTCGCAGCTCTCGCAGCCCGTCGTGACCGACGCCCTCGTCCTCAGCTTGAAGACGAGCGCGATCGCGCAGGCGCTCGTGCTCCTCTTCGGCACGCCGGCGGCGTACGTGCTGGCGACACGCAGCTTCCGGGGACGTTCGCTCGCGATCGTCCTGGTCGAGCTGCCGCTCGTCCTGCCGCCCGCGGTCGCGGGGATCGGGCTGCTCGCGGCGTTCGGCCGCCTCGGGCTGCTCGGGAGCACGCTCGACGCGTTCGGCGTCCAGCTCGGGTTGACGCAGGCGGCGGTCGTGATCGCGGTCGCGTACGTCTCCAGCCCGCTCTACATCCGCCAGGCAATCGCGGCCTTCGAGGAGGTCGACCCCAACCTCGTCGCCGCGTCCCGCACTCTCGGCGCCGGCCGCGCCAGGACGTTCTTCCGCGTCGTTCTCCCGCTCGCCCGCCGCGGTCTCGCCGCCGGCGAGGCGCTCGCCTTCGCGCGCGGGCTCGGCGAGTTCGGGGCCACGATCATGTTCGCGGGGAGCGTCCAGGGCGTCACGCAGACCCTGCCGCTCGCGATCTACGCCGAGTTCGCGCTCAACTTCACGACGGCGCTCGCGATGAGCGCGCTTCTCGTCGTCGTCAGCGGCGCGCTGCTCGTCGCGCTGAGGCTCACCCTCCAATGGCAACCCTCCAGGCCGACTTCACGCTTCCTCTTCGCGCCTTCGCGCTAGAGCTGGAGCTCGAGGTCTCGCGCACGGTCGCGCTCGTCGGCCCGTCCGGAGCGGGCAAGACGTCAGTCCTGCGCGTCGTCGCCGGACTCATGGCGCCGCGCCGCGGCCGCGTGTCGCTCGACGGCGAGCGCTGGCTCGACACGGAGTGTGGCGTCTCGCTGCCGCCGGAGCGCCGTAGCGTCGGGCTGGTGTTCCAGGACTACGCCCTCTTCCCTCACCTCAGCGTGCGCGGGAACATCGCCTTCGGCGCGGGCGGGCGTCCGGTGGACGCGCTCCTCGAGCGGTTCCGCTTCGGACACCTCGCCTCCGCGCACCCGCAGGAACTCTCCGGCGGCGAGCGGCAGCGGGTCGCGCTCGCGCGAGCGCTCGCCCGCGACCCGGCGGTGCTCCTCCTCGACGAGCCGCTGGCCGCGCTCGACGCGCACACGAAGGCCGAGGTCCGCCACGAGCTCGCGGAGCTGTTGCGGGAGCTCGCGCTGCCGGTGCTGCTGGTGACCCACGACTACGAGGACGCGGCGGCGCTTGCCGACGAGGTCGGCGTCCTCGTGGAGGGTGGCCTGCGGCAGCTCGGGACGCCGGCCGAGCTCGTGGCACGCCCGCAAGATGCCTTCGTCGCCTCCTTCACCGGCGCGAACCTGCTGCGCGGCCACGCCCGCCGCGGTGCGGGAGCGCTGACCGCGATCCGGCTCGAGACCGGCGAGGACCTCTACTCGGCGGACGAGGCAGAGGGAGACGTCGGCGTCGTCGTCTACCCGTGGGAGGTGTCGGTCGCCCGGACCCATGCCGCGGACGCCGACTCCGCGCTCAACGTCGTCCGCGGCCACGTCGGCTCTCTCGTCGAGGTCGCGAACCGCGTGCGGGTCCGCGTCGGCCCATTGACGGCGGAGGTCACGGCCGCCTCGGCCGAGCGACTCGAGCTGGAAGCCGGCGGCATCGCCTACGCGACGTTCAAGGCGACGGGCACGCGGCTCGTCCCGCTCTGATGCCCTTGTAACAGTCTGTTACTTGCGCGGACGTGTGCCGCGGAGACGCGTCCACCGTGACGACCACCGGGCTGCACGATCACTTTGTAACAATCTGTTACTTGCGCGTCGCGCGGTAGGCAGCGACGACGAACGGGAGCCGGAGGTTGCCCCCGTCACTCACTGACGCGTCCGAGTCGAGGAGGTCCGCAACCGCGGTGAGCACGTGCTCCCGCTCTTCCTCCGGGAGCGCCGCGACGCCCGAGTAGGACATCAGGTGGTCGTCGAGCGCCTCGCGCGGCAGCTCGAGCGTGTGTTCGAAGAGCGCGTGCTCGACGCCCCGGAAGAGGCCGGACGCGATCAGGTCGGCCGGCCAGTCGCGGGTCCGCCAACGCGGTGTCCGGAGACGCGCCTGCGCCGCGTAGACCGCCTCGCTCATCCGGGCGATCGCGGGATGGCGGTCGTCGCGATGGTTCCAGCCGAAGCCGAAGCGGCCGCCGGGCTTCAGCACGCGGTGGATCTCCGGCAGCGCCTGCTCGAGTTCGAACCAGTGGAGGCTGGAGCCGGCGACGACGCCGTCCGCCACGCCGGCGTCGAACGGGATCGCCTCGGCCGATCCCTCGACTCCCTCGAGGCCGCTCGCGCGCAGTACAGCGAGCATACGCGGGTCGGGCTCGACGGCGACGGCGCGCACGCCGAGCGCGGCCACCGTCCGCGTGAGCTTCCCGGTGCCGGCTCCGAGCTCGACGACGAGACGCGCGTCGTCGGGCACGAGCCAGCGCGCCGCCTCCTCCGGCCACTCGGGCCGAGCCCGTTCGTAGGCGTCGGCGTGGGCGCCGAAGGTCAGCCGCCTCGGAACCGCCTCCATTGCCGGAACCTAACTAGCGGGACAGATCGCGGCGGCGACGACGCAGCCGGGCGAGCTTGTCCTCGAGCTCCGCCGCGAACTCCTCGAGCGTTGCCTGGCGGCCGCGGACGAGCGCGAGCTGGCGCTCGACGTGCGGAATCGCCTCCTCGATGATGCGTAGGCGCTCCTCGTCGCTCGGATCCTCCTCCCAGCGGCCGCGCAGCGCGGCGCGCGCCTCCTCCGCCTCGGCGAGCTCCACGAGCTCCTCCAGCGTGAGGCCGAGCAGGTCACGCAGCCGGATCAACTCCTGCAGCCGTCCCACGTCGGCTTCGGCGTAGGTGCGGTGCGCGCCCTTCTCGCGGCTCGAGCCGGAGCCCAGCAGCCCGAGCTCCTCGTAATAGCGGATCGTGCGCGGCGTCACGCCGACGCGCTGCGCCACCTCGCCGATGCGGAGCGCGGTGTCGGCGGCGCTCATGCCGCCACCTCGACGTCCAGCGGATCCACCGCGACCTCCTCGACGTGGACGTACTTGCCGCCGCGCATCAGCGACGCGACGGCGGCGACCACACACGCGACGATCGCGAAGGCAAACGCGTAGACGAGCGCCGTGTGGAACGGGCTCGAGATGAGGTGCGGGAAGAAGCTGCGGCCCGTGAGCGTGTGCGCGTCCGCGGGCGAGAGCTTCTGGAGCACGTCCGGGCCGAGCAGCGTCCGCACCGGGTTGTAGCCGAGGAACGCGGCGAAGAGCGTTGCCACCGGCGGCAGGTGCGAGATGCGCGTCGCGTCGGCCGGGGAGACGCCGTGCGCGACGAGGCCCGACTGGGTCGCGTGCGGGAGGCTGCTCGCAAGGCCGACGATCATCAACGTGAAGAAGACGCCGATCGAGAGGACGCTCGACGAGACGTTGAACGTCGCGAGCATCCCCGCGCCGGCGCCGCGTTGGGACGGCGGCAGGCTGTTCATCACGCCGGCGGTGTTCGGTGACTGGAAGAGGCCCATCCCGATCCCGTTCAGGAGCAGGATCAGCGCGAACCAGCCGTAGGAGAAGTTCACCGGGAGGACGATCAGGAGCGCGAAGCTCGTCGCTGCCACGAGCACGCCGCCGGTCGCAAACGGCCGCGCGCCGAAGCGGTCCGAGAACGAGCCCGAGGCAGGCCCCGCGACGAGCAGCCCGAGGATCAGGGGCAGCATGTAGATGCCCGCCCAGAGCGGGGTGCGCGCGAAGTCGTAGCCGTGCTCGGGCAGCCAGATCCCCTGCAGCCAGATGATGAGGATGAACTGGAGGCCGCCCCGCGCCATCGCGGCGAGCAGCGCGGCCAGGTTGCCCGCCGCGAAGGCCCGGATCCGGAACAGCTCGAGGTGGAACATCGGCTCCTCGGAGCGCACCTCGATGACGCAGAAGAGCGCGAGCAGCGCGAGGCCGCCCAGGAGGCAGCCGAGCACGAGCGGCGACGTCCACCCCATCGTGTGCGAGCCGTAGGGCTGGATCCCGTAGGTGATCCCGATCATCAGCAGGACGAGCCCGGCTGCGAACGTGAGGTTCCCCCACCAGTCGACCCTGCCGGGCCGGCGCATGCCGATCTCACGCAGGGAGTGGTACGACCAGACCGTCGCCGCGAGCCCGATCGGAACGGACACGACGAACACGAGCCGCCAGGACACCGGCGCGAGCACGCCGCCGAGCACGAGGCCGAAGAAGGAGCCGACGACCATCGAGATGCTGTTGATCCCGAGCGCGAGGCCGCGCTCATGCGGCGGGAAGGCGTCCGTGAGGATCGCGCTCGAGTTGGCGAAGACCATCGCGCCGCCGACTCCCTGCCCGACGCGCATCAGGATCAGCCACAGCGCGCCGGCGCCGCCGTGCATCCAGGTGACCGAGAGCAGGATCGAGAAGAAGGTGAAGACCGCGAAGCCGAGGTTGAACATCCGCACCCGGCCGTACATGTCGCCGAGCCGGCCGAGGCTGACGAGCAGTACCGCGAGCACGACGAGAAAGCCGAGGAGCAGCCAGAGCAGGTAGCCGGTGTTGCCGGGCTGCAGCGGGTCGATGCCGATCCCGCGGAAGATGTTGGGCAGCGCGATCAGCAGGATCGAGCTGTTGATCATCGCGAGCAGCGTCCCGAGCGTCGTGTTCGAGAGCGCCACCCACTTGTAGTCCAGCTTCCGCAAGTGCATCCGCACGCGCGACTCCCCTCCGCAAACCTGACGTTTACGTAAGGTTAGCGGATCTGGACGAGCTTGGCCGGCGCATGCTCGACCTGGAGCGTGGTGTGCTCGAGTCCGAAGCGGTCGTGCAGGAGCCGCTCGAGGTCGCGGCGGATGCCGTGGCAATCGGCCCCGGGCTCGACGAGCACGTGAGCCGACAGGGTCGGGAACTCGGTCGTCACCTCCCAGACGTGGAGGTCGTGGACTTCCACCACTCCCGCATGAGCGGCCATCGCCGTCCCGATCTGGTTCACGGGCAACCCGGCGGGCGCGATGTCGAGCAGGACGCGGCCGGAGTCGCGCAACAACCGCCACGACGCGAGCAGCATGAGCGCCGCCACGAACAACGCCGCCACCGCGTCGGCGCGAACCCAGCCGGTCACGAGGATCACGGCACCCGCGATCGCCGTCGCGATGAACGCGTAGAGGTCGTTGAGAACGTGCTGGAAGCTCCCCTCGATGTTGAGCGACCTCCGGTTCGCGCCGGCGAGCTGCCACGTCGCGAGGAGGTTGACGCCGATTCCGACCAGCGCGACGACGAGGACCGCGCCGCCTCTCGTGTCCGGCGGCGAGACGAGTCGCCGGATCGCCCCGTAGACGATCAGGCCCGCGAGCACGAGCAGTGCTGCGCCGTTCGCCTGGGCGGAGAGGATCTCCGAGCGGCGCAGCCCGAAGGTCCGGTTCCCGCCCGCCGGCCGGGCCACGAGCCGCAGCACGACGAGCGACATCACGAGCGCGCCGGCGTCGGTGAGCATGTGTGCCGCGTCGGAGAGCAGCGCGAGCGAGTGCGCGAGCACGCCGACCACGACCTCGCCGGCCATGAAGGCGAGGATCAGCGCGAGCGCGAGCCCGAGGCGGCGGGCGTCCTCCCCGCCTCCGTGCGGGTGGCCATGCTCGTGTCCGTGCACTCGTCAGATCATGACGGCCGCACGCGACACCTGTCCGAAGGGCTACGTGCTCCTGAGCGCTTCGAGCAGCGTGCCGATGTCGTGGCCGAGCTGGGCCGAGTGGCGCATCGCGTGCTCTCGGTCGACCGTGTAGCGATTGCGGCGCCCGATGCGCTCGGTCTTCACGTACCCCGCTGCCACGAGTTCGGCAAGGATCCGCTGGCAGGCGCGCTCGGTGACGCCCACTCGTTCCGCCACGTCGCGCAGCCGGATGTCGGGGTCCTCGGCCAGACAGAGGAGCACCTGCGCGTGGTTCGTGAGGAAGGTCCAGGTCTTGGGTGCATCTGCGCTTGACATACGATATTGTTGTCGTGTATCTAGTATCGCGTATGTTGGAGCGGGCATTCTAGCGAAACCGGCAGCGATGGATTCCGAAGGAATCTTCGAGCAGGTCAACGACTCGATCCGCAGCCTTGCCACTCAGGGGCCGGCCACCGAGACCTGGGAGTTCATCTGCGAGTGCGCGGACGTCACCTGCCACTCCCTGGTGAGCCTCACGCTGTCGGAGTTCGACGAGCGGCGCGCCGCCTCGCCCTCCCTGCCGATTCTCGCGCCGGTGCACGGCAGCTGATCGAATCAATCTCGCTTGCCTCGACAGCGCGCCTAATCTAGAATTTAGGCATGGCTCAACTTCGGGCGCTAGAGGCGGGCGACCTCACGACGGCCGTGCAGGACTACGCGAAGGCGATTTACACGCTCGAGTCCCGCCACGGCGCCGCCTCGACGACCGAACTCGCCGCGCTGCTCGAGGTCCGCCCCGCCTCCGTCTCGGGGATGCTGCGAAAGCTTTCCGCGCTCGGCCTGGTCGAGCACGAGCGCTACCGGGGCGTCCGCCTCACGAAGCGAGGCCGGCGCGTCGCGCTCGAGGTGATCCGGCACCACCGGCTCGTCGAGCTGTTCCTCGTGGAGAGCCTCGGCATGACGTGGGACGAGGTGCACGCCGAAGCCGAGGTGCTCGAGCACGCGCTGTCCGAGGAGCTCGAGGAGCTGATCGCGGCCAAGCTCGGCAACCCGACGGTCGACCCGCACGGCGACCCGATCCCCAGCCGTGAGCTGAAGCTCGCCGAGACCGCCGCGCCCGCGCTCGCGGAGCTCGAGCCGGGCCAGACGGCCACCTTCGTCCGGATCTCGGACTCCGAGCCCGAGATGCTCCGCTTCCTCGGCGAACGCGGCATCGCCCCCGGCACGCGGCTCGAGCTCGTCGAGCGCCAGCCGTTCGACGGCCCGCTCTTCGTCCGCGTCGGCAAG
>DASTZY010000197.1:0-8532 GCA_035764085.1 Gaiellaceae bacterium
ACCGAGGCGGCGCTCGCCGCGCGGGACTGGGCCTACACGGAGCGGCGCGTCGACCGCCTGGTCTCGGCGATCGCCCCGACCAACGTCCGCTCGCAGCGCCTCGCGCAGAGACTCGGCGCGACGCCCGGCGAGACCGTCGAGCTGTTCGACGGCGGCCCGCACATGCTCTGGGAGCATCCGAGGTGATCGAGGCCGAGCGTTGCACGAGCGAGCGGTGACCGGCCTCCGTCCCCTCGCCGGCGCCCGCGTCGTCGACGTCACCTCCTCGCTCGCAGGGCCGACGGCGACGCAGCTGCTCGCGGCGCTCGGCGCCGACGTCGTCAAGGTGGAGCCGCTCTCGGGCGACCATGCGCGCGCGTGGGGGCCGCCGTTTCTGGACGGCGAGGGCGCGATGTTCCTGGCCGCGAACGCGGGCAAGCGCTCCCTCGCCGTCGACCTCGGGGACGAACGCGGCCGCGGGATCGTGCTGCGCCTCGCCGACCGTGCCGACGTGTTCCTCCAGAGCCTCCGGCCCGGAGCGGCCGAGCGGCACGGGCTCGACGCGGCCGCGCTGCGGGCGCGCAACCCGCGGCTCGTCCACTGCTCGATCGGCGCGTTCGGCTCGGGCGGCCCGCTGGGCGACAGGCCCGGCTATGACCCGCTCCTGCAGGCGGCGTCCGGGATCATGAGCGTCACCGGCGAGGCCGGCGGGCCGCCGGCGCGCGTCGGCGTCTCCCTGATCGACCTCGGCACCGGCGTCTGGGCGGCGCTCGGCGTGCTCGCCGCGCTGTTCGAACGCGAGCGCACCGGCGCCGGCCGCACACTCGAGCTCTCCCTCTACGAGACCGCGCTGTCCCTCCTCGCGACCCAGCTCGTCGGCTACCTCGGCGCAGGCGTCCTGCCCGGCCGCGAGGGCAGCGCCTTCCCGCAGATCGCGCCGTATCAGGTCTTCCCGGCCCGGGACGCAGGCCTCATGATCGTCGCCGGCAACGACAAGCTCTTCGCCGCGCTCTGCGGGGCGCTCGGCGTGCCGGAGCTGGCCGCCGACCCACGCTTCCTGACGAATCCCGACCGCGTCGCGAACCGCGCGGAGCTGGTCATGCTGCTCGAGGAGCGGACGAGGGAGCGCGAGGCGGCCGAGCTGCTCGACGCGCTCGTCGCCGCAGGCGTGCCCGCGTCGCCGGTGCAGGACGTCGGCCAGGCGGCCCGCCACCCGCAGACGGAGGCGCTCGGGATTCTCCAGCAGCTCGGAGACCTCGTCACCGTCGCGGCGCCGCTCTCCGCCGACGGCGAACGGGTGCTCCACCGCGCGCCGCCCCCGACGCTGGGCGCGCACACCGGGGCGATCCTCCGCGAGCTCGGTTACGGCGACGACGACATCGCCGGGCTCGCCGGCGCCGGCGTCGTCCGGCTCGGCTGACGGAACCACAGCAGCCACACCGCCGCGGCCCCTGCGAGCACGGCCGCCCAACCCCAGTTCGCCGCCGGCACGAGGACGCTCGGCATCTGGTCGTTCGTCCAGCCGCGCTTGACCACCTGCTCGAGCCAGTCGTCGTTGGCGAGGTTCCCGATGCCGTAGGCGAGCATCAGCGAGAGGTAGGCGTCGAGCGCCCGCGGCCGGGGCAGGCGCGAGAGTGCCAGCGCGGTCAGCGCGAGCATCGTCGCCTGCCAGCCGTGGTGCTGGCCGTGGTGGACCGCGTGATGCAGCCCCGCGACCCCGGGCTGCGACGCGAGGCGGCCGGTCTCGAAGAGCCGGCCGAGCAGCGGGACGCCGTCGAGGAAGAAGCCGAGCTCGGCTGCGATCAACGGCGCCGCGAAGAAGACGAGCACGACCGCGAGGCCGATCCGCAGCCGGTCGCCCCGCACGTATCGGGGCAGGGACGGTACTCCGACGGCGAGCACGAGCGCGACGGCGAGCGCGAGCCCGACGGCGGGAACCACGTTGAGCGGCTTCGCGTCGAGGTCGGCCTGGTCGACCGCCACGTAGACGACGGCGCAGAGCGCGATCGCGGCGGCTCCCACGACTCGGAGGCGTCCGTGCAGCCGCGGCCACGCGAGTCCTGCGAGCGCGATCCCGATCAGGGCGAACGGGAAGTTGAGCGCGACGAGCTCCCGCCCGAAGCCGGCCGCGACGCCGCTGTGGTGGACGTGGTACAGCTCCGTAGCCGGGAACCGCGAGTACGTGGCGATGACCGCGGCGCCGTCGAGGACGACCAGCGCCAGCACCGCCTCGACCTCCCACGGCACGCGCCTCACCGAACTCTCCTCATGGGGGCGGCCAGGCGCCGGCGCGGTGGACGTAGCCCTCGAGCGTCCGGCCGAGCAGGCCTTCCAGCCACTGCGAGACGCCGACGAGCGCGTCGAGGTCGACGCCGGTATCCACGCCCTCGCCCTCGAGCAGGAAGACGAGATCCTCCGTTGCGACGTTGCCCGTCGCCCGGGGCGAGAAGGGGCAGCCGCCCAGCCCGCCGACCGAGGCGTCGAGCACACGCGCGCCTGCCTCGAGGGCGGCGAGACAGCTCGCGTAGCCCGTGTTGCGGGTGTTGTGTCCGTGGAAGCCGTCGGCCCGGGCGCTCTCGACGAGCGAGCGGACCGCCGACGGCGTGGCGACGCCGATCGTGTCGGCCAGGACGACCTCGCCACGGTCGGCGAACCGTCCCGCGAGGCTGGCGACGGCGCCGGGATCGACGCGACCCTCGAACGGGCAGCCGAAAGAGCACGAGATCGTGACGGTGGCCGGCGTCTCTCCTGCCGCGGCGAGGATCGCCTCGGTCCGCTCGACCGCCTCGGCGAGCGTCGCGTTGCCGTTGCGCCGGTTGAAGGTCTCGGTGGCCGCGAAGGTCACGTTGACGCGGTCGAGCCCGACCGCGGCGAAGCGCTCCCAGCCGCGCTCGTTGAGCACGAGCCCGGAGAGCTCGACGCCCTCGGGCCGGTGCACCGCGGCGACGACGTCCTCCGCGCCGGCCATCTGCGGGACGCGGTCGTCGCGGACGAAGCTGACCGCCTCGATCCGGCGGAGGCCGGCCGCCGCGAGCCGGTCGACGAGCTCGGCGCGCGTCGCAGGGGGCAGCGCCTCGGGCTCGTTCTGGAGCCCGTCCCGCGGCCCGACGTCGCAAAGGAGCACGTCCCTCACCGGCCGAGCGTACTCCCTGCGCCCCGGATCCCAAGTAACAGTCTGTTACAAGGAAAGGCGCGGCGCAAAGAGCCGTGACCCGTCACAGGAACAAGCCGTTTCCCGCGCACCTAGTAACAGTCTGTTACAAGGCGTGCTGGGTCTAGCGAGTGCCGAGCTCCATGCCGACGAGGCGCGGGAGGGCGGCTGCTGCGCGCGCGGCGAGGGGGCCGCGGCGGCCTTCCTCCTCCGCCGCCTCGCAGGACATGATCGCCCAGCGGACGAGGCCGCCGCCGAGGCGGCGGAAGGGCTCTCCGGGCAGGCGGGGCACGTCCCGCGTGGCCAGGGGCAGCCGCGTCCACTCGTCGTCGGCGCCGAGGACGAGCGAGGCGAGGATCCGGCCGCCGAGCCAGCTCGGCCCGACCCCGTGACCGGAGTAGCCGGCGCCGAAGTGGATCCGCGTGCCCGGATTCGTCCGGAAGAAGGGCAGGTGGTCGGCCGAGACGTCGATCGGCCCGCCCCACGCGCGCTCCACGCGGACACCCGCCAGCCCCGGCAGCAGGCGGCGCAGACCGGCCTCGGCCCGCTCGGCCGTGGGCCGGTCGCCCGAGAACCGATCGTCGATGCGGCCGCCGAAGCCGATCGGCCCGCTGCCGCTGCCCATCAGCACGCGCCCGTCGTCCGTGGTGCGGAAGTAGTGGAGGAACATCCGCCCATCGACGATCGCCTCGCCGCCGGTCCAGCCGATCTCCGCCAGCAACTCGGGCGCCGGCTCCGTCAGGACGACGTAGGAGCCGAAGTTCGTGAGGTTCCGCGACGCCGGCTTCCAGCCCGTCAGCACCGCGTTCGTCGCGAGCACGACCTCGTCGGCGCGCAGCACGCCGCCCGGCGTCTCGAGCTCGTTCGGCGCGCCGGCGCGCACCGCCGTGACGGGCGTCCCCTCGTGCAGCGTCACGCCCGCGTCGAGCGCAGCCCGTCGCAGCCCCCGGACGAGCAGGCCGGGATGGACGGTCGCGCACTCCGGATAGAAGACACCGCCGCGGAAGACGGGCGATGAGACCCGCTGCGCCACCTCGTTCGGCGCGAGGGACACGGCCTGGTCGGCGCGCCCCACCGCAGCCGCGGCCGCCGCGGCCTTCTCGACGGCGCCGTCCTGCGCGGGCGCGGCCGAGACCTCGAGCATCCCCGCCTCGCGCAGCCACACGTCCTCGCCGCGCGCCTCGGCCCAGGCGCGGATGCCGGGGATGATCCGCTCGCCGGCCTGCGCGAGCTCGAGCGCCCGCTCCTCGCCGAGCACCGGCACCACGGAAGCGAGCGCCGCCCAGTAGCCGTGCAGGAAGCCTCCGTTGCGCCCGCTCGGCCCGTGCCCGCAGATCTCCGTCTCCAGGAGCGCGATCCGCAGGTCCGGCGACTGCTCGCGCAAGGCGAGCGCGGTCCAGAGCCCCGTGTAGCCGCCCCCGACGATGGCCACGTCTGCGGTCGCGTCCCCCGCCAACGCGGGCGCCGGCGCCGGATCGCCCTCCCGCGCGAGCGCGTCCTCCAGCCACCAGGACGGCAGCCGCGGCTCGACGGTCCCCGTCAAGCCCGCTTGGCGCGGCGGTTCTGCAGGAAGACGTTGAGGAGCATCATCGTCGCCGCGATGGCGAAGATCGCGGTCCCGATCACGTTGATCTGCGGCGGCGTCGCGTTGCGCGCGGCCCCCCAGACGAAGATCGGGAACGTCACCTCGGAGCCCGCGTTGAAGTAGGTCACGACGAAGTCGTCGATCGAGATCGCGAAGCAGAGGAGCAGCGCCGCGAGGATGGCCGGCGCGATCAGCGGCAGCGTCACGCGCACGAACGTCGTCCACTCGTTGGCTCCGAGGTCCATGGCCGCCTCCTCGAGGTGCCGGTCGAAGCCGATCAGCCGCGCCTTGACCGTGACGACCGCGAAGCTGATGCAGAACATGACGTGCGCGATCAGGATCGTCGAGAACCCGAGCGGCGTGCTCAGGTTGAGGAAGAGCGTCAGCAGCGAGGCGCCGAGGACGATCTCCGGCGTCGAGAGCGGGAGGAAGACGATCAGGTTCGTCGTGCCGCGCCCGCGGAAGCCGTAGCGCACGAGCGCCAGCGCGATCAGCGTGCCCAGCGCGGTCGCGAGGAGGCTGGCGATCAGCGCGATCTCCAGCGACAGCTCGAGCGCGCTCTGGATCCCCGGGATCGCGTTCCAGTGCGTCCAGTTGCTGAACGTGAAGCCCTGCCACGTGTAGTTGAAGCGGCCCTTGGGGTGGTTGAACGAGAACGCGACCACCACGGCGATCGGCAGCAGCAGGTAGGCGAAGAACAGCAGCGAGTAGACGGTCAGGACGTGACGGCGCACGAACGCCCACGTCCTGGCCAGGACGCTCCGCCGCGGACGGCCCAGCTCGACGGCGACCGACGTCATCCGGTCAGCTTCTCCGTCCCGACCGCGCGGGCGTAGACGAGGACCATGGCGAGGATGATCGCCATCAGGATGAACGACATCGCCGCGGCGGCCGGATAGTCGATCAGCTCGTTGAACTTCGAGTTGATCACGTTGCCGATCATGTGGTTGGTCGGCGAGCCGAGCAGCTGCGCGTTGATGAAGTCGCCGGCCGCCGGGATGAACGTCAACAGCGTCCCCGCCACCACGCCGGGCATCGAGAGCGGCAGCGTCACGCGCAGGAACGCCCTCCACTTGCTCGCGTACAGATCCTCGGCAGCCTCGATCAGCGTCGGGTCGATCTGCTCCAGCGAGACGTAGAGCGGGAGCGCCATGAAGGGCAGGAAGTTGTACGTGATGCCCGCGACGACCGCGGTGCCGGTGGCCAGCAGGCGCCCGCCCGGCGCGAGGATGTGGATGTCGGTGAGCAGCCGGACGACGAGGCCGTGGTCGGCGAGGATCGTCTCCCACGCGAGCGTCCTGATCAGGTACGTGACGAAGAACGGCGCCACGATGAACAGCAGGAGCAGGTTCTTCCAGCGGCCGCCGCGGAACGCGATCCAGTAGGCGACGGGGTAGCTGACGACGAGCGCGATCAGCGTCGCCAGGCCGGCGTACTCGAAGGAGCGCTCGAACTGGCCGCGGTAGCCCTTGATCGAGTCCCAGTAGTTGCCCCACGCCCAGGTGAAGGCGTAGCCGAAGTCGATGCTGCCGGACTGCAGCGACTGGTAGAAGAGGAAGCCGAGCGGGACGAGGAAGAAGACCGCCAGCCAGAGCATCCCCGGCGCGAGCAGGAGGTACGGCGTCGAGCCGCGGTGCCGGTGGAGGAAGCCCAGGCCCATCCGCCGGTCCTCAGGCCGAGATCAGGTTCTGCCAGGTCGTCTGGTACTTCTCGTTGTTCAGCGCCTTCGGGTCGATCGTGTGCACGTTGTTGAGCATTTCCTGGGTCGGGAAGATCAGCGGGTTCTTGGCGATCTGCGGGTCCTGCTTCAGCAGTGCCGCCTTCGCCCCCAGGACCGGGCAGACGTAGTTGACGTAGTCCTCGATCTCGGCGGCGATGCGGGGCGTGTAGACCCAGTTCATGTACACGCTGGCCGTGTAGGCGTCGCCGCCCTTCGGGATCAGCATGTTGTCGGTCCAGATGTCGCCGCCGGTGTCCGGCAGGTTCCACTTCAGGTGGGGATTGTCGGCCTGGAGCTGGATGATGTCCCCCGACCAGGCCATCGTGGCGACGAGGTCTCCGTTGGCGAGGGCGCCGCTGTAGTCGTTGCCGTAGAACTGGCGGATCTGGCCCGAGTGCACCGCCTTCTCGATCGTGGAGATCGCCTTGTTGAACGTCGCGTCGGTGATGTTGCTCGGGTCGTCGCCGTTGTAGGCCATCACGAGCGCGATCGTGTCGGAGAACTCGGTCAGGAGCCCGACCTTGCCCTTCAGCTTGGGGTTGCCGAGGAGGTCGCCCATCGTCGTGACGGGGTCGGTCAGCTTCTCGTTCCAGCCGATCCCCGTGAAGCCCGACTGCCAGGGCAGGCTGTAGTCGCGATGTGGGTCCCAGCTCGGATGGCGCTGCTGCGGGATCAGGTTCTTGATGTTGGGGATCGCGCTCTTGTCGAGCTTCTCGACCCAGCCCTTCTGGACGAGCAGGCTCGGGTAGCGCGAGTTGTCCGTCATGACGATGATGTCGCGGCCCGTCGACTGGCCCCGGGCGAGATCCGGCTGGATCTTGGAGAAGAACGACGCGTTGTCGTTGATGTCCTCGCGGTAGTCCACGTGGACGCCGTACTTCTGCTGGAACTGGTCGAGCGACGGATGCTTGTTCCCCGACTTGTCGATGTAGAGCGTCCAGTTCGAGAAGTGGAGGGTCTTGGCGAGCTTGTGCGAGCTCGTGCTCCCTCCGCTCGAGGTCGACGTCCCGCCGCAGGCGGCGAGGAGGCCGGGAACGGTGAGGATCGATCCGCTCGCCGCCGCACGGCGGAGGAACGTCCTGCGGGTGATCTGGTCGGTCATTGCATGCCCTCCTGCGAGTCGACGACGAAGGTGCTCTCCGGGCTCCAGCCGAGCGTCAAGCGCTCCCCTGTCGCGACCTGGCCCCCGGGCCGGTCGTTTTGCACGTAGACGGTCACCGGCCCCGCCGGCGTGTCGAGTATGTACTGGGTCGAGACCCCGATGTAGGCGCTCTCGGTCACGACCCCCGCGAGCGAGTTCGTCTCGCCCGCTCCGATGCGGATCTTCTCGGGCCTGACGCCGATCTGCACCCCGCCGCTCCGACCCGCGAGCGCCTGGCGCGGCGCCTGCACGACCGTGCCGTCGGCCAGCTGGACGCGGTCCTCCCCGGCGACCGTCCCCTCGAGCAGGTTCGAGACCCCGAGGAAACCGGCGACGAACGCCGTCCGGGGCTGCTCGTACAGCTCGCTCGGCGTGCCGAGCTGCTCGATGTGGCCACCGTTCATGATCACGATCCGGTCGGCCATGGTCATGGCCTCCTCCTGGTCGTGCGTGACGTGGACGAAGGTGATCCCGACCTCGTGCTGGATCCGTTTCAGCTCGAGCTGCATCTCCTTGCGCAGCTTCAGGTCGAGCGCGCCCAGCGGCTCGTCCAGGAGGAGCACGCGCGGCCGGTTCACGAGCGCGCGCGCGAGCGCGATCCGCTGCTGCTGGCCGCCCGAGAGCTGCCGCGGCTTGCGCCGCTCGAGCCCGGCGAGGCCGACGAGCTCGAGCGCCTCGACGACCCGGCGCCGCAGCTCGCCGCTCTTCACGCCGCGGCGGCGGAGGCCGAAGGCGACGTTCTCGAAGATCGAGAGGTGCGGGAAGAGGGCGTACGACTGGAACACCGTGTTCACGTCGCGCTTGTACGGCGGCAGCGGCGCGACGTCCACCCCGCCGAGCTCGATCCGCCCCTCGGTCGGCTCCTCGAAGCCGCCGATCATCCGCAGCGTCGTGGTCTTGCCGCAGCCCGACGGGCCGAGGAGCGCGAAGAAGCTGCCGCGCTCGACGTCGAGCGA
>DASTZY010000198.1:0-3483 GCA_035764085.1 Gaiellaceae bacterium
AACGATCGGTGGTGCTCGGCAAGAAGAGCGGCCTCGACTCGATCCGCATCAAGGCGGACGAGCTCGGTCTCGACGTGGCGGAGGAGAAGCGGGCGAACGTGCTCGCGCGGGTCAAGGAGCTCGGCGCCCGGAAGCACGGCCTCGTCACGGACGACGAGTTCCGGGAGATCGTCGGTGGCTGACTTCGACGCCGTCATCGTCGGCAGCGGCGTCAACGCTCTCGCGTGCGGGGCACTGCTCGCGAAGGGCGGCTGGCGCGTCTGCGTCCTCGAGCGCAACGACCGTTTCGGCGGCTGCATCCGCACCGAGGAGCTGACCGAGCCCGGCTTCCTCCACGACACGCTCAGCGCGTGGCATCCGCTCTGGGTCGGCGGTGCAGCGCACGCGCAGCTCGCAGACGACCTCGCGCGGCGCGGGCTCGAGTACCTCAACACGGAGCTGCCGACCGGGACCGCGTTCCCGGACGGAAGCGCGGCCTTTCTCCTCCGGACGGCCGACGGCAACGCGGCTGAGCTCGGCCCCGAGTGGCCGGGCGTCCTCGAGCGGTTCTTCCCGAACGCCGACCTCGCCTTCGGCGTCCTCGGCACCGAGCTCTGGTCGCCGGCGGGGCTCTCGCTCGGCGCGAAGGCCGTGCGCCGGCTCGGCCGCGCCGGGGCCGCCGCCTTCCTCGGCGAGGTGCTGCAGTCGAGCCGCGACTGGCTCGAGACGACCTTCGCCTCCGAGCGCGCGCACGGCGTCCTCGCGCCGTGGGTGCTGCACACGGGCCTCGGGCCCGACCAGGCGACGTCCGGCTTCATGACGCAGGTGATCGGCGTCGCGGTGCAGGAGGGCGGGATGCCGGTGCCGCGGGGCGGCGGCGCGAGGCTCGCGGACGCGCTCGTCCAGCTGATCCGCGACCACGGCGGCGTCTGCGAGACCGACCGCGACGTCGAGCGCGTGCTCGTCCGTTCCGGCCGCGCCGTCGGTGTGCGCCTCACCGACGGCGAGGCAATCGAGGCCGAGCGAGCGGTCGTCGCGAGCGTGACGCCGACCCAGCTTTACGAACGGCTGCTCGCCGACGCCGACGTGCCAGCGCCGGTGGCGGAGGCAGCGCGCCGCTTCCGCTACGGCCGCGCCGAGCTGCAGATCCACTTTGCGCTCTCCGAGCCGCCGCGCTGGGACGGCGACGAGCGCCTCGCGCAGACGGCGATCGTCCACGTCACGCCGGGGCTCGACGGCGTCTCTCGCGCCGTGAACGAGGCCGAGCGTGGGCTGCTCCCCGCCGAGGCGACGATCGTCGCCGGCCAGCCGCTCACGGTCGACCCGTCCCGCGCGCCCGAGGGGCGTGGCCTCCTCTGGGTCCAGCTGCAGGAGCTCCCGTGGCGGATCAAGGGCGACGCGGCCGGCGAGCTCGACGTGGGCGGCGGCGACTGGACGGACGAGCTGCGCGAACGCTACGCCGACCGGATCCAGGAGCGCCTCGCCGGGCACATCCCGAACCTCGAGTCGTCGATCCTGCGACGGGTCGCGCTCGGCCCGCACGACCTGCAGCGCGCAAACGTCAACCTCCGCCACGGCGATCCGTACGGCGGCTCGCTCGCGCTCGACCAGAACTTCCTCTGGCGGCCGTTCGGCTCGAGCCCCGGCCACACCACGCCGATCGAGCGTCTCTGGCAGATCGGGGCCAGCACCTGGCCGGGCCCCGGCCTGGGCGCTGGCTCGGGGACGATCGTCGCGCGCAAGCTCCTCGAGCCGCCGCTGACGCAGCGGGCCCTGAGCCGGGCCCGCGGCTTCGTGAATCGCTAGTTCTCGGGCTGGTCGCGCATCAGCTCCAGCGTCGCGCAGTGCAGCCCGGCGATCGCGAACTTGTGACTCTCGGAGAAGTCGACCTGGATCACCTCCACGCCGTGCTTCTCGAGCGCGCGCACGACGGTCGGCGAGCCCGCGTTCATCACCACGCGTCCCGGCGAGAGCGTCACGCCGTTCAGCGCGAGATCCCAGTACTCCTCGACCGGCACCTCGATGATCTCGTAGCCGCGCCGGATCAGCTCCCGCACGAAGCCGTAGTTGACGAGGTGCGGCGCCAGGAGCACCTTCCCGTGGTCGACGGTCAGCATGACCATGTCCATGTGGGACGTGCCGATGTTCCCGTGGCCGGTCGTGTCGTACCAGCCCGGGCTGTGCGCGACGATCAGCTCCACGCCGAGGTTCGAGAGGACGAACTCGAGCTGGCGGAGGCCCTCCTCGTTCGCGACGACCGACTCGTTGAAGACGAACGTCTTCTCGTCCAGCCAGCGTCCCGCGCCCGGCTCGCCGACGCCGGTGCCGTGGATCGTCAGGTAGACGGGCACCTGCAGCGCGGCCAGCACCTGCTGCCAGATCACCTCGCGGCCCTTCTGCCAGGAGCCGAGCCCGTAGCGGTGGACGATCGCGCCACCGTGGACGACGAGGCCGCCGCCTGCGAGCGTGACGAGGTTCTTGATCCAGCCGTACGCGCCGATCGCCGGCACGGGCGGCTCGATGTAGTTGACGCGCACGCCGTTGTCGGCAAGCACGGCGTAGTACTCGTCGAACTGCGCCTGCAGCCGGCCGAGGTCGGCGTTGCCGGCGGCCGAGGAGTAGTAGTACTGCCACTCCTCCGCGTACTCGGGCCGGATCTCGTTCTCGGACGGGCGCGAGACGAGCACCTCGCGCAGCGTCCCGATCCCCTCGGCGCCCCAGCGCCGGCCCCACACCTGCTCGACCTCGTCGTAGAAGTCGGTCTCGTGGAGCATGTAGTTGCGGAGCGGCTTGCCGGGCTCGAACCACGGCAGCGTCTCCAGCACGGCCTGCTCGTCGTGACCCTCCGCCGGGCGCGGCGACGAGTACTCGAGCTCGACCTCCCGGCCGTCCGCGGTGCGGACGCGGAACGGTACGAGCTCCCGGGTGGACTCTCCGGCGGACGGTTCCGACGTGGTGGCCATGTCTCTCCTTTCGCTTCTAGAACGCGAAGATGCTCCGGCCGGCGAGCTCGACCTCGTAGATGTCGCTCGCCAGCTCGAGGTGGGCGTGCAGAGCGGCGGCCGCACGGTCGGGATCGCGGGCCGCGCAGGAGTCGAGCAGCTCCTGGTCGAGCTCGGCGTGCCGCTTCTGCGGCGAGCCGCTGCCGCCGAGCAGCACCGGCCGGTACCGCTCGCAGCTGTCCCACGCGGGACGGATCAGGCGCAGCAGCCAGCTGGATCGGCCCGCCTCGTAGAGGGTGAAGTGGAACGCGGTGTGCGCCCGCACCGCCGTGCGGGCGTCGCGGCCGCGGCGGGCATCGTCGAGCTCGTCGAGGTGCGCGCGCGCCGCCGCCTCGTCCTCGTCGTCGAACAGCTCGGCCGCCCGACGCACCGCCATCGTCTCGAGCGCGAGCCGGACCGAGAACAGCTCGCGGAGCTCCTCGATCTCGAGCGCCACGACCTTCGCGCCGTGATGCGGGACGTGCTCGGCGAGGCCGAGCGCCTCGAGCTGGCGCACCGCCTC
>DASTZY010000199.1:0-1273 GCA_035764085.1 Gaiellaceae bacterium
CGGCGCGCAGGGCATCGGCCTCTGCCGCACCGAGCACATGTTCTTCGGGGACGAGCGGCTGCCCGTCGTCCAGGAGATGATCCTCGCCGCCGACGAGGACGGGCGCCGCGAGGCGCTCGACCGGCTCCTTCCGTTCCAGCAATCCGACTTCGAGGCGATCTTCGAGGCCATGGCCGGGCTGCCGGTGACGATCCGGCTCCTCGACCCGCCGCTGCACGAGTTCCTGCCGCCGCTCGAGGAGGCGCGCGACGAGCGAATGCGCAGGCGGATCCGCGCCCTCTCCGAGGCGAACCCGATGCTCGGCACGCGCGGCTGCCGGCTCGGCATCCAGTGGCCGGAGATCTACGAGATGCAGGTTCGCGCGATCGCGCGCGCCGCGAAGGCGGTGCAGGAGCGCAGCGAGGCGCCGCTGGTCGAGATCATGCACCCGCTGGTCGGCTTCCGCGAGGAGCTGCGCCGCTTACGCGAGCTCACCGAGCGCGTGATGGAGGACGAGGCGCCGGGGCTCGCCTACCTGTGCGGGACGATGATCGAGCTGCCGCGGGCTGCGCTTCGCGCAGACGAGATCGCCGAGGTCGCCGACTTCTTCTCCTTCGGCACCAACGACCTCACCCAGACGACGCTCGGCATGTCACGCGACGACGCCGAGGGCAAGTTCCTCACCTTCTACCTCGAGGACGGAGTGCTCGAGCGGAACCCGTTCGAGGCGCTCGACCAGGACGGCGTCGGCGACCTGATGCGGATCGGGGTCGAGCGGGGGAGAGAGACGAAGCCGGAGATCAAGCTCGGCATCTGCGGCGAGCACGGCGGCGAGCCCACCTCGGTCGCCTTCTGCCACCGGATTGGGCTCGACTACGTGAGTTGCTCGCCGTACCGCGTCCCGCTCGCCCGTCTCGCTGCGGCCCAGGCCGCGCTCGCCGAGTCACACCGTGCCGAGTACGTCCAGGCCGGCGGCTAGAGCACCGGTTCAGGCGTAGCCGCGGACTCGGAAATACGCGAGCGCGACGCTGCCCGCGGCAACGGCGACCAGACCCACGATGCCGCCGAGCCCCAGCTCCCCGTACTGCGCGCGGCCGCGCTCCCCCCAGTGCGCGTATGCGAGCGTGATCAGGATCCCGCCGATCAGACCGCCGACGTGACCGCCCCAGGAGATGTTCGGGATCGAGAACGAGATGACCAGGTTGATCACGATCCACGTCATCGCGTTGCCGGCGAGACGCCCGGTCACCTGCCACTCGATGATGAGCATCGCACCGAGGATCCCGAAGATGGC
>DASTZY010000200.1:0-1116 GCA_035764085.1 Gaiellaceae bacterium
TACTGAGTCCAGCACGAGGAAAGACACTCTTTGTTACTGGACTTGCGTATAATTCAGCATGAGACCCAAAGGAACATCTGCTGAACTCGAACGTCGCCGTCGTCGCGCCGTCGAACTCGTCGCCCAGGGCGAATCCCCTACCGTAGTCGCCCGCATCCTCGGTGTTCGCACCTCGTCCATCCACCGTTGGCGACGCATGGCCCAAAAACCCCACGGCCTCGATGCACGCCCCGTTCCTGGCCCAACGCCCCGCCTCTCCGACTACCACCTTCGCAAACTCGAAAGGCTCCTCCGGCAAGGGGCCAAGAAGCACGGCTGGCCCAACGAGCTCTGGACCGCCGACCGCGTGGCCCGACTGCTCCGCGAACGCTTCGGCGTCTCCTTCCACCCCGAACACGTCCGCAAGATCCTCAAACAACGCCTGGGCTGGACCAGTCAGAAACCCCGGCGTAAGGCCCGCGAACGCGACGACAAGGAGGTGGAGAGATGGCTGGGCGATGAGTTACCTCGCATCCTCCGCGAAGCCTGGAAGCGACAAGCGCACGTCGTCTTCCTGGATGAGTCCGGCTTCCAACTGACGCCCTCGGTGCGTCGAACCCTGGCTCCTCGTGGCCAGACGCCGGTGCTGTCGTGCTGGGATCGTCGCGATCGCATCTCCGCCCTCAGTTGCATTACGCTCAGTCCACGGCAGGGTCGGCCAGGGCTGTACTTTGAGTTGTTGCCGGTCAACCGTACCGTCCATGCCGAGGAGGTGGTGGCGTTTTTGAAAGCGTTACGTCGGCAATTACGCGGTCCATTTACGGTGGTCTGGGATCGGCACGTCATCCATAGCAAGTCGCGTCTGGTGAAAGCCTTTTTGGCAGAGCATCTGGACATCCTCGTGGAAGACTTTCCTGGATACGTGCCGGACTTGAACCCGGACGAGTGGGTATGGGGTTGGACGAAGTACGGTCGCTTGAGCAACCTGGCGGCCTGGAATGCCGAGGAGCTATGGGACCACATCGTCATGGCTCTGATCGATCTCAAGTTCCAACCCACAATGCTGAACGCTTTCATCGAAGAGGCTGGCATTCCGGTGGCGGCATGACAGTGCCTTTACCAATGCTGGCCTCAGTA
>DASTZY010000201.1:0-10070 GCA_035764085.1 Gaiellaceae bacterium
GCGAAGTACGGCACGATCGAGGTGCGCCCCGTCGTCACCGACTACGAGACGGTCGCATAGACGAGCTCACCCGCGCATACCGCGACGAGCGCGCCCGCTCGATCGCGATCCTCGGCCGCGTCCTCGGCGACCTCGACCTCGCCGAGGACGCGGTGCAGGACGCCTTCGTGCGGGCCGCCGAGCGCTGGCCGCGCGACGGGGTTCCCCGGAATCCCGGTGCGTGGATCGTCGCAACGGCGCGGAACGCGGCGATCGACCGGATCCGCCGCGAGCAGACGCTCGCGCGCAAGACGGAGCTGCTCGCCCGCGCCGAGGAGCTGCCCGAGAACGAGGAGGCGACCATTCCCGACGAGCGGCTCGAACTGATCTTCGCCTGCTGCCACCCGGCGCTTGCGCCGGAGGCCCAGGTCGCGCTGACGCTGAGCCTCGTCGGCGGCCTCGAGACGCCGGAGATCGCCCGCGCCTTCCTCGTCCCCGAGCCGACGCTCGCGCAGCGGCTCGTGCGCGCGAAGCGGAAGATCCGCGACGCCGGGATCCCGCTGCGCGTGCCGCCGGAGCACCTGCTGCCGGACCGGCTCCGGGCGGCCTTCGCCACGATCTACCTCGTTTTCAACGCCGGCTACGGGCCGCCCGTGCGGCGCGAGCTCTGCGGCGAGGCGATCCGGCTCGCGGCCGTCCTCGCGACGCTGATGCCCGACGAGGCCGAGGCGCACGGCCTCCACGCGCTGCTCCTCCTGCAGGACGCGCGCCGCGACGCGCGCGTCTCGCCCGACGGCGAGCTCGTCCTGCTCGGCGAGCAGGACCGCGGCCTCTGGGACGCGGAGGGGATCGAGCAGGGCCGGCGAGCGCTCGAGCGAGCGCTCTCGCTGCGCCTGCCGGGGCCGTACCAGGTGCAGGCGGCGATCGCGTCGCTGCACTACGAGGAGCCGGCGGACTGGCCGCAGATCGCTCTGCTCTACGGCCGACTCGCGGAGCTGAGCCCCTCGCCCGTCGTCGAGCTGAACCGGGCCGTGGCCGTCGCGATGGCCGACGGGCCCGAGGCCGGGCTCCGGCTCCTGGACGGGATCGCCGGGCTCGACGGCTACTACCTCTACCACTCGACCCGAGCCGACCTGTTGAGCCGGCTCGGGCAACCGGCCGCGCAGGAGTACGAGCGCGCCCTTGCCCTCGCTCCGAGCGAGGTCGAGCGCGAGTTCCTACGCGGCCGCCAGGACCTGCTTCCGCCGGAGCTTCAGTAGCGACACGGCCTGCGAGGTCGGCTTGAACGGGTCGTAGACCGTCGTCCCGTCGTCGACCGCGACCGCCGCCACCGGCACTCCGTCGACGTCCGCCACGATCCAGTCGCTCTCGTGCAGCGGCCGCTCGCTCAGCGCGGCGAGGCGCTCGAGCTCCTCGCGGCACGCGCTCAGCCTCAGCTCGATCGCGGTGCGCACCGCCTGCGCGGGACGGACGTTCGCCTCGCGCACCCGGCGGTACCTCGCCGCGGAGCGATGGAAGTCGGCCGTCCTGGCCATTGCCACCTGGCGCATCAGCTCGGGATGCATCACAACTCCTCCTCTCGACGTGCTACCCTAACCACCGTTCGGAGATTACCAGTTATGTAACCTCCAACGCAAGAACAGTGGTTACGACTTTACATACCCAGCTGGACCTCGTCCGCGACTACGTCAACACGCTGGATTTCGAGACCGGCGTCGACACGATCGCGTCGCCCGACGAGCTCGCGACGTGGTTCTCGGAGCAGGGTCTCGTGGACGATCTCGTCGAGCCGACGGACGCAGAGCTCGCCGCCGCGCTCGCGGTGCGGGAGGCGATCCGGGAGCTGCTCCTCGCGAACAACGGCGTCGACGCCGACGCGGAAAGCGCCTCGAAGACGCTGGAGGCGGCGGGCCGCGAAGCCCACCTCGGCGTGCGGTTCGAGCAGGGCCGCCCGGTCCTCGCCCCCGAGGGCGACGGCGCCCGCGCAGCGATCGGACGCATCGTGGCGACGGTCGCGGAGCTGGCTCCGACCGACGAGTGGAAGCGGCTGAAGACCTGCCGCGACGAGCACTGCCGCGTTGCCTTCTACGACAAGTCGCGCAACCGCTCGCGGGCCTGGTGCTCGATGGAGGTCTGCGGCAACCGCGAGAAGGCCCGCAGCTTCCGCGAGCGGCACGCAGCCGGACGCTAGCTCTGCCTCCTAGGCCGAGCGGGCGAGATCGTCCGGCCCGGCTCCCGGCAGCGGCACCTTGCTGCCGCCGTCCGGCGGCTGCGCTGCAGGCGGCGGCGCGCTCTTCAGGATCCGATAGATGCAGAACGCGAAGGCGGACGCGCCGCACGTCGCCGGGACGAAGAAGACGACATTGAGGAGCACCACGTGCGTCATGTCTCTTCCATATGCCGTACCCCCTCGAGGGCAAACTCGACCGCCTCGGCGGGCGTCCCGGCCCGCCGAACTCCCTCCACCTCCCAGCCCGGCTCCAGCACCACGACGGGGCGACCGAGCGTGAGCGCGAAGCCGATCTCGGCCAGCGTGCCATAGCGCCCGCCCACCGCGATCACCGCGTCGCCGGAGGCGACGACGGCGAGGTTGCGGCCGTGGCCGATGCCGGTGACGACGACGTGATCGAGCCACTCGTTCGCGGCGGCCCGCGTCTCGCCGGGGAGGATCCCGATCGTCGTCCCGCCCGCGCCCTTCGCGCCGCGCGCCGCAGCGGCCATCACCTCGCCGAGCCCTCCGGTCACCACCGTGGCTCCGCGCTCCGCCAGCAGCCTCCCGACGGCCTCGGCGCGTTCCTCGTGCTCGGTTCCGCTGCCTACGACGGAGACCTGAATCGCCATCTGCGCGATGCTAGGGGAGATGAACGCAGCGAGACAGGCGCGCGGCGGAGTGCTCGTCGTCGGCGGCGGCTTCGCCGGCGCGTACGTCGCGCGCGAGCTCGGCAGTAGCGGCGCGACGATCGTGAGCAAGGACAACTTCATGCTCTACACGCCGCTGCTGCCCGAGGCGGCGTCGGGGACGCTCGAGCCGCGGCACTGCGTGGTGCCGCTCCGCGCGATGTGCCGGGACGCAGAGCTGATCCTCGGCAGCGTCACCGCCCTCGACTTCGCGGCCCGAACGGCCACCGTCAGGACGGACGAAGGCACGCAGACGGTCGGCTGGCGCGAGCTCGTGCTCGCGCTCGGCGCCGTGCCCCGCACGCTTCCGGTCCCGGGCCTGTCGGAGCATGCGCTCTCGTTCAAGTCGCTCGCCGACGCGATCAACCTCCGCAACCACGTCCTCCACCAGCTGGAGGCAGCGGACGCCGCGCTCGACGAGGAGGAACGAGAGCGGCGTCTCACGTTCGTGTTCGTCGGCGCCGGCTACGCGGGCGTCGAGGCGCTCGCCGAGCTCTCCGACCTCGTCGAGGACGCACTCCGCTTCTACCCGCGCATTGAGTCGACCCGCCGGCGCTGGGTGCTCGTCGACGCGGCGCCGCGGATCCTGCCCGAGATCCCGCCTCCCCTCGGCGACTACGCCGCGGCCGAGCTTCGCCGGCGAAACGTGGAGATCCACGTCGAGACGACGCTCGACTCGGCCTCGGCCGGCGAGGCCGTGCTCGGCGACGGCACGAGGATCCCGACCGACACGCTCGTCTGGACCGCGGGAGTCGCGCCGAATCCCGCCCTGCGCGAGTGGTCGCTGCCGCTCGACGAGAAGGGGCATGTCGAGGTCGACGAGCTGCTCCGCGTCCGCGGGCACGAGCACGTGTGGGCCCTCGGCGACTGCGCGCGCGTCCCGAATACGCGCAGCGACCGGCCCGATCCTCCGACGTGCCAGCATGCGCTGCGCCAGGCCCGGCGGCTGGCCAAGAACCTCGCCGGGCCCCCGGAGCCGTACGGCTATCGGATGCTCGGCCAGGTCGCGACGCTCGGCCGGCACAAGGGGATCGCGGAGGTGCTCGGCGTGCGGCTGCGCGGCTTCCCGGGCTGGTGGGTGACGCGGTCGTACCACCTGTACCAGCTTCCGCTCGCGCAGCGGAAGCTCCGCGTCGTCGTCGACTGGACGGTGTCGCTCTTCTTCCGCCGCGACATCGCCGAGCTCGGCCAGCTCGGCCATCCCGAGAGGCTCGGCTGATCGACCTCTCCCCGCTCTTCGGGCTCCGGCTGCGCACACCGCGGCTCGAGCTGCGCCTGCCGACGAAGGAGGAGGTCTTGCAGTTGCGCGAGGTCGCGCTCGGCGGTGTCCATCCGCCCGACTTCATGCCGTTCTCGATCGCGTGGACCGACGACCCGGAGCTGGCGGACTTCCTCGACTACCACGAGATGCACCGACGGGACTGGAGCGCCGCTGCCTGGCACCTCGAGCTCTGCGTGTGGCTGGAGGGCGAGCCGGTCGGCGTGCAGAACCTGATGGGCGAGGGCTTCCCGCGGACGCGTACGGTCGGAACGGGCTCGTGGCTCGGGCGGCGGTTCCAGGGCCGCGGGGTCGGCACCGAGATGCGGACGGCCGTGCTCGAGCTCGCCTTCCGCGGCCTCGGCGCCGAGGCCGCCCGCTCGGGCGCGATCGACGGGAACGTCGCGTCGCTCCGCGTGTCCGAGAAGCTCGGCTACCGGCAGATCGGCCGCTCGACGGTCGCGCCGCGCGGCGAGGTGGTGGGGCACGCCGACCTCGAGGTGCGCAGAGAGGAGTGGCGGCCTCCCTTCGCCGTCGAGATCGTGGGCCTCCAGCCGTGTCTGCCCCTGTTCGGCGTAGGCTGATGATCGTGGGAGACCGGATCGTCCTCGCCGTGGACGTCGGCGGCTCGCACGTGAAGGCGCTGACCTCGAAGGAGAGCGAGCGGCGCCGTTTCGTCTCCGGCCCTTCCCTGACCGCGGAGGAGATGGCGGCCGGTGTCCTGCAGGCCGTGGACGGCTGGGAGTGGGACGTCGTCTCGATCGGGATCCCGGCTCCCGTGCGCGGCGACAGGGTCCTCTCCGAGCCGGTGAACCTCGGCAAGGGCTGGGTCGACTTCGACTACGAGAAGGCATTCGGGAAGCCGACCAGGATCGCCAACGACGCCGCGATGCAGGCGGTCGGCAGCTACCAGGGCGGACGGATGCTCTTCCTGGGGCTCGGCACCGGGCTCGGCTCGGCGCTGGTCGCGAACGGGCTGGTCGAGCCGCTCGAGCTCGGTCACCTCCCGTTCCGCGAGAAGACGTTCGAGGACTACGTCGGCGAGCGGGCGCTCGAGAGGAAGGGCAGGAAGAAGTGGAAGAAGGCCGTGTTCGAGACGGTCGAGCGGCTCCGAGCGGCGCTGGAGCCGGACGAGGTCGTGCTCGGCGGGGGCGGCGTCGGCGAGCTCGACGAGCTGCCGCCCGGCTGCCGCCGCGGCGCGAACGAGAACGCTTTCCTCGGCGGCTTCCGCCTCTGGGATCCGGACGAGCTAGCGAGGCTCGGCGCGCAGCCCGCCGGCACGGCGAGCGACTAGGCGCGGCAAGGCCAACCGCCAACGCACCCGCGGCTCGGGATCGCCCTCCGCCTCCCGGAGACGGTTGCGCAGTTCCTGCTGCTGCAGCGCCACCGAGACACGCTCGGCGTGGTCGTACGCTCAGGCGCGGGAGGTGACGAGAGAGGCGGTCGGCATCGCGTGAAGGGTACTTCGGCCGTCACTCCACGAGCTCGAGACGCGGGTTGTCGCGGAGGCGGCGGCCGAACTTTCCCGACAGCTCGCCGTCGGTCAGCACGACGTCGGCGGTGAAGTCGTTCGCGCCGCGGATGAGCGAGGAGCCCACGCCGTACGCGTCGACCGGCACCTCGCGCTCCTCGAAGTCGCGGATCCTGTCGACGGTGAAGCCGCCGGAGACGACGATCCGCACGCGGCCGAGGCCGGCGGCGTCGAGCGCGTCGCGCACCTTGCGGACGAGGCGCTCGTTGACCCCGGTCGGCTTGAAGTCGCCGAGCTCCTGCCAGAGCGAGCGGTCGACGAGCGTCTCGGACGTGTCGAGGCGGACGCCCCAGAGCCGGTCGCCGAGCGCCTCGGCCACGTCGAGCGCGGTCCGTACCGAGTCGTTGGCGAAGTCGACGAGGACGGTCACGGCCATCTCCTCCGGCGCCCACTCGGCGAACGTGCGCGCGGCGAGGACGGTGTCCCCTCCGTACGCGGCGATCAGCGAGTGCGGCACCGTTCCGATCGCCCGGCCGCCCCACCACGACGCCTGCTCGTCGCTGGTGACTCCGATCTCGAAGCCGGTCACCTGCCCGGCGACGTAGGCGGCGTAGCCGTCGCCGGCCTGGACGCGATGGTGATCGAAGCGGGCCGGCATGAAGATGATCTGCTTGCCGTTCGCGGCCTCGAGCACGCGGACGACGTTCGTCGTGATCAGCGTCCGCCGCGCGAGCGTGCCGAGATAGACGGTCTCGAGGTGCGCGAAGGTCGTGTAGTCCCCCTCGATCGTCAGCACCGTGTCCCACGGCTCGAGCGGGTCGCCGTCGTAGAGCGCCCGGATCGTCAGGCCGCCCGGATCGTGCGAGCAGAGGCGGAGGATCGCGATCGCCTCGTCCATCCCGCCGAGCCAGGCCCGGTTCTTCTGGAAGACCTGGACGACGACGTGCGGGTGCCGTCCGTCGGCCAGGAGCGTCGCGCGGGCGTGGTTGAAGTACGCGTCGGTGTACCAGCCCGCGCGCATCTTCTCGACGGGGAGGTCGAAGACGTCCGGGGGGAGGCGCTGCTTACGCGGCCGCGAGCTCATGCTCGAGCGCGAGGCACGCCGCCAGCGCCGCCTCGGCGACCTCGAGCTGCTTCGCGCTCGGCTCGGCCGTCGAGAAGCGGTGCTGAAGCTCGTGTCCCGGCCTGGACAGCGCCTGCGCAACCGGGTGCGAGGGGTGCCGCGTCATCCAGCCGAAGAGCTCGGTCGCGGCCGCGACCGCACCGATCTGCGCGACCGCCTGCGCCCGGCGCCGCATCCGCTCCGGGGCGAGCGTGGCGAGCGTGTTGCCGACGGCGGAGGTGACGACGAGCGGCCCGACGAGGTGTCCGCCGCAGCGCTCGTGCTCCCGCGTCGCCCGCTTCCCGTGCTCGTAGGTGCCGATCGAGATGTGCTCCGCGCCGTGATAGGCCGCGAGCTCGCCGGTGCGCAGCGTCAGCACGGCCGGCGTGACCGAGGCGATCGCCGAGAGGAGCTCGCGCGCGACCGGGCGCACCTTCGACTCGCGCAGCACGCGGATGAACGCCGCCGCGCCGAGCATCGAGACGAGCGCGCGCGGGTTCTCCATCGGCAGTCGCGCCGACGGCAGCTTCGCCTTGATCTGCGGCAGCAGCGCGAGCGCCTCGGCGAGCCGAGCCGGGCCGCGCAGGAACGGGTTCTCGATCCGGGACGCGCGAAGACGCTTCCGCGCCGAGGCGACCTCGATTTCCCCGTCCTCGTTGCGGATCGCGCACGCCCACGAGTTCGGGCCGTGCACGAGCACGCCGTTGGGAAGCGCCATCCCGCCGAGGCGGATCTTCTCCTTCCTGGCCATCGCGTCGAAGGGTAGTCGGCCCTACGTGAGCACCGCGTGCGCCGCGTGGCGCAGCCAGCGGACGCCGAGCTCGAGGTCGGCCACCGGCACACGCTCGTCGGCCGAGTGGACGAGCGACGCCGCCACCTCGGGCGGCATCGCGGCCGTCACCGGGAAGAACCCGTACGCAACCGTGCCGAACGCCTGCCGCAGCCAGTGGCTGTCGGTGAAGCCGACGCAGGCGAGGGGAGCCGCCCGGCTGCCCGGCTCCGCCTCGGCGACGAACTCCTCGATCGCCTCCCAGAGCGGCGTGCCGAGCGGCGAGCGCGTGCCCCCCTGGGGCTCCTCCGTCCATTCGAGCTCGTACTCGACGTCGCCGCCGAGCACCGCACGGATCAGCGGCTCGACGAGCTCCGGATCCTGCCCGGGCAGGAGCCGGCAGTCGACCTCGACGTCACAGAGCGCCGGGATCACGTTCCGCTTCTGCGACGCCGAGATCATCGTCGGCGAGAAGGTCGGGGCGAGCAGAGCCTCCACGAGGAAGGCGGCGACCGCCGATACCTCCGTGACGCGAGCAGCCGCTTCGGCCGCCGGCGGAACCTCGCCGAGCACCACGCGCAGGAAGCCCTCGACCTCGGGGCCGAGCTGGGGCTCCGGCCGGAACGACGCGATGCGCTCGATCAGCTGCGTCGCGTTGACGAGCGCGTTGTCGGCGATCCGCGGCATCGAGGCGTGGCCGGAGCGGCCGTGCACGCGCAGGCGAAACGGTGCGGTCATCTTCTCGGCCACCGTCGCCTGGTAGATCACGCGACCGTCGTCCAGCTGGACCCGCTCCCCGCCGCCCTCGTTGATCGCGAAGTCGCAGCGGACGGCCTCCGGATGCGCCTCGCACAGCCACGAGAGACCGAAGTCGTCGCCGACCTCCTCGTCGGCCACCGCCGCGAAGATCAGGTCGCCACTCGGCCGGAACCCCTCGCGCGCGAGCGACGCGAGGGCGACGGCGTTGGCCGCGACCTGCCCTTTCATGTCGAGCGCGCCACGTCCCCAGACGTGGTCGTCCCGCAGCTCCCCCGAGAACGGCGGCACCGACCACTCGGCCGGGTTGGCGAGGACCACGTCCGTGTGCCCGAGGAAGAGGAGCGAGGGCCCGTTGCCGCCGGGGAGCCGCGCCACGAGGTTCGCGCGCTCGGGCACCTTCGCGATCAGCTCGCATTCGATGCCGTTCGCCTCGAGGTAGTCCCGCAGGAGCTCGGCGGCGGCGGTCTCGTTGCCGGGAGGGTTCGTCGTGTCGACGCGGATCAGGCGCTGCAGGAGATCCGTGACCTCGTCCCGCAGC
The DNA here is from genome assembly GCA_035764085.1 of Gaiellaceae bacterium. Lineage (GTDB taxonomy): Bacteria > Actinomycetota > Thermoleophilia > Gaiellales > Gaiellaceae > Palsa-739. The sequence continues at coordinate 8,775 of DASTZY010000201.1, forward strand.
GAGGCCGTCGCGCTCACCGGCGCGTCCCGAGGAGAAGGACGTACCGGCGCTCCAGCACGCCGGGCGCGAGGTGGTCGAGGTAGATGCGCTCGGCACGCGCACGCGTCTCGTCGTCGACCGACGCGAGCCAGGCGCGCAACGGCGGCATCGACGAGGAGGCGATCGCCCAGAGGGCTTCCCCCGATTCGGCCTCCATTCGCCATTCGCCGGTGTGCAGCTCGAGGTCGAACGCACCACCGAGGAGCGCGCGCACGTGCTCCTCCCTGGCCCACTCGCGCGCGTCGGCGTCGCCGGGGAAGGTCCGGCCCGCTCTCGCGTGCACCTCCGACCACTCGTCCTCCGGCCACGCGGTCAACGTCAGCCGTCCGCCACGACGGCAGACGCGTCCGAGCTCGGCGGCGGTGCTCTCGTGGTCGACCGCGAAGATCGCGCCGAAGGCGGATGCGACCGCGTCGAACTCGGCGTCGGCGTACGGAAGCTCCTGGGAGTCGCCCTCCTCGAACCGGATGTCGAGTCCCTCGGCGTCCGCCGCGTCGCGCGCCTTCGCCAGCTGGTCGGCGGAGATGTCGATCCCGACCACGTCCGCGCCGGCCCGCGCAGCCCGCAACGCCACGCCGCCGGTGCCGCAGGCGACGTCGAGCACGCGCATTCCCGGCTCCACGCCCAGCGACTCGACGACACGGTCGTGGATCGGCGCGAAGGTCTCCGCGATGCGCTCGTAGCTCGCGCCGCTCCACGAGTCGGCGACGGACCCTGCCCCACTCACGCGGCGGAGCATACTGAGGCGATGAGCGACCTCTTCTCCGACGCGGCCGACGCGCGCGCTGGCGACGTCGCGCCGCTCGCCCAGCGGCTCAGGCCGGCGAGCCTCGCCGAGTTCGTCGGCCAGAAGCACGTCCTGGGCGAGGGCTCCGCGCTGCGGCACGCGATCGAGGAGGATCGCGTCCACTCCTCGATCCTCTACGGGCCGCCCGGCAGCGGCAAGACCACGCTGGCGCGAATCGTCGCCGCCTCGACCGGCGCCGCCTTCGAGGAGCTGTCGGCGGTGTCGGCGACGGTGAAGGACGTGCGCGAGGTGCTCGCCCGGGCCAAGGAGCGGCTCGGCACGACGGGCCGCCGCACGATCCTCTTCCTCGACGAGATCCACCGCTTCAACAAGGCCCAGCAGGACGCGCTGCTGCCGGGCGTGGAGTCGGGGCTCGTGACGCTGATCGGCGCGACGACCGAGAACCCGTACTACGAGGTCAACTCCGCGCTCATCTCCCGCACGCAGGTGTACGAGCTCGAGCCGCTCGG
>DASTZY010000202.1:0-3384 GCA_035764085.1 Gaiellaceae bacterium
CCTGACCGCCCTGCGAGCGGCGTCTTGTGGTGGTTGGCGAGTTGGATTGAGCTCGAGGGCGGCCAGGCGCGCATCGCCTCCCCCTCCCTCAGCCGTGGTAGGCGACGGTCCGCGGGCGCGGCGCACGGTGCAAAACGTCGCAAAGTCCCCCTCCTCCTGGCGGCTCTACGCACATAAGCGCCTGGACGACGCTTATGTGCGCAAAGTCGATCGCCGGAGAGGGACTTTGGCGCGTTTTACACGGCGTGTGTTAGGACCGCGGTCGTCACCGCGTCCTGGACCCGTGGACACCGCACACAGAGTTCAAAAGAAAATAACCGGACCGCTCGGTCCGCTTGTGTTAGTCTAACCGGACCGCGCAGTCCACATTATCACTGGACGCGAGCCGGGCCAACGAAACCGCCGCCACCCAGGAGCCGCCCTGATGACCGAAGCCCTCGCCCCCGCCGCCCCGCCCACATCCGCCGCTCCACCCGCCTCCCGGGCCACCAACCGCTGGCTGATCCTGGTGATCGCCTGCCTGGCCCAGTTCATGGTCGTGCTCGACGCGACGATCGTGAACGTCGCGCTGCCCCACATCCAGACGTCGCTCGGCTTCACCGACGCGAGCCTGCAGTGGGTGATCAACGCGTACACGCTCGTCTTCGCAGGGTTCCTCCTGCTCGGCGGGCGCGCGGGGGACCTCCTGGGACGGAAGCGGCTCTTCCTGATCGGGCTCGTGATCTTCACCGGCGCCTCGTTCCTGAACGGGATCTCGAGCACCTCCGGGATGCTGATCGGCTTCCGTGCGCTGCAGGGGCTCGGGGCCGCGCTCATCTCGCCGGCGGCGTTGTCGATCATCTCGACGACCTTCGCCGAGGGGAAGGAGCGCGCACGGGCGCTGGGCGTCTGGGCCGCGATCGCGATCGGCGGCTCTGCCGTCGGCCTCGTGCTGGGCGGCGCGCTCACGCAGGCGTTCTCGTGGCGCTGGATCTTCTTCGTCAACGTGCCGGTCGGAATCATCACCTTCTTCGCCGCCATGCGCCTCGTGCCCGAGTCGAAGGACGAGCACGCGCACCAGGGCTACGACATCGCCGGCGCCGTCTCCGTCACGGGTGGCCTCATGGCGCTCGTCTACGGGCTCGTCCGCTCGGCCCAGCACGGCTGGGGCTCGACGCTGACGATCGTCTCCTTCGTCGTCGCGGCCGCCCTCCTCGCAGCGTTCATCCTGATCGAGATGCGCTCGACGGAGCCGCTCGTCCGGCTCTCGATCTTCCGCGTCCGCTCGCTCTCGACGGCGAACCTGTCGATGTTCCTCGCCTTCTCCGGGATGTTCGCGATGTTCTTCTTCAACACGCTGTACATCCAGAACGTGCTCGGCTTCGGGCCGCTCAAGGCCGGCGTCTCGTTCCTGCCGTTCACGGCCGGCGTGATGCTTTCGGCCGGGCTCGCCTCGGGTCTCGCGCCGCGGATCGGCGTGCGGCCGGTGGCAGCGGTCGGGATGCTGCTGACCATCGTCGGGCTGCTCCTCTTCGCCCGCCTGCCGGTCGACGGCTCGTATGCGGCCGACGTCCTGCCGGGCATGATCCTCGCCTCGCTCGGGATGGGTGCCATCTTCATGCCGCTCACCCTGATCGCGACGACCGGGCTCGACGACGAGGACCAGGGGCTCGCCTCCGGGCTCTTCAACACCTCGCAGCAGGTCGGAGGGGCGCTCGGCTTGGCGATCCTCTCGACGATCGCCGTCAACCACACCGACGGCAACTCGATCGCCGCCCAGGTGCACGGGTTCCAGTACGCGTTCGCCGGCGCGGCCGTCCTCGTCGGTCTGAGCCTCGTCGTCATGCTCGCGCTCCTCCGCAAGCGGCACGTCGCCCGGATCGAGGCGGCGGCGGAGGCCGAGCAGCCGGCACTGGCCGCCTGATGACCGAGCTGCGCGCCGACGCGCGGCGAAATCTCGAGCGGGTTCTCGACGCGGCGACGGAAGTCTTCGCCGCGTCGGGGCCCGACGCGAGCATCGACGAGATCGCACGACGCGCAGGGGTCGGGCACGGCACGGTCTTCCGCCGCTTCCCGACGAAGGACGACCTGATGTACGCGGTGCTCGAGCGGCACTTCGCGCAGCTGCGGGCGTTCGCAAACGAGGCTCTCGCCTCCGACGATCCCGGCGCGGCGTTCTTCGACTTCGTGCGGCGGGTCGCGGAGCTCAACATGCAGACGCCGGGCCTGCACAGGTGCGTCGTGCACTGCGGCGAGAAGCCGGGCGCGGCGGACCTCCATGTCCTCGTGGGCAAGATCGTCTCGCGCGCCCAGCGCGCAGGGGCGGTGCGCCGCGACGTGAAGCCCGACGACGTCCAGCTGCTCGTCCGGTCGGCGCTGATCGGCGCGCCCGCGGGGCAGTGGCGCCGCTACCTCGCGGTCGTGCTCGACGGGCTCCGCGCATAGTCTCCCGGGCGTGAGCTGGTTCGTCCGCAACGTGCGTGAGATGCAGTGGTGGGATCGCGGCCCGCGCGGCTCCGTCACCGATCTGGTCGGGGACGACGGCGCGCAGGTCGGCGTCAACCTGTTCGTGCTCGAGCCCGGCCAGCCGATGTCGATGTACCACTGGGAGGCCGACCAGGAGGACTTCCTCGTCCTCTCCGGCGAGGCGCTGCTGGTGGTCGAGGACGAGGAGCGCCCGTTGCGGCAGTGGGACTTCTTCCACAAGCCGCCGGGTGTCTCGCACACGATCGTCGGAGCGGGAGACGGGCCGGCGGCGATTCTCGCGATCGGGGCCCGGGATCACCAGGACGGCCCGGATTGGGGCGGGTACCCGTACTCCGACGTCGCGATGAAGCACGACGCGAGCGCCGAGGAGGAGACGACGGAGCCGAAGGTCGCGTACGCCCGGTTTCCGGCCCGGCAGGAGGGCGAGTTCCGGGAGGGCTGGCTGCCCTAGCGGCTCGCGGCGAGCTGGGCATGGACGGGCTGCGGCCAGAGGCCGGCACCGTCCTCGGCGGGCAGCTCCTCCAGCTCGAGCCCGAAGACGTCCATGAGCGCTGCGACCGCGTGCGGCCGCACCTCGTCCACGGTCACGGGGCGCTCGAGCTCGCGCGCGATCGTCGTGAACATCGCGTCTTCGAGCCCGCAGGCCGTGATCCAGTCGGTGAACGGAGCCGGGTCGAGGTCGACGTTGAGGGCGTAGCCGTGCGTCGTCACCCAGCGGGAGACGTGGACGCCGATCGAGGCGATCTTGCGCGGCGGCCGCGCGAGCCAGACGCCGGTCAGCCCCTCGAGGCGCGTCCCCTCGACGCCGAGCGCCGCGAGCGTGCCGATCAGCGCCTCCTCGAGGTTCCGGACGTACTGCTTCACGTCGCGGCCGTGCCGCTTCAGGTCGAGGATCGGGTAGCAGACGAGCTGCCCCGG
>DASTZY010000203.1:0-17980 GCA_035764085.1 Gaiellaceae bacterium
CGCGAAGCTGTCGGGCGGCGTCGCGGTCGTCAAGGTCGGCGCGTCGACCGAGACCGAGATGAAGGAGAAGAAGCACCGCGTCGAGGACGCACTCCAGGCCGCCCGCGCGGCGCTCGAGGAGGGCCAGGTCCCCGGCGGCGGTGTGGCGCTGATCAACGCCGCCGACGAGGTCAAGGACACCGTGCTCAACGACCTCGAGGGCGACGAGCGCACGGGTGCGCAGATCATCCTGAAGGCGCTCGAGGAGCCGCTCCGGCAGCTCGCGTACAACGCGGGCCTCGAGGGCTCGATCGCAGTCGCGAACGTCCGGGCGGCGCAGAAGGGCTTCGGCCTGAACGTCGAGACGGGCGAGGTCGAGGACCTGCTCAAGAGCGGGATCGGCGACCCCACCATGGTCACGCGCTCGGCGCTGCAGAATGCCGCGTCGATCGCGAAGAACATCCTCACCACCGAGGCGGTCGTCGCCGAGGCCCCGGAGAAGAACCCCGTGGGCGCTGGCGCCGGCATGCCGGACATGGGCGGGATGATGTAACGAGCCCTCTTCGGGCTTTCCGCGAAGGGCCGGCTCAGCCGGCCCTTCCGCTTTTCCGGGCGAGGATCACCTCAGTGTCGCCCGGCCAGTCCCAGAAGAGGCCGTCGGGCGAGCGAGACGCCAGCAGCTCGCGGACCTCGGCGGCGAAGTCCTCGACCCGGTCGCCGTACAGGTGCGGCGCCGACGACGACATCGAGAAGTAGCCGGACAGCACGCTCTCGCTGTCCCGGAGCAGATCGGGGATGCCGGGCGCGAACAGCTGTTGCGGTGCACCGAACCGGCTGCGAACGAGGATGTCCTCGAAGCGGTGGCGTCGGACCGGGGCGAGCCCCTGGCCGGACCGCACGTCCGGCCCGAGGTACTCGGCCACCAGCGCCCTGATCTCGTCGTGCGGAATCGGCGGCGCGCCCGGGCTCGGCGGTGTGCCGCGTCCCTCGACCGTGTGCACGATCAGCGCGAGGGCGCCGCCCGGCTCGAGCATGTCGTAGACGGTCTCGGCGACGCGAAGCTCGTCGGTCCAGTGGAAGGACTGGCCGAACGTGACCACCCGGTACGACCCGGGTGCGGCCTCGGGGAGGTCCTCGGCTCGCGCCTGGACCCAGCGGATGTTCTCGATGCCCCGTTCGTCCGCGATCCGGCGGCCTTCGGCGAGCATCGCAGCGTCGGGGTCGAGGCCGACCACGTCCTGGAAGAGATGGGCGAGCCGGACCGTGAGGATGCCCGGACCGCAGCCGCCGTCCAGGAGCCTCCCGGTTCGGTCGAGCCCCAGCTCCTCGGTGAGAACGGCCTCCAGCTGAGGCGAGTACGGCGGTCTGCCGGGCCGGTAATGGGCGGCCGCGCCCTCGAAGATCGTGGGGTCGTACGGCCGGGGCTCGTCCACGCCGAGAACCTATGCCCTGGACGCGAAACGGCGCCCGTGCGGGGCGCCGTTTCGCGTAGGGGGAGGTGGTTCTGCCGCTCTATCGGCAGCCGGCCACTCGGGCTTTACCCCATTCGAGGGGAGGGGGCATACCCAAGATGGATGACCTCGTGGTCAGAAGCCGTAGCGCTCCTCGCGCCAGGGGTCGGCGTCGTTGTGGTAGCCGTAGCGCTCCCAGAACCCCGGCCGGTCGGCCGCCGCCAGCTCGATCCCGTTCAGCCACTTCGCGCTCTTCCAGAAGTAGCGGGACGGGACGACGAGCCGCACCGGCCCGCCGTGGTCTGCCGTCAGCGGCTCGCCGTCCGCCTCGTAGGCGACGAGCGCGTTCTCCTCCTCGAGCGCGACGAGCGGCAGGTTCTCGGCGTAGCCGGCCTCGGCGTGTGCGATCGCGAAATGCGCGGAGGGCTTCGGGCGGCAGAGCTTCGCGAGTTCCCGCCAGTGGACGCCGCGGAAGCCGGCGTCGAAGCGGCTCCAGCGTGTCACGCAATGGATGTCGGTCGTGATCTCCGTCGCGGGTAGCGCCCGTAGCTGCTCGTAGTCGAGCGTGACCTCCTCCTCGACCTCGCCGAAGAGCCTCAGCTGCCACGTCGCCGTGTCGACGTGCGCGACGTCGCCGGCGTGCAGGACGGGCCACTTCTCGGTCAGGTACTGGCCCGGCGGCAGGCGCGTCGGGTCGTAGCCCGCGGCGCGCACCTTGTCCTCGGCCTTCGAGCGGAAGAGCGGCATCGCCGGGCACACTAGACGCCATGGACGTGGCTGCGAGAGCACGGGAGTTCGTCCGCGTGGCGGGGCCCGACGCGGCGGACCACCTGCAGCGGCTGGTCTCGAACGACGTCGAGGCGCTGGCGCCCGGCGAGGCGTGCCCGGCGCTCCTCCTCACCGCGAAGGCACGCGTGATCGCGCCCCTCGTCGTGCTGCGCCGCGCCGACGACGACTTCCTCCTGCTCACGGAGCCGGGGCTCGGCGAGATCGTGCGCGCGCACCTGACGCGGATGCGCCTGCGCGCCCGCTGCGAGATCGAGCCCGAGGAGCACGAGTCGGCGCTCGTCTTCGGCGGCGACCGTGGGTTCACGACGGACTGGCCAGGCGCGCGCGAGACGCTCGACGCGGGTCTCGAGCCGACCCTCTCGGAGGAGGAGCTCGAGCTGCTGCGGATCGAGGGTGGCGTGCCCCGCTGGGAGCGGGAGATCGACGACCGCATCCTCCCCGCGGAGGCGGGCCTCGACGAGACGCACGTCTCCTTCTCGAAGGGCTGCTACCCCGGGCAGGAGCCGGTGGCGCGCCTGCATTTCCGCGGCCACCCGAACCGCGGGCTGCGGGTCGTCGAGCTCGACGAGGAGCCCGACTACGACGCGCCGCTCCAGCACGAGGGACGCGAGGTCGGGCGGGTCACGAGCGCCGCGCGACGCGCGGACGGAACGGTCGTCGCGCTCGCCTACGTGCGCACGGAGGTGCCGGATGACGCGCCGCTCGCGCTCGCGGCTCGAGCCGGCTGACTGGTACTCCGTCCGTCCAGTCCGCAGCCTCAAGCCGGCGACGTACACCTGTCCGCTCTGCGGCTATCGGCTGCACGCGATGAGCGACCACGTCCTGGTCGCGCCGGAGGGAGACACGACCCGCCGTCGGCATGCACACCTCGAGTGCGTCGCCGCCGCGAATCTCCCGGGGCGTCCCGCCCGGCCTGGGCTCCTCTCGCGGCTGCTGGGCCGCGGCTAGCGCCTCGCTACACTGGCCCTCCCTGGCGCCCGTAGCTCAGGGGATAGAGCGCTGCCCTGCGGAGGCAGAGGTCGCATGTTCGAATCATGCCGGGCGCATTTCTCCGTGCTCTTGACCTGAAGGAGGGGGCTCGTGGGGGAACCATGGGTTCCTCCACGTTGTCTCTGCCCTGCGGAGGCAGAGGTCGCATGTTCGAATCATGCCGGGCGCATTTCTCCGTGGCTGCTTGCGGCAGGCCGCGGAAGATCGCTCAAAGCGGCTCCGTCGGCACCCCCACGAGCAGCTGGATCAGCAGGCGGTCCTGCTCCTCGTAGGTCAGCCAGGGGAGCACGAGATCGACGGCCTGATCCAGGAACTCCGCCGACGCTGACCTGCCTGCGGCCTCGACGTGCCAGAGCCGGTCCTTCGTGGCAGTCACGGCGATCCCCTGGAAGGTGACCCTGGTCTTCGCTCCCGAGGTCTCGTTCATGCGTGGACCCCTATTGCCCACACCCGTCGGGAAGCGGGGCCTCGTCGGCGCAGGGGACGAGCCGGCGCAGTGGGACGACCTTCGTGCCGGCCTCCTGATCGAAGCGCACGACGGCGGCGCCGGAGCCGTAGAGGTAGCGCAGCACGCCGACGCGGCCGTCGAGGCTCACGCGTTCGCCGACCCGAGGCTCACGGCTGGTTTTCAAAGGCTCGTTCATCGCGTATGTCTCCCCCCTTACCTGGGTAGAGGCATACGGCCGGCCGATCCTTTCGGTGGCTCTCTAGGGAATGGGCAGGGTGACCGTCGCGATGGGCGTCGTCACCGTCGCCGTCGTGCCCGTGGGGGTTGTCGCGGTCACCGCGGTGATGGGCGTGCTGACGGTCACCGTCGCCGCGATCGTGACGGGCGACGTCGTGACCGGCAGCGTCGGCAGGGAAACGGTCGGCAGCCCGAGCTTCGAGGGAGCCGTCTCCGCCTCGCCCGTCGACGATCCGGCCGGTGCCGGTGCCGGTGCCGGTGTCCCGTCCCGGGCACGAGTGTGGGTCGACGCGCGGGTCAGGCTCATGTGAGGCGAGCCGCCGGTCGCCTCGGGGAGGTCGCGCGGTGAACCGCTGACCGCGAGCGCGGCGCCGGACGTCCTCCCTGCCCCGACCGTCGGGCTTCGGTAGAGCGTCGTTTGCGCGGCCGCGGCAACGTGGGTCCCGATCGGAGCGACCGCCCGCGCGGCGACGACCCCGGTGCTCGCGAGACCGCCGGCGGCCACGACGGCAGCTCCGCCCTTCACGACTGCGGCCTGGGGGATGCCGGCCTGCTTCACCCAGCGCCACAACCCCACACCGTCTGCCGTGGCGCCGAGCTTCTGCCGGAGCCGCGTCCGGCCACGGTGGAGGAGCATCGTCACCGCGTTGACCGACCGACCCATCTCCTCCGCCGTCTCGTCGTACGAGAGGCCGAGGAGATCCCGGTACAGCACGGCCGTCTGCTGCTCCCGCGGCAGGCTCGTGAGCGCTGCACGAAGGTCGGAGATGCCCGAGGCCTCCTGTACCGCGTAGTCCTCGAGCGGCTCGACGTTCAGTCGCCGCCGCCGGAGGCGTCGCGCGGCGTTTAGCGCGATCGCGGCGAGCCAGGCGCGCGGGTTGCGCGGGACCGTGCCGCGCTCGAGGGCGCGCTGCGCGTCGAGGAACGCCGTCTGCACCACGTCCTCTGCATCGTCACGGTCGCGCAGCTCGCGCTCGACGAGCCGGACCAGTCCGGCACGGTGCTCCCGATAGAGGCGTTCGATCTCCGTGGGCACCACCCCTGAGACGTGCCCGCAACAGGCGGCAATGAAGCGTCGGGCCCATCCGGGGCGAGTTCAGGTGCAGGAACGCCGGCCGGCGACGGGAGCCGGGACCGGCGCGGTGAGCGCCGTCCAGGCGGCGCGGGAGGTGCGCGGAAACGCGTACAGGCTGAAGCCGAGCGGGGCGCACCGGGCGACGGCGCGCATGAACCCGGCGGTCTCTCCGGCGCCCATTCCCCCGCTGAGCCCGCCGATCAGGTGGATGGGGACGTCCGGGTTGCCGCTGGCGGCGCGGACGGCGCCGACGGTGGCGGAGAGGTAGGCGAGGGTGGCCCTGCTGCCGTGCACGCGGTAGGTCGAGTAGGCCATCGGCAGGAACACGTCGAAGCTGCGGGCGAGCGCCCGGTAGGGAATGCCGGGCCAGTAGGAAGGAGACATCCCGATGGGCGAAGGCGTGATCGCGCCGAGCGCGTAGCTCGGCCCGACGGCCGCCCGCAGCCGCGACGAGAGCTGAAGCAGGCGCTGGTTTCGCAGCCGCAGGGGCCTGACCAGCGTCGCCTCGATGTCGAGCGCGAAACCGTCGAAGCTCTCGCCGCTCGGGCTCTGGAAGTCGATCGCCGCCAGCGCCCGCCGCTCGTCCTGCCCCGCGCGGGAGAAGGAGGGCAGGTACCAGGCCACCACTCGCATCCCGGCCGCGTGCGCGGCGTCGATGAAGCGTCCCTGCGCGCGCCGGCGCACGACGTCGACGCTCTGCTTGTAGTTGCCGGTCTGCAGGTAGAGCGTGCGAGCCCCGTCGCGGGCCATCGCCGCCACCTGCCGCTCAGGGTGACGCCAGGCGGACTTGCTCGCGTAGATGTCGAGCCACGTGCCCAGGCCGGTGTACGCCGCGAGGTCGCGCGAGGGTGGGGCTGCGCCCGCCGACGGAGCTCCGAGCAGCACCGACAGCACCACCACGACGAGCAGGCATCCACACACCCGGCGTCCCGACCCCGCGCCCAGCACCACCTCCAGGAGTCTGCCAGATTCCTCCAGAATCCGGTTCGTGCCGCTCTACCTCACGGAGAAGGACGTCGCCGAGCTCCTCTCGCCGGCGGACGCGGTCGAGGCGATCGAGGACTGCTTCCGCCGCATGGCCGGCGACAGCGTCGAGAACCGGCCGCGCTACCGGCTGCGGCTCGACGGTGGGGCGCTCGCGGTGATGGCCGCCGCCGACCTCGAGCTCGGGTACGCGGGCGCCAAGGTCTACGCGGGCTTCCACGACGGCGCGCGCTTCACCGTCCTGCTCTACCGCGCCGACCGGCCGGAGCTCGTGGCCGTGCTCGAGGCGGACAAGCTCGGCCAGCTGCGCACCGGGGCGGCGAGCGGCGTCGCCGCGAAGCACCTCGCCGCGGACGGGGCGAGCAGCCTCGGCGTGATCGGCTGCGGCTGGCAGGCGGAGTCCCAGGTCGCCTGCATTCGCGCGGCGCTCCCCGACCTCGAGCGAGTCGTCGCCTATTGCCGGACCGAGGAACGGCTGCGCGCCTTCTGCGAGGAGCACGACGCCGAGGCGGGGGAGAGCCATCAGGATCCGGCCTCGTGCGACGTCGTCGTCACCGCCACGACGTCGCCGGATCCGGTGCTGCGCGGCGAGTGGCTTCGGTCTGGGGCGCTCATCTGCGCGGTCGGCGCGAACGACGGCCGGCGGCGCGAGCTGGACAACGTCGTGCTCGAGCGGGCCGCCTTCGTCTGCTGCGACTCCCTCGAGGACGCGCGGCTCGAGTCCGCCGACCTGATCGAGCCCGTCGAGTCGGGCGGCCTCGACTGGCTCGAGGTCCACGAGTTGCAGGAGGTCGTCGCCGGCGAGGTCGCGGGCCGTCAGTCGGACGAAGACATCGTCGTCTTCAAGTCCAACGGCCTCGCCGCCTGGGACGTGGCCGTCGCCGCGGCGGTCGTCGAGCGCGCGCGGGCCGCGGGAGCGGGGCAGGAGGTGTCATAGTCAGGGGGTGAAGCAGGCGACCGACCGCGGACGGTTCGCGGAGCGGGTGCTCCACGGCGTCGACTCGAACGGCGACCCCGAGACGGTCGTCGTCTGGATCGAGCGGAAGGAAGGCGGCGTCTGGGCGGTCGGGCGCGCGGTCAACCCCGACCGGCGCTCCCAGAAAGAGCCGCGGCCCGAGGACTACGTCTTCGAGGGCTACGAGCTCGGCGACTGCCTGCAGGAGGCGAACGAGACGCTGGAGGACGACTTCACCGTCTCGGAGCGGGACGGTCACGACGAGCGCATCCGGCCGTTCACGCGCGACGAGCTGCTGAAGCCGCTCGAGGCCTGGTTCTTCGGCCGCTCGTGAACCTGACCTTCGGCTTCACGCCCTGTCCGAACGACGCGTTCGCCTTCCATGCGCTCGTGCACGGGCTCGTCCCCGCGCCGTTCGCGGTCGAGCCGGTGCTCTGCGACATCGAGGAGCTGAACCGGCGCGCGGCGGCCGCCGAGCTCGATCTGAGCAAGCTCAGCTTCGGCGCCGCCGCGGCGGCCGGCGACCGCTATCGCCTGCTGCGGAGCGGCGCCGCGCTCGGCCGCGGCGTGGGCCCGCTCGTCGTCGCACGCGAAGCAGGCTCGCTCGAGGATGCGGCGGCCGGCCGCATCGCCGTCCCAGGCCGGGAGACGACGGCCTTCCTGCTCCTCCGGTTGGCGGCGCCGGCACTGGGCGACGTGGTCGCGCTCCGCTACGACAAGATCCTCGACGCGGTCGCCGCCGGAGAGGTGGGCGCAGGCCTGATCATCCACGAGAGCCGCTTCACCTACGCCGAGCGCGGGCTCGTGGCTGTCGCCGACCTCGGCGAGTGGTGGGAGGGCGAGACCGGCCTCCCCGTCCCGCTGGCCGGGATCTTCGCGCGGAACGATCTCGAGCCGGAGGTCGCGGCAGAGGCCGAGGCCGCGATTCGCGCCTCGGTCGAGTACGCCTTCGCGCACCCCGAGGCGAGCCGCGACTACGTCCGCTCCCTCTCGCACGAGATGTCGGACGAGGTCTGTGCCGCGCACATCGCGCTGTACGTCAACGAGCACAGCGTCGACATCGGGGACGAGGGGCTGGCCGCGATCGACCGGCTGCTCGGTCGCGCCGCCGCCGCTGCCTAGACTTCGCGCCCGATGAGGCGTGGTCTTGACTGAGCTCGACAAGGAGCGCAGGCGCCGACATGGGCGGCGCCGGAGCGGAAAATGACCCGGGCCGTCGTCCTCTCCGCCGTTCGCACGCCGATCGGCCGCTACGGCGGCGCGCTGTCGGGCGTGCGGCCGGACGACCTCGGGGCGCTCGTGATCCGCGAGGCGGTCGCGCGCGCGGGGGTGCCGGCGGATCTGATCGAGGACGTCTGGTTCGGCGCGGCCAACCAGGCCGGGGAGGACAACCGCAACGTCGCCCGGATGGCCGTGCTGCTCGCGGGCCTGCCGGAGTCCGTTGCCGGTGTGACCGTCAACCGCCTCTGTGCGTCGGGGCTCGCGGCCGTGGTGGGCGCCTGCCACGCCGTGATCGCCGGCGACGGCGACCTGTTCGTCGCCGGCGGCGAGGAATCGATGAGCCGCGCGCCGTTCGTCTCGCCGAAGGCGGCGAAGCCGTTCGAGCGCGGTGACCGGCCGCTCTACGACACGACGCTCGGCTGGCGCTTCACCAACCCGAGGCTCGTCGAGCTTTTCCCGCCCGAGTCGATGGGCGAGACCGGCGAGAACGTCGCCGAGCGGTGGAAGGTGACCCGCGAGGACCAGGATGCGTTCGCGCTCGAGTCGCAGCGCCGCTGGGCGGCGGCCGACGAGGCGGGCCGCTTCGCCGACGAGCTCGTCCCCGTCGGCGACGTGACGTGGGACGAGCATCCACGTCCCGACACGACCGCCGAGAAGCTCGCCGCGCTGCGGCCGGCCTTCCGCGAGGAAGGCACGGTCACCGCGGGCAACGCCTCCGGGATCAACGACGGCGCGGCGGCGCTCGTGATCGCCTCGGAGGAGAAGGCACGCGAGTTGGGCGTCGAGCCGCTGGGGGCGTTCGTCGGCAGTGCCGTGGCCGGCGTCGACCCGCGCGTGATGGGCATCGGCCCGATCCCGGCCGTGCGCAAGCTGCTGGAGCGGAGCGGCGTCACGATCGAGCAGGTGGACCTCGTGGAGCTGAACGAGGCGTTCGCGTCCCAGAGCCTCGCCGTGATCCGCGAGCTGCGCCTCGACCCCGAGAAGGTGAACGTCAACGGCGGCGCGATCGCGCTCGGCCATCCCCTCGGCATGAGCGGCGCGCGTCTCGTCGTCTCGCTCCTGCACGAGCTCCGCCGCCGCGACGGCCGTTACGGCCTCGCGACTCTCTGCGTCGGCGTCGGCCAGGGGCAGGCCGCGCTCTTCGAGCGGTGAGCTCGACCCAGCGCTACCTCGAGCTCGGCTTGCGGCTCGGCAAGCACACCGACGAGCTCATCGACGCGTACTGGGGTCCGGAGGAGACCGCGCGGGCCATCGAGGCCGAGGAGCGGCGTGAGCCGGCGGCGCTCGTGGACGAGGCGCAGGAGCTGCTCGCCGACGTCGCCGGCGATCCGTGGCTGGCCGCGGAGGTACAGGCTCTGTGGGCGCAGGCCCGCAAGCTGGCCGGCGCAGAGCTCAGCTACCTGGAAGAGGGGAAGCTCGTCTACGGGATCGAGCCGCGCTGGCACGACGAGGAGCCCTTCCGCGCTGCTCTGGCGATGCTGGACGAGGCGCTGCCGGGCACGGACGACCTCCGGACGCGCCTGGCGCGCTGGTACGAGGCGATCGAGGTTCCGCCCGCGATCCTCGAGCAGGCGCTGCGGGACGTCGCTGCCGAGCTGCGGCGGCTGGCCCGCGAGACGATCGGGCTTCCGGAAGGCGAGGACTTCGAGCTCGAGCTCGTCACCGACAAGCGCTGGCTGGGGTACGCGAGGTACCTCGGCGGGCTGCGTACGCACATCTCGGTGAACACCGATCTCCCCGTCCTCGCCGGCATCCTCGTCCAGCTGGCGTCACACGAGATCTACGGCGGCCACCACACGCACCACGTCTGGCAGGAGGTCGAGCTCGTGCGCGGTCGGAACGAGCTCGAATGGACGCTCGTCCTCCTGTGGGCTCCCTCGTCCGTGATCTCGGAGGGGATCGCCACCACCGGCCCGGACATCGTCGCGGGCGACGGCCAGGAGCTCGCGGCCGCGGTGCTCGGGAGGCTGGGCTTCGACTACGACGCCGAGGTGGGCTCGCGGGTGGCCGAGGCGGGCCGGCTCTTCCAGGGAGTCTCCGCGAACGTCGCCATGCTGCTGCACGACCGCGGAGCGTCCGCCGAGGAGGCACGGGACTACGCGGCGACGTGGTCGCTCCTCCCCGACGAGCGGGTCGACAAGCTGGTCGAACGGCAGCTCGTCAGCCCGTCCCCGGTCTACCAGCACACCTACTGGCAGGGTCGCGAACTCGTCGACGGGTACGTCGGCGGCGACCCGAAGCGCTTCCGCGAGCTCCTGACGGCGAGGGTGGTGCCGTCGGATCTGGCCGTCAGCCGACCGGAGGCCTGATGTAGATCACGCCCTCGTGCTCGATCGGCACGAAGGGGGCGCCCACGCTGAAGACGACGCCCTCCACCTGGTGGAAGAGCCCGCTCCCGCCCTCGCCGACGGGGACGACGATGCCGATCTCGTCTTCCGGCTCGGCGTCCAGGCCCTCCTCGCGCAACGCCTCGAGCAGCCGGTCACGGTCGGGAATGCGCGCGGCTTCGACACGGATCGTGCTCGACATCTCGTCTCCCATCGTAGAGGTTTTCGGATCCGAAATCTACCGCGTCCGTCGGCGCCGCAAACGCCGCGGCCCAACCGCTAAGTTCCGCTCCGTGGCGGTGACGGCAGGCCAGGAGCACGGGCTGTTCATCGGCGGGGAGGTCGTCGAGCCCGCGTCGGGCGAGGTGCGCGACCTGCACGAGCCCGCCTCCGGCGAGCCGCTCGCCCGCGCGGCCATGGCCGGCGAGGCCGATGTCGACCGCGCCGTCGAGGCCGCCCGCGGCGCGCTCCATGGGCCGTGGGGGAAGACGCCGCCGACCGAGCGCGCGCGCCTCCTGCACGCGCTGGCCGACGCGATCGTGGCCAACCGGAAGGAGCTCGCCGAGCTCGAGTCGCGCAACGTCGGCAAGGCGATCTCCTCGGTCAAGGCCGAGGTCGCCGGCGCCGTCGAGAACTTCCGCTTCTTCGGATCCGTCGCCGGCTCGATCGGCGGCCGCTCTAATCCCGTCGGCGGCTCGCTCCTCAGCTACACGCTGAAGGAGCCGGTCGGCGTGTGCGCACAGATCGTGCCCTGGAACTACCCGCTGCTCATGTCGACATGGAAGCTCTCGCCGGCGCTCGCGGCGGGTTGCTCCGTCGTCCTCAAGCCGGACCCGCAGACGCCGCTCAGCGTGCTGCGGATCGCGGAGCTCGCAGCCGAGGTCGGCTTCCCGGCCGGCGCGATCAACATCGTCCCGGCCGACGGCCCGACTGTCGGTTCCTATCTCGTCCAACACCCCCAGGTCGACAAGGTCGCGTTCACCGGCTCGACGAGGACGGGGAGCGAGATCATGCGGCTCTGCTCCGAGCCGATCAAGCGGCTCAGCCTCGAGCTCGGCGGCAAGAGCCCGGCACTGGTGTTCGCCGACGCGAACCTCGACGACGCGATCCCGAGCTCCGTCTGGTCGATCTACTACTCGGCCGGCCAGAGCTGCGAGGCCCGCTCGCGCGTGCTGGTCGAGGCCTCGATCTACGACGACTTCGTCGCGCGCTTCGCGGAGGCCGCGAAGCAGCTCAAGGTCGGCGACCCGCTCGACGCCGAGACGCAGGTCGGCTCCCTCATCTCGACGGCGCACCGCGACCGCGTGCACGGCTACGTCGAGAAGGGACGTGAGGAAGGCGCGGAGGTCGTGCTCGGGGGCGAGGCCGGCGACGGCGCGGGCGCCTTCTACCTCCCGACGGTGCTCGCCGGCGTCGAGAGCTCGATGAGCGTCGCGCAGGAGGAGATCTTCGGGCCGGTGGTGACCGCCATCCCGTTCGAGGACGAGAAGGACGCGATCCGGATCGCCAACGACGTCAGGTATGGGCTGTTCGCCACCGTCTGGACGGGCGATCCCGCCCGCGGCCACCGGGTGGCGCGCGCGATCGAGTCCGGGATGGTCGGGATCAACATGCCGTTCAGCGCCTTCCCCGGGATCCCGTTCGGCGGCTACAAGCAATCCGGTTTCGGCCGCGAGCTCTCCATCGACACGCTCGACCTCTATCTCGAGACGAAGGGCGTGCTCTTCTCCACGAGCCCGAAGCCCTTCAACCCGTTCGGCCTTTAGCTACTTCCTGAGTGAGAGCGCGGCGCCGACGGCGAGCAGCGCGATGCCGAGCAGGCGGGGCCAGTGGAGCGCGATCCGGTCGCTGCCGAAGAGGCCCCAGCGGTCGATCGCCGCGCCCATCGCGAGCTGGCCGGCGATCAGGATCCCGACCGTCGCGGTGACGCCGATGCGCGGGCCGGCGTAGGTGACGGTGAAGACGATCAGCAGTCCCATCACGCCGCCGAGGAGCATCCACCACGGCTGGTGGACCGCCCGCCCGAAGCCGGCCACGCTGTGGTGCGCAAGCACGAGGATGACGACCGCGAGCGCGGCGGTCAGGGTCGCGGAGAACGCGAGCGCCTCGAGCACACCGATGCGCTCGCCGAGCCGCGACATGAGCGCGACCTGGATCGAGCCCGCGAGCCCCGCGGCCACCGCCAACACCGTCGCCACAGCCCCGCCCGACACGCCCGCGAACGCTACAGCCACGCTCCGCCGTCATCGTCCCACGTGCGCGAGGTACTCGTCGAGGTTGAGCGGATCCGGGGTCAGCCGCCTCCGCACCGGCGGATCCCCGGTCACCGGCTGGTAGCCCGCGAGCTCGGCGTCGAGCACGCCCTCACCGCCGGTCAGGCCCGGCAACTGGCGCCGCAGCTCCTGGACGCGCGACGCCGGCAGCGCGCTCTCCAGCACGGCGAGCTCCCCTCGCGGCGCCGGCGTGCCGGTTCCGGCCCCGAGCCGGCCCAGCGCCGCCAGCACCGCCCCGATCGTCTCGGCCGGCACCTCGGCGGTGATCCGGAAGACCGGCTCGCAGACCACCGAGCCGGCCTGCGCGAGCGCCTGCATGAGCACGAGCGGCGTCAGCCGCTTGATGTCACGCGTGCTCGGCATCGGGCCGCGCCGCGCCGGCGGGCCGTCCGCGAGGCTGTAGCCGATCTTCGTCACCGTCACCACGCAGTCGCTGACCTGCCAGCCGAACAGCCCCTCCTCGAGCGCCACGCGCACGTACTCGTCCATGTGCGCCGCGAACGCCGCGAAGGTCTTGAACGTGTAGAGCGGCGCGTCGCGCGGGTCGAGGCCCGGGGCAATGCGGACCTCGACACCCGCGCCGTCGGCCGCGGGCTCGACGCGCAGCCCGAGGTCCGCGTGGAACGGGTTGGTGGGCGTGTTGAGGATCTCGACCGCCTCGCCCGTCCCCGTCGGCCGCTCGACGCAGATCGTCGTCGTCTCGTGGAACTCGGCCGCGACCCCGTACTCGTCCAGGAGCGTCGACTCGATCACCTCGCGCTGTACCTCGCCGTAGAGCGAGACCGAGATCTCCGCGCGCTCGTCGTCCTGGCGAACGTCGATCAGTGGGTCCTGCTCCGCGAGCTGGTTGAGCGCCACGCGCAGCCGCTGCCCGTCGGCAGGGTCGACCGGCGCCACGACCGATTCGAACGTGGGTGGGGCGAAATGGTGCTCGACGCCGCCGCGCGGCTCGCCGAGCCAGTCGCCGATCTGGATCTCGCCGAGCCCCCAGAGCCGCGCGATCTCGCCTGCGTGCACCTCGTCGCGCTGCACGGCGCCGCCGTCCGCGAAGACGCGAACCGCGGTCACCTTGCCGGCGTCGAAGCGGTCGCGCACCTTCACCGTGCCGGAGAAGAGGCGCGTGTAGGCGATCCGGTGGCCGTCCGGGTCGCGCTCGATCTTGAAGACCCGCGCCGAGAGCGGGCCGTCGCCGTCGCTCGCGCGCGCGGGCAGGAGCTGCGCGATCCCGCCCATCACCTCCACCACGCCGGCGCCGGTGAGGGCCGAGCCGAAGAAGACGGGATGCAGCTCGCCGGCCCGCGCCCGGCCGGCCAGGTTCTCGTCGGCCGGCCCGAACGGCGCGAACGACGCCGTGCGCGTGCCGAGCCCGGCCGCAGATCCCATCGGCACGACCTCCGGCGTCAAGCGCTGCTCGATCTCGTCGAGCACGCGCTCCGGGTCCGCGCCCGAGCGGTCGATCTTGTTCACGAACAGGAGCGTCGGCACCTCGAGCCGCTGCAGGGCGCGCATCAGGATGCGCGTCTGGGGCTGTACTCCTTCTACTGCGGAGAGCACGAGCACACAGCCGTCGAGCACGCTCAGCACACGCTCCACCTCGGCGATGAAGTCCGGGTGGCCGGGCGTGTCGATCAGGTTGACGGTCACGCCGTCGATCGGGAACGAGACGACGGCGGACTTGATCGTGATCCCGCGCTGCTGCTCGAGCGCGAGCGAGTCGGTCTGGGTCGTCCCCTTGTCGACGCTGCCGACGTCGGCGATCACGCCGGCGGCGTAGAGGAGCCGTTCGGTGAGAGTCGTCTTACCGGCGTCTACATGCGCCAGGATCCCAAGGTTCAACGTTCTGCGAAGCACGCGTCCATACCTCCAAGGTGGTCGTTCCGGCCTCCTGAATGGCAATGAACGGTGCGCGCACGACGCCTCCCTGGTCGATTCCACGGGCGCTTGCAGGGAGAGAATAATCCGCGGCGTGCCGATCTTCCAGCCCGAGCTCGAGACGCTGCCGCGGCCGGAGCTCGAGCGGCTCCAGCGCGAGCGGCTGCGGGAACGCTTCGGCGTCGAGCTCGAGGCGCTTGCGGAGCAGCCGTTCCGGGTCAAGTCGGACCTGCGGGACGCGTACCCGTTCGGGCTCCTCCGGGTGCCGCTCCAGGACTGCGTCCGGATTCATGCCTCCTCCGGGACACAGGGAAAGGCGACGATCGTCGCCTACACGCGCGCTGACCTCGCGGCGTGGGCCGACTGCTGCGCCCGGGCGCTGGCGGCGGCGGGAGCCGGGCCGGGAACCGTCGTGCACAACGCGTACGGCTACGGCCTCTTCACCGGCGGCCTCGGCCTCCACTACGGCGCGGAGCGGCTCGGGTGCACCGTCGTCCCGGCGTCGGGCGGCCACACGCCGCGCCAGGCCCAGCTGCTCGAGGACCTCGGCGCGGAGATCCTCTGCTGCACCCCGAGCTACGCGCTCGCGATCGCCGACCATGTCTCGGAGCCGGCGCGGCTCAAGCTGCGCGCCGGCCTGTTCGGCGCCGAGCCCTGGACGGAGGGGCTGCGCGAGGCGATCGAGGGCGCGCTCGACCTGACCGCCGTCGACATCTACGGTCTCTCGGAGGTGATGGGGCCCGGCGTCTCGGCGGAGTGCGCCGAGGGCCGCGACGGCGCGCACGTGAACGAGGACCACTTCCTCGTCGAGGCGGTCGACCCGCAGTCGGGCGAGCCGGTGCCGGACGGGGAGGTCGGCGAGCTCGTCTTCACGACGCTGACGAAGGAGGCGCTCCCGCTGCTGCGCTACCGCACCGGCGACCTCGCCGCGCTCACACGCAAGCCGTGCGCCTGCGGCCGCACGTTCGCCCGCATGTCGCGCGTGCTCGGCCGCACCGACGACATGCTGATCATCCGCGGCGTCAACGTCTTCCCGAGCGAGATCGAGCGCGCGCTCCTGGCGATCCCGGAGCTCGAGCCGCACTACCAGCTGGTCGTCGAGCGGCCCGGGCACCTCGACGAGCTGACGGTCCAGGTGGAGGGAGCGGGCGACCCGGCCGCGGTGAGCAGGCAGCTCCGCAGCGTGCTCGGCCTGACGGCTCGCGTCCACGTCGTCCCGCCCGGGTCGATCCCGCGGAGCGAGGGGAAGGCCCTCCGCGTCCTCGATCGCCGGACCGCGTAACCGCCGCGCTCGAATCGTCGTTCATCGACTGGATGAACGAGCAATCCGACTATCCAGCGAACGAGGTCGACGGCTGGCCCTTGCCGTCGCCCGACGTCCAGCGCGAGCTCGAGGCGCCCGCGCTCGTATGGTCGGAGCCAGAGCCTGTTGCTAGCTGGCCGCTGCGTCAGCCTGGAACAGGTTGAACGCGTTGCCCTCGGTGTCCTTGCAGTTGGCGAACCAGCCGATGCCCGGGATCGGTTGCCTGTCGCTCGACTCGCCGCCGCCCGAGCGGATCTTCTCGATCGTGGCGCCGATGTCGTCGGCGTCGAAGTAGACGTCCAGCGTCCCCGGGTCGCCGGCCATGAGGCCGCCGCCCTGGTCCTCGCCGGTCTGGAAGAGCCGATAGTCCATCTCGGGCATCCCGGAGGGGGAAATCTCCCAGCCGAAGACTCCGCTCCAGAAGCCCTGGGCGCGGTCGACGTCCGTCGCCTTGATCTCGACGTGCACGAGCTTGCCTGCCATCGCTCCTCCCCTCACCGGGTTATCGTCCCCCCCGCTGGCTACGGGAAGGAGTCTATGTACAGGGTCGCCGTCCTCTACGAGCACGAGCCGGACGCGGACGCATACGCGGAGCACGCCGAGCTGTGCGCCCGGGTGCCCGGCGGCGTCTTCCGGCACGGCAAGGTCACGGGCGCGCCGATGGGCGAGCCGGCGCACGCGTACTACGCCGAGTGGGAGTTCGCCGACGAGCGGGCGTTCCAGAGCGCGGTGCGCAGCGAGGAGTTCATGGCGACGGGCAAGGACGCGTACAAGCGCGGCTTCCCCCGGCCGACGGTCGAGTTCCTCGAGCTCTCCTGACGATGGCCGACGTCGAGGTCGCACGGGACGGCGCCGTCCTGACGATCACGCTCAACCGCCCGGAGAAGCTCAACGCGTTCACGCTCGGGGTGCACGAGGGGCTGCAGGCGGCGCTCGAGGAGGCGCGCGACCCGGCCGTGCGCGCGGTCGTGATCACGGGTGCCGGCCGCGGCTTCTCGGCCGGGCAGGACCTGTCCGCCTTCGGCGAATCCGGAGACGTCGCCGCGATGTTGCGGGCGACGTACCACGTCAACGTCCTCGCGATCCGCGCCCTCGAGAAGCCGGTGATCGCGGCGGTGAACGGCGTCTGCGCCGGCGCCGGCCTCTCGCTCGCGTGTGCCTGCGACATCAGGCTCGCCTCCGACGCCGCGTTCTTCGTGCCCGGCTTCGTCGGGATCGGCCTGATCCCGGACTCCGGCGGCACGTACTTCATCCAGCGCCTGCTCGGGACACCGCGCGCGTTCGAATGGATGACCTCGAACCGGCGGCTAACCGCGGCCGAGGCGCACGCCTGGGGGATCGTTTCCGAGGTGGTCGAAGCGGAGTCGTTCGAGTCGCGGGTGGCCGAGCACGCCGCCGAGCTCGCGGCAGCGCCGACGCGCGCCGTCGCGGCGACGAAGCGCCTCTACGACGAAGCCGCGACGGCGACGCTCGAGGAGCAGCTCGAGCGCGAGGCCGAGGCGCAGGCCGAGGCGACCAAGACCGCGGACTTCCGCGAGGGCGTCGCGGCGTTCGGCGAGAAGCGCCCGCCCGCGTTCGAAGGGAACTGATCAGCGGGAGCTGAGCAGCTCGAGGACCTCCCCGTCGTCGGGGAAGCGTCCGAGCCGCTGCTTCGAGAAGATCGTCTCTCCGTCCGCGACGACGTCGTACTGCGACCTCCCGCCCTCGCGCGGCGCCGCGTCGATCCCGTGCTCCTGCAGCTCGGCCGCGAGACTCGCAGCCCGTCGGTCATAGCCCCCTCAGACGGGGCAGTAGAGGATCTCGACCGCCACGCCGAGAGCCTAGCGGCGGGGTCGGGGGCTAAGCGGCCGCGGCGGTCGCGCGCAGCCCGGACTCGATCTGCGCGGCGAGCTCCGGGTACTCCTGCTCGAGCCGCCGGAACTCCGTCCCGAACAGCACGAGCACCCGGCACGGCGCGGCGGTCGTCACCGTCGCCGTGCGGCGCCCGTCTCCGAGGATCGCGAGCTCGCCGAAGAAGTCGCCGGCTTCGAGCGTCCGCACCTCGGTCCCGTCGACGCTCACGGTCGCGGACCCGTC
>DASTZY010000204.1:0-34642 GCA_035764085.1 Gaiellaceae bacterium
CGCGCGTGCTCGCGGTCGACGCCGTGCACGATCAGCTTCGCCACCATCGGGTCGTAGGAGCCGGAGACCTCGTATCCCGCGGCGACGCCGGAGTCGACGCGCACGCCCGGTCCCGCCGGCTCGCGGTAGCCGGTCACGGGCGCCGCTGCGGGCAGGAAGCCGCGGGCCGCATCCTCGGCGTTGATGCGGCACTCGATGGCGTGGCCGCGCAGCGCTACGTCCTCCTGCCGCACCGAGAGCGGCTCTCCGAGCGCGACGAGGATCTGCTCGCGGACGAGGTCGAGCCCCGTGACCATCTCCGTCACGGTGTGCTCGACCTGGATGCGCGTGTTCATCTCCATGAAGAAGTAGTCGCCGTCCCGCGTCAGGAGACCCTCGATCGTCCCGGCGGAGCGATAGCCGCAGGCGCGTGCCGCCTCGACGCCGATCCCGCCGATCCGCTGCCGCAGCTCCTCGTCGACTGCGGGGGACGGCGTCTCCTCGACCAGCTTCTGGTGGCGGCGCTGGATCGTGCAGTCGCGCTCGCCGAGGTGGACGACGTTGCCGTGCGCGTCCGCGAGTACCTGCACCTCGACGTGGCGCGGATCGACGATCAGCTTCTCGACGTAGACGTCCGGGTTCGCAAAGTACGACCGGCCCTGGCGCTGCGCCCGTTCGAACGCCTGCTCCGCGCCAGCCGGCGCGTCGACCACCTCCATCCCCTTGCCGCCGCCTCCGGCGGCAGCCTTGATCAGGAGCGGGTAGCCGATCTCCTCGCCGAGCTCGAGCAGCTCGTCGACCGTGCCCACGGGATCGGTGGTGCCGGGGATGATCGGGACCCCCGCCTCCTGCATCGCGGTGCGGGCGGCCGTCTTGTTCCCCATCAGCTCGATCGCGGCTGGCGGCGGGCCGATCCAGACCAGCCCGGCGTCCTCCACCGCCCGCGCGAACTCGGCGTTCTCGGCGAGGAAGCCGTAGCCGGGGTGGACGGCCTGCGCCCCGGCGCGCTGCGCGGCGTCGAGGATGCGGTCGATCGCGAGGTAGCTCTCGCTCGCCGGCGTCGGGCCGAGGAGGAAGGCCTCGTCGGCGTACGCGACGTGGAGCGCCGCCCGGTCGCCTTCGGAGTAGACGCCGACCGCGCCGATGCCGAGCTCGCGCAGCGTGCGGAAGACGCGGATCGCGATCTCCCCTCGGTTGGCGACGAGAACCTTGTCGAACATGGGCGGGCCGTATTCTCCACGCCGTGGACATGACGCCGGCCGATCAGCTGACCGTCGCGCGCGCGGCGGCCGTGCCGATCGTGGTCGTGCTCTATGCGTGGAACTTCTCCGGCCACGACTACTGGGCGACTGCCGTGTTCTGCGTGGCGATGGCGACGGACTGGCTCGACGGGCGGCTCGCCCGGCGGCAAGGCCGCTCCTCCTCGGTCGGCACGCTCCTCGACCCGATCGCCGACAAGGTCCTCGTGCTCGCCGCGCTCGTCATGCTCGTCGAGCAGGGGGTCGCTCCGGCCTGGATGGTGGCTGCGATCGTGGTGCGGGAGGTGCTCGTCACCGGCCTGCGCCAGGCGGCGGTCGAGCGCGGAGTGGTGCTGGCGGCGCGTGACCTCGGGAAGTTGAAGACGTGGGCTCAGGCGGTCGCCGCGGCCGTCGCGGGCTTCGCCGCCGCCGGCGCCTGGACCGACCGGGCAGCCTGGTGGACGCTGCTCGTCGCGGTCGTGCTCACGTGGCTGTCAGGGCTCGACTACGCCCGCGCCGCGCCGCGGCTGCTCAGCAGAGCTGCTCAGACGGAATAGCCCGGCCGGTCAGGCCGCGATCCCGCGGCCTTCGCACCACTCGTCGAACCGGGCCCATGCGCGCAGATACTCGCGGAGGGCGTAGAAGCCCTCCTCGACCTCGGCCCGGACGGCCCAGTGACAGTGGCCGCAGTAGCCCTGGTCGTCCACAGCCGGAGCCTCGTTACAGCGGATGCACTCCTCCCACATATCGTGGGAACGGCCGGGGCCCCGCGCCGGTTACGCCTCGTCCTCGTGCCCGTCGCGCGCCGGGAGGAGCGTGTCGGCCCAGCGGGACGTGTGCGGTAGCCCCGCTTCCTCGGCCGCCAGAGCCGCGAGGATCGCCTCCCGCTCCGCCTCGTGGGGCTTTGGCATGATCCGCGCGGACTCCACCGGGAGAGGCTAATGCACTTCGTAGTGCCCGCCGATTACGGGAACGTGGGTCAGCGTCTCGCCATGCTCGCAGCCGCCGTCGCGGTGGCTTCCTTCGCCGCCTCCACTGCCCCCGGCGCGTCGCGTCGCCTGCCCAACTGGGCGGCCCCGCAGATCGCCACCGTCGTGGCGCACGGCCTCATGGGCGCGAAGAGCCCGAGCAAGTTCCAGCCCAACGCGGCGCTCACGCGGCAGACGCTCGCGAATCTCGCCGCTGGCCTGCAGCAGGAGACCGGCCCCGGCACGGGCGGCTCGACGACCACGACGACGACCGGCACGACCACGACCACGACAACGACGACGACCACCACCACCACCACCACGAGCACAGGGACGACGACGGCGCCGCCCGTCTCGAACCCGACCGCGCCGGTGACCATGGCGCAGCTCGACCGCAGCCTCGTCCAGGCGCTCGGCCTCGGGCGGGCCGCGAAGGAGTTCGCGCAGGGAGCGCGCGCCGCCGGCCTCGCGACCCCGGGCCGCTTCGGCTTCGAGGTAGTCGCCCGCCTGCTCGGCCTGCGCATCAACCACCCCGCGGGACAGGACTTCATCGAGCTGCGGCCGCAGGACCCTGCGACGCGCGCGGAGGCCGCGTACTCGGCGGCCCAGATCCTCGCCCTCGGGCCGCTCGAGGACAGCTGGCAGGTAGCCCAGGTGCAGAGCCTCGCCGACACGTTCGAGCTTCCGACCCTCGACGACTGGCAGCGGCAGATCCTCACGGTCGCCTTCTCGAAGATCGGCATGCCGTACATCTGGGGCGGCACGAACGACGGGCAGGAGGTCGACTTCGGCGTTCCCGCACGCGGCGGCTACGACTGCTCGGGATTCGTCTGGCGCGTGTACAAGCTCCAGAGCTACCCGAACGAGGGGAACCTCGCGGCGACGATCACCGGGCGGACGACGTACGTCATGAGCGTCGAGGTCCCGCGCTCCAAGCGCATCGCCTTCGCGAAGCTGCAGCCGGCCGACGTCCTCTTCTTCGGCACGAAGGGCACCAAGTCGACCGGGCCGCAGATCTTCCACACCGCGATCTACGTCGGCAACGGCTGGTTCATCCAGTCGTCGGACTACGGCGTCGCGCTGGCCCAGCTCAGCGGCTGGTACAAGAAGAAGTTCGCGTGGGGTAGGCGCCCGCTGCAGGAGGCGGGGCTCGAATAGCGAATCGGGGATCTCGCTCGATTACCCCGTTCGAGTGACGCCGCTACCTCCATCGGGTGATTTCCACCCGGAGGAGTCATCACCACAATCTGCTGCGTCTGGCGTCCCTCGACGAAAGTCCCCTGGAGGCAGCAAAATGCTCGAGTGGAAGTTCCGCCTCGTGATTTTCCTGGCCCTCGCTGCTGCGGTTGCGGCGTCGCTCGGGAGCTTGCACGGGCTCTTCAATTACAGCTGGTAAACACCGGCGACACCTCGTAGGGGAGGCTTCGTTGGCGGGTGAACAGCGGCCGGGGTTCGCCGGCCGACACCGGGATTCGGCAGGCCGGCAGGCTCCGGAAGGAGCGCGGCCGTGAAGGAGCCCGTCGCCGTCCCGCCCAGAGTTCTTGCGGTAGCCGCGCCCGTGATCCTCGCGGGCGCTGCCACTGTCGTGCTCGCGCTCTACCGCTACGCCGACGCCCCGCGCTCGGCGTCCGACGTCGCGGCGCTCCTCGGCCTGTTCGCGAGCATGGCGCTCGCCGAACGCTTCCCGGTCCCCGTGGAGGGAATGGGCGCCGGCGGCGTCACTCTCGGGTTCGTCTTCTCCGTCTCCGCGATCATCCTGCTCGGCTGGCCCGCAGGCGTGATCGTCGCCGCAGGCGGCCCGACGCTCACCCAGCTCGTCCAGCGGCGGCCTCCGTTGCGCATCGCCTACAACGGCTCGATGTTCGCCCTGTCGGCGCTCGCCGCCGGGCTCGCGGTCGAGCGCGTGACCGGGGACTCGACAGGCGTGCTGGTCGGGCGCGTGCTCCTGTGCGGCTTCCTCTACTACTGGGTCGTCAACCTCGTGCTGGTCAGCGCCATCCTGTCGGCGGACTCCGGCCGGTCGTTCTTCACGATCGCCTGGGAGAACATCAGGCAGACGACCGCGCCGTTCGCCTTCATGGCCTCGTCGGCGCTGACGCTCATCGTCCTGTGGCAGCGCGATCCCTGGCTGTCGATCGCGCTCGTCGGCCCGCTGCTCGCGATCGCCCTCTACCAGCGCTCGACGTTCAAGGCGATCCGCGCCATGCGCCTCGCTCTGACCGACCCGCTCACGGGCCTCGGCAACCACCGCAGCTTCCACGAGCGGCTCCAGCGCGAGCTCGTCGTGGCGGAGGAGGAAGGGGCGCAGCTCGCGCTCTGCCTCGTGGACTTCGACGACCTGAAGTCCGTCAACGACCGCTTCGGCCATCCGGTCGGGGATCTCGTACTCGGCCAGGTCGCGTCGCGCCTCCGACAGGGCGGAGAGGCGTTCCGGCTGGGCGGCGACGAGTTCGCGGTGCTGCTCCCCCGGCAGGACGAGCGGCAGGCGACCGCGGTGGCCCGCTCGATCGTCGAGCGCGTCGCGTCCCTCGACGTCGAGGGTGTCGGCCCGGTGACGGTGAGCGCCGGCGTCGCGACGTATCCCACCCACGGCACCGGCCGGGACGAGCTGATCCGCCTCGCGGACAGCGCCCTGTACTGGGCGAAGAAGGATGGAAAGAACCGCGTCCGCGCCTACGCGGCCGAGTCGATCCTCCGAGCCAACCTCGAGCAGCTCACCGACACCCCCGACCGGGATGCGCGGTACCGGGCGGCGGAGAGCCTCGCCAAGGCGGTCGACGAGCGCGACGCCTACACCGGCAGCCACTCGCAGCGGGTCGGCGACTACTCGGCCCGCATCGCGCGGCGACTGGGCGCGGACGAGCCGGCCGTCGAGCTGACCCGGCTCGCCGGCAGCCTCCACGACCTCGGCAAGCTCGCGATCCCCGAGGAGATCCTTCGCAAGCCGAGCACCCTCAGCGACGCGGAGCGGCTGATGCTCGAGCGGCATCCCCAGGTCGGCTACCGGATGCTCGAGAGCCTCGGCGTCGAGCCGGTCGCGGAGTGGGTGCTGCACCACCACGAGCGATGGGACGGCGCGGGCTACCCGAACCGCCTCTCCGGCGACCAGATCCCACTCGGAGCGCGGATCATCTTCGTCGCCGACGCCTACGACGCCATGACGTCGGAGCGGGCCTACCGCGAGCGCCTCACCCAGCAGGACGCGCTCGCCGAGCTCGAGCGCTGCTCGGGGACGCAGTTCGATCCTGCGGTCGTCAAGGCACTGACCGCCGAGCTGGTGCCCACCCGAGACGAAGCCGTGGCCGTTTAGAAGACGTCCTGCTGGCGCAGGACGTCGGCATGGCGAAGAAGCGACCCCATGTTCCCGAGATGCGAGCGACGAAGGCGAACCGGGACCAGCGTCGGCATCCCGAAGGCCGTCCCGAGAACGAGCCTCTGGTGCGCGACGAGGACGCGCCGAAGGACCTCGACGTCCCGGACCCGCGAACGAAGACCAGCGGCCACAAGAAGAAGACCGCCGACAACTGGAACCAGTAAGGCTGCGTTCTAGGCGAGGTCTTCGATGAGCCGGATGAGCTCGTCGCGGCGGTAGCCCTGCTGCCGCGCGAAGCGGACGAGTTCGCGCGCCCTCGCGACCACCGCCCCGCGCTCCGGCGTGCCCGCGACCGTGACGCCGCGGCCACGCCGGAACTCGAGCAGCCCTTCGTCGCGCAGGAGGCGGAGGGACCGGAGCACGGTGTTCGTGTTGACGCCGAGGACAGCCGCGAGGTCGCGGGCGGGAGGAAGCCGCTCCCCGGGCTTCGCCTCGCCGTCGGCGATCGCGCGCCGGATCTCCGCCGCCACCTGCTCGAAGAGCTCGGTCGGCTCCTGCCGATCGATCTTGACACGAAGCATTGCGCTACTCAGATTAGCACCAGGAATGCCGACTGTGCTCCGGCCGAGCCGGGCTAGAGCGGGATGTTGCCGTGCTTGCGGCGGGGACGGGGCTCCGCCTTCGTCCGGGCGGTCTCGAGCGCGTCGATCAGCACCGGCCGGGTGCGGCGCGGCTCGATCACGTCGTCGACGTAGCCGCGCTCGGCCGCGCTGTACGGGTTGGCGAACTTCTCCTTGTAGTCGGCGATCAGCGCGGGCCGCTCGTCGTCCGGGCGGTCGCGGTAGATGATGTTGACGGCGCCCTCCGGCCCCATCACGGCCACCTCGGCGGTCGGCCAGGCGAAGTTGAAGTCGGCGCGGATGTGTTTGGAGCTCATGACGTCGTACGCCCCGCCGTACGCCTTGCGCGTGATCACCGTCAGCTTCGGCACCGTCGCCTCGCAGTACGCGTAGAGGAGCTTGGCTCCGTGGCGGATGATCCCGCCCCACTCCTGCGCCGTCCCCGGCAGGAAGCCCGGGACGTCGACGAAGGTCACGAGGGGGACGTTGAAGGCGTCGCAGGTGCGGACGAAGCGCGCCGCCTTGTTGGAGGCGTCGATGTCCAAGACGCCCGCGAGCGAGCGAGGCTGGTTGCCCACGACGCCGACCGGATGGCCGCCGAGCCGCGCAAACCCCGTCACGATGTTCTCGGCCCAGCGCTCGCTCACCTCGAGGAACTCGCCGTCGTCGACCACGCGGCGGATCACCTCGTGCATGTCGTACGGCCGGTTCGGGTTGTCGGGGACGAGCGTGTCGAGCTCCGCATCCTGGCGGTCGGCGGGATCGGTCGGCGCGCTCCACTCGGGCCGCTCCGCGTTGTTCTGCGGCAGGAACGAGAGGAGGTACCGCGCGTCCTCGAGGCACGACTCCTCGTCCTGCGCCGTGAACTGCGCAACGCCCGACTTCGTCGCGTGCGTCGCCGCGCCGCCGAGCTCCTCGAACGTCACCTCCTCCCCCGTGACCGTCTTCACGACGTCGGGGCCGGTGATGAACATGTACGACGAGCCCTCGACCATGAAGATGAAATCGGTCATCGCGGGCGAGTAGACGGCACCGCCCGCGCACGGGCCCATCACGAGCGAGATCTGCGGGATCACGCCCGACGCCTGCACGTTGCGCCAGAAGATCTCCGCGTAGCCGGCGAGCGAGACGACGCCTTCCTGGATCCGCGCCCCGCCGGAGTCGTTGATCCCGATCACCGGGCAGCCGTACTTGACGGCCAGGTCCATGACCTTGCAGATC
This sequence comes from Gaiellaceae bacterium, assembly GCA_035764085.1. Lineage (GTDB taxonomy): Bacteria > Actinomycetota > Thermoleophilia > Gaiellales > Gaiellaceae > Palsa-739. Next base: position 7,340 of record DASTZY010000204.1, read on the forward strand.
TTCTCGGCGAAGACCTCGCTCAGCGAGCCGCCGAAGACGGTGAAGTCCTGGGAGAAGACGAAGACCTTGCGGCCGAAGATCGTCCCGTAGCCCGTCACCACCGCGTCGCCGTACGGGCGGCGTTCCATCATCCCGAAGTTCGACTCGCGGTGGCGGACGTAGCGATCGAGCTCGACGAAGGAGCCCGGGTCGCAGAGCTTCTCTGCGCGCTCGCGGGCGAGGAGCCTCCCCTCCTCGCGCCGCCGGGCGACGGCCTTCTCGCTGCCGGCGTGGAGCGCCTCGCCGCGCAGCTCCTGCAGCCACTCGAGCTTGCCCGCCGTCGTTTCGTGCGTCTCGGCCACCGTCGCGGAGCCTAACGTTCGCGCTCGTGAGACAACGTCTGCCCCCTTCGCTCCGCATCCGCGGCTTCGCCTACCTCTGGACGGCGCTCCTCACCAACGGGTTCGCGACGCAGATGATGGTCGTCGCGATCGGCTGGCAGGTCTACACGATCCGCCACCGCCCGCTCGACCTCGGTCTCGTCGGGCTGGCGGAGTTCCTGCCGCTGCCGCTCCTCGCCCTGCCCGCGGGCCAGCTGGCGGACCGGGTCGCGCGCCGCGCGGTCGCGGGCGCCTCCGGCGTGCTCCAGGTCGGGATCGCCGTCGTCCTGGTGGGGATCACGGAGGTCGGCCCGCACTCGATCTGGCCCTTCCTCGGCGTCGGGCTGCTCAACGGGATCGCCTCCGCGGTCGGGACGCCGGCCACGCGCGCCCTGACGCCCGAGCTCGTGCCGATGGACCTCCTCCAGGGCGCGATCGCGTTGCGCAGCCTCGCGGGCCAGATCGGGGTAGTCGCGGGGCCGGCGCTGGGCGGCGTCGTCTTCGCCGTCGAGCCGGTCGCCGTCTACGCGATCGCGGCCGCGCTCCTCTTTGTCGGCGTGGTCGCCACCCTCTCGCTCCCTCGCACGGTCTCGCTGGGCCGGGAGGAGACGGTCGACCGCCGCAGCCTCGTCGCCGGGATCCGCTTCATCACGGGGACGAAGGTCGTGCTCGGCGCGATCCTGCTCGACCTCGTCGCGGTGCTCTTCGGCGACGCGATCGCGCTCGCGCCCGTCTTCGCCAAGACGATCCTCGACGGCGGCCCGGTCGTGCTCGGCGCGCTCCGCACGGCGCCTTCGGTGGGAGCGCTCATCGCGGGGATCCTGATCACGCGCCGGCCGCTGCCGTTCCGCGCGGGGCGGACGCTCCTCCTCGTCGTGGCGACGTTCGGACTCGCGACGATCGTCTTCGGCCTTTCCCGGTCGCTGCCGCTCTCGCTCGCCATGCTCGGCGTCACGGGCTTCGTCGACATGATCAGCATGAACATCCGCGCGACGACCGTCACGATGCTCACGCCGCTGTCGCTGCAGGGACGCGTGAGCGCGGTGGAGTGGGTCTTCATCAGCGCCTCGAACGAGCTCGGCGCCTTCGAGTCCGGGCTCATGGCCTCGTTGCTCGGGACGGTGCGCGCCGTCGTGCTCGGGGGCGCGCTGATGGTCGCCTTCGCGGCGACCTGGCCGCAGTTCTTCCCGGCTCTCGCGAGGCTGGGGCGGCTCGACGAGCTCGAGCCGGAGCCGGTATAGGCTCGGCGCGTGTCGGAGCCTCTGGACAGGTCGACGCTGTGGCCGCACGACGAGCACGGCGAGGCGGGGGAGTTCTACTACCAGCGGTACGGCAGCCCGACCGTCGCGGCTGCGGAGGCGGCGGTTGGAGAGCTGGACGGGGGCACCGCGCTGCTATTCCCATCCGGCGCGGGCGCGACGACCGCGCTCGTCCTCTCGCTGCTCGAGCCCGGCGACACGATCGCGCTCGCCCGCGGCGGCTACTACGGAACCGGGGTCACGCTCGCCGCGCTCGCGGGCTGGGGGCTCCGCGTCGTCGAGTTCGACCAGACCGGGGTGCCGCCGGCAGACGTCCAGCTCGTCTGGCTCGAGGCGCCGTCGAACCCCTACCTGACGATGCCGGATCTTGCTGCGGCCGCGGCCCATCCCTCGCCGGTCGTGGTCGACGCGACCGTCGCCACGCCGATTCACCTGCGACCCCTGGAGCACGGCGCGGACTTCGTCCTCCACAGCGCGTCGAAGTACCTCGCCGGCCACGACGACGCGCTGCTCGGCGTAGTCGTGTGCCGGGACGCGGCGGCCGCGGAGGAGTTGCGGACGTTCCGCGGACGGTCGGGCATCGTCGCCGCCCCGGATCCCGCCTGGCTGCTCCTGCGAGGCCTGAAGACGCTCGACCTGCGGGTGCGTCGCCAGACCGAGTCCGCCGCCTTCCTCGCCCAGCGGCTGCGCGCGCACCCGGGGGTCGAGACCGTCCGCTACCCCGGCCTCGGCGGGCTGCTCTCCTTCGACGTCGCCGACGCCGAGACGGCACGGAGGGTGGAGACGTCGGCCCGCGTGATCGTCAACGCGACCTCGCTGGCGGTGTCACGAGCCTGATCGAGAGCCGGAGCCGCTGGGAGGGCGAGCGCGTGCCTGCGGGCCTGTTGCGCGTCAGCGTCGGGCTCGAGGATCCCGAGGCGCTCTGGACGGATCTCGAGCAGGCGCTCGGCTAGCCAAGGTTCACGCGGGTCCCGGCCCGGGTAATCGAGCCGCAACTGGCCATGCCGTTCCGGATTCTGCTTGCCGAGGACGACACGTCGTTCCTCGACGCCATCGCGCTCCTGCTCGAGCAGGACGAGCAGTTCACCGTGGCGGCCTGCGCGCGCAACGGACGGGATGCCGTGGTGCTCGCCGAGCGGGTAGAGCCCGACGCCGTCGTGATGGACATCGAGATGCCGGTCCTGGACGGCGTGGAGGCGACCCGGCTGATCCGGGCGGCGGCCCCGGAGCTGCCGATCGTGGCCGTGAGCGGCCACGACTACGAGGAGCGGGTGCTCGAGATCCGCCGCGCCGGCGCCGACGACTACGTGCGCAAGGCGCGGCTCGCGGACGAACTGCCCCGGGTGCTCCTGGCGCTGCTCGAGCCCGCGGGGCACGGTGCACAATCCCGGCGGTGACGAAGAAGCAGGCGCTCGGAATCGTCCGTCAGATCTGCCTCGCCTTCCCCGAGACGAGCGAGCGGCCCTCCCACGGCGCGCCCACCTTCTTCGTCGGGGGCAAGCGCTCCTTCGCCACGGTCTGGGACAACCACCACCAGGACGGCCGCTTCGCGCTGATGTGCGCGGCGCCGGCCGGGATGCAGTCCGTGCTCGTCGAGGCCGATCCCGAGCGGTTCTTCGTCCCGCCCTACGTCGGGCACCGTGGCTGGATCGGGTTCCGGCTCGACCGCGACCTCGACCGGGACGAGATCGCCGGGCTCCTCGAGGACGCCTACGCCGAGGTGGCCCCGCCGAAGCTCGTGGAGGCGGCAGAAGCGCGGCGCCCGAGCTGACAGGAGAGAGAGAGCCGGAGGTCGGACTCGAACCGACGGCCTAACGCTTACAAGGCGTTTGCTCTACCAGCTGAGCTACTCCGGCGAAGCGCGCCCAGCGTAGCGGCCGCTACAGCAGGACCTCGCGGCCCTTCTGGTGCGAGAGGATCTTCCGCTTCACGCGCTGGAGCGCGTTGTCGATCGTCTTCGTGTCGCAGCCGAGGTGCTCGGCCATGTCCTCGTAGGACGACCCCTCGAGGTACAGCCGGAGCGCGTCCGACTCGAGCGGCGAGAGACCCGTGCCGAGGTTGAAGACGAGGCTCTGCAGCTCCTCCGTCGAGATCACGACGAGCGGCGGTTCGTGGACCGCCGGCCCCGGCAACGCGTCGCCGAGCGTGCAGTCGCCGTCGCCCTCCTGCCCCGCGGGGGTGTGGCTGAACGAGATGTACGTGTTGAGCGGCGCGTGCTTGAACCGGGTCGCGGTCTTGATCGCGGTGATGATCTGCCGCGTCACGCAGAGCTCGGCAAAGCTGCGAAACGAGGTCTCCTTGTCGGCCCGGAAGTCCCGGACCGCCTTGTAGAGGCCGATCAGCCCCTCCTGCAGGAGATCGTCGTTGTCGCCGCCGGCCAGGAAATACGAGCTCGCCTTGAGGCGGACGAACCCCGTGTAGCGGCGGATGAGGGCGTCCATTGCGACGCTGTCGCCGTTCCGCGCCTTGAGGACGAGCTGGAGATCTTCCAGCTCCCGTTGAGCCTTTTGCGGTGAGCGTGCCGTCGCAGCGCGAGCAGCCATGCCGCCTCCCAGCGTCGCCAGGGTGAAAGTCTCACCCTGTGGTCGAGGCGAAGATAGCAAGCGGTCCAAGGTTTTACAAGTCGAATTGCTGTGGACCCAGTTTGTCCTGGACCCAGGACGCTAACGCAGACTAGCTCTCGCCGCGACGTAACCGCTCGAGCCTGGCGAGCGTGCCGGGATCGAGACGGTCGCGGAGATCGCCCCGCGCCGACCGGGGCCGAGTCGGCGGGCGGAACTCGGCGAGGAACGTCTGGGAGGCGATCTTGCGCACCTCGATCCCCGCCGTGCCGCGGACGGCCGTATCGGAGGAGACGATCGCAACCTGCTCGCGGTTGCGGTGCTCGGCGGCGAGCCGCTCGAGCAGCGTGTCCGCGTCCTTGGCCCAGCGGACCTCGAGCGGGCCGTGCCGCTCGTTCGCGCCCTCCCCGTCGAACACGAGCACGCCGCGGGCGCCCTGCGCCGCGACCCAGCTCGCGAGCAGGTCGCGCAACTCCTCCGGCGAGCCGAAGCCGCCCGCATGCAGCAGGTTGAAGCCGTCGAAGAGGTAGAGGGTCGGTTCAGCCACCGCGCTGCCTCCGCGCCTCGTAGAGGAGCAGCGCCGCGGCGACGCTGACGTTGAGCGACTCCACCCGGCCGAGCTGCGGGATCGAGACCTCGAGATCGCAGGTGCGCCGCACGAGCGGTCGTAGGCCCTTGCCCTCGGCGCCCAGCACGAACGCGATGCCGCCGGACAGGTCGGCCTGCCACATCGGCGTCCCGGCCTCCCCCGTGGCGCCGGCGATCCAAAGGTCGCCGCTCTTGATGTCCGCGAGATACCGCGCCAGGTTCGGGACGACTGCCACCGGAAGATGCTCCACGGCGCCGGCCGAGGCGCGGCAGACGGCGGCCGTGACCCGCGCGGAGCCATGCGCGGGGACGACGACGCCGGTCGCTCCCGCTCCCTCCGCGCTCCGGATCACCGCGCCGAGGTTCCGCGGGTCGCTCACCTGGTCGAGACACGCGAGGAGTGGCGCCGGCCCGGCGGCGAGCTCGAACGCGTCCGCGTAGCGGAACGGCTCGCACCACGCGACTACCCCCTGGTGATCGCGCGTTCCCGCCGCCTCCGACAGCTCGCGTTCGAGCTTCGCCTGCACGCGCGGCCGCTCGAGATCGCGCAGCCAGGCCTCGCTCTTCGCCGCCCGCTCGCCCGCCCAGAGCTCGAGCACCTCGCGCGGCCCGCGCAGCGCCTCGCGCACCGGCCTGCGGCCGTACACGACCTCCCGCGTCACGACCGGCGGACGAGCCGGTAGCCGGGCGCCTCGGCGACGTCCCGCACCTCCCAGCCCGCGGCCGCGATCTCGTCGCGCAGGCGATCCGCTCCTGCGAAGTCCCGGGCGTTGCGCGCCTCGCGCCGCCGTTCCGCGAGCTCCGCGAGCTCCGCCGGCGCCTCCTCGACCTCGGCGATCGACTCCAGGCCGAAGATCGCGAACGCTCTCCGGAGCAGCTCGTGGTCGCGCCAGCCGTGCATCACGGCGAGCGCCTCCGGCGTGTTGAAGTCGTCGTCGAGCGCCGCCTCGAGCTCTGCCCAGTCGCCGACGGGCTCGCTCGGCGAGCGGAACACGTTGCGGAACGTCTCCAGCTGAGCGCGCGCCTGCTCGAGCGTCTCGTCGGAGTAGTCGAGCGGCTTCCGCCAGTGGCCGGTGAGGAAGAAGAAGAGCAGCGTCTCGCGGCCCCAGCGATCAAGCGCGTCGGCGAGGGAGACGTCGTTGCCGATCGACTTGTGCATCTCGGAGCCACGCATGCTGAGCATCCCGTTGTGCATCCAGATCCGCGCGAAGCCGTGCCCCAGCGCCTTCGACTGCGCGATCTCGTTCTCGTGGTGGGGGAACTTGAGGTCGAGCCCGCCGCCGTGGATCTCGAAGCTCGTGCCGAGGTACTTCTCCGACATCGCCGAGCATTCGATGTGCCAGCCCGGCCGGCCGCGGCCCCACGGCGATTCCCACCAGGTGTCCTCGCCGGGCTTGTTCGCCTTCCAGAGCGCGAAGTCGCGAGGATCCTCCTTGAGCGGGTTCGGCTCCTGCTCCTCCATCGCGTCGAGGCGCTGCCGCGAGAGGCGCCCGTATTCGGGGAACTGCCCCACGCGGTAGTAGACGTCGCCCTCGACCTCGTAGGCGAAGCCGCGCTCGATCAGCTGCTCGATCAGCGCGATCTGCTCCGGGACCGTCTCCGCTGCCGTCGGCTCGACGTCGGGGCGGCCCAGTCCGAGCCGGTCTGTGTCCTCGATGTACCAGCGGGTCGCGTCGCTCGCGAGCTCGGCGCTGTGGCCCGGCGCGGCGTCGTAGATCTTGTCGTTGATATCCGTGATGTTCACGACGACCGTCATCTCGTAGCCGCGCTGCTCGAGCCAGCGCTTCAGCCACAGCGGGAGCACGGACACGGCGAGCGCGTTGCCCACGTGGATCCGCTGGTAGACCGTAGGGCCGCACCAGTAGATCCCGACCGGGCCGGGAGGCGGAGGCAGCTCCACGAGCGAGCCCGTGTACGTGTCGTGGACGCGCACGGCTCCTAGCCTAGTGCGGTGCGGCGCAGGAGCTCGTCGGGCGGGAGCGCGGCGATCACGGCCGCGAGCTCAGGGCCGCGGTCGTGCCCGGTGAGCGCGAGGCGGAGCGACTTCAGGTCGCCGCCGACCGCCTTCAGCTCGCGTACGATCGCCCGCGGCTCCAGCCCCGACTCGACGAGCTCGTGAAAGCGGCCGAGCGTCTCCGGTGCGTCGACCACCGCCTCCGCCGGCTCGAGCACGAGTGCCGCGTAGGCGCGGGCCTCCGCGAGGTCGCGCGCGCCGCGCAGCACCGGCGCGACGGAGACCGGGACGCCCACGCGTGCGGCGAGCTCCTCGTCGCTCAGCGCGGCGAGCGCCTCGATCGAGAGGCGCCTCAACCGCGCGGTGTCGAGGTGCACGTCGTGCCGCGGCAGCCCGAGCTCCTCGAGGTACGCGCGCGCCGCCTCCGCCGGGATCCCCTCCTCCCGCAAGGACGCGACCGTCGCCCCCGGCGCCCGCTTCGCGAGCTTGCGGCCGTCGGCCCCGAGGATCAGGCCGTGGTGGACGAACTCCGGCGGCGTCGCGCCGAGCGCCTCGAACAAACGGCGGTGCAGAGGCTCGTTGGGGCGGTGGTCGTTGCCCCGCACGACGTGCGTGATGCCGAAGTCGATGTCGTCGACGACGGAGGCGAGGTGGTACGTCGGCGAGCCGTCCTCGCGCAGCAGTGTGAGACCCTCGAACCGGTCGCCGAGGGGCGCCGCGGCCTCGCGGTGGCGGTCCGCGCGCTCGCTCTGCCGCACCGGCCCCTCGTCCCAGGCGATCCCGAGCCACTCGAGATCGCGAACGACGTCCTCCTCCCCGCCCGGCACGTTGCGCGCCGGGTCGGTGTCGTCGATCCGCAGCAGCATCCAGTCGCCGAGACGGCGGTTCGCGACCGCGCTCAGCGCGTTGCCTAGGTGGAGCGAGCCCGTGGGGCTCGGCGCGAATCGGACCCTGGCGGCCATGCGGCGAGTGTAAGCTGCGCCCCGCGATGGAGTCCTGGCGCGCAACGGTTCTCCGCCAAAACGGCTAGTCCGCCGCTTCCCACACAAGCGTCCTAGGGAAGCGGCGGGACGCGACGCGATCCCGCCCGGGGCCGCCGTCCGGCGGCCCGGTCTTCGCTGGGCTGCGGTGGCTTTGCCGCCGACAGCTTCCAGCACGACAATCGGAGGTGTACGTCGCGATGCCGATGCCACATCGCACCCAGCAGCAACTGATCAAGCGCCGCCTCGTCGGCAAGGACGGTGCCGAGCGGATCCGCGAGCTCCGCGCGATCCTCACCGAGCTGCCCGGCTACCGGAACGGCCCGTACGCCGACCTGCGCGAGTGGGTCGAGGGCGAGCTGACGGCGGCACGGACACGGAAGAAGGTCGTGAACCGCGACTCGATAGCCGTGCGCCGCGAGGGGGCGGCGCAGATCGCGCTCGTCGGGCCGCCGAACGCGGGTAAGTCGTCGCTGCTCCAGGCGCTGTCCGCGATCCAGATCCGTACCGGCGACTACGCGTTCACCACCACGCGGCCCGTGGCGGCGACGACGCGCCTCGGCGGCGTGCTCGTCCAGCTCGTGGAGATCCCCGGCCTGATCGAGGGAGCCGCCGAGGACCGCGGCGGCGGCCGCGCGCTGCTCGGCGTGCTTCGCAACGCTGACGCGATCCTCTGGTGCCACGCCTGCGACCGGCCGGTCGAGGAGCTCGAGACGATCCGCGAGGAGGTCGCCGCCGCCGGCATCGAGCTGCCCTCGCTGCTGGCCGCGACGAAGTGCGACGAGGCGCAGCCCCCGGCTCATCCCGAGCTGCGGGTCGTGCCGGTTTCCGTCCTCGACGACGCCAGCCTCGACCGGCTGCGGGACGAGCTCTGGGCGCTGACCGGGCTCGTGCGGATCCACCTGCGCGACGGCGGCGACCCGATCGCGCTGCAGCCGCCGGCGACGGTGCTCGACGTCGCCGACACGATCCACCACGAGCTGCGCGAGCAGTGCACCGGCGCTCGCATCTGGGGCCCCTCGGCGCGGTTCGAGGGCCAGCAGGTCGGCAGGCGGCACGAGCTGCAGGACGGCGACACCGTCGAGGTCCTCACCAGGTAGCGAGGTTTGGCTTCTCCGGGGTGCCGGAAGATCGAAAGCGATGAGCGACGTCGTCGTGATCACCGGCGCCTCCGGCGGCATCGGCCGCGCGACCGCGCGCAGGTTCGCGCAGGACGGCGCGAAGATCGCGCTCCTCGCCCGCGGCGAGGCCGGCCTCGAGGGAGTCGCGACGGAGGTCGAGGAATGGGGCGGCACGGCGCTCGCCCTCCCCACCGACGTCGCGGAAGCCGACCAGGTCGAGGCAGCGGCCGAGGCGGCGGAGTCCGCGCTGGGGCCGATCGACGTCTGGGTCAACGACGCGATGGCCACGATCTACGCGGAGTTCCTCGACGTCGAGCCGGAGGAGTACCGGCGCGCCACCGACGTCACGTATCACGGCATGGTCTGGGGGACGCGCGCGGCGCTGAAACGGATGTCGGCGCGGAACCGCGGCACGATCGTGCAGGTCGGCTCGGCGCTCGCGTTCCGCGGCATCCCGCTGCAGGCGCCGTACTGCGGCGCCAAGCACGCGTGCAAGGGCTTCACCGAGTCGGTGCTCACCGAGATCAAGCACCACGGCTGGGACGTCCACCTCACGATGGTCCACCTCGCCGGCTTCAACACGACCCAGTTCACGTGGGGCCGGACGAAGCTGCCGAAGCAGACGCAGCCGGTGCCGCCCATCTACCAGCCGGAGATCGCAGCGGACGCGATCCACTGGGCCGCGTACCACCGTCGGCGCCAGGTCTACGTCGGGTTGCCGACCGTGCTCAACGTCCTCGGCGAGCGCGTAGCGCCGTGGTTCCTCGACTGGTACCTCGCCAAGACCGGCTACGGCTCGCAGATGACGAAGCAGCCGCTGTACGGCGGCGCGGATCACGACAACCTCTTCCACCCGGTCGACGGGGACGAGGATCGCGGCGCCCACGGGCCGTTCGGCGAAGAGGCGCACTCCCACAGCCTCCAGACGACGCTCACGAAGCACCGGCGGCTTGCCGGCTCGCTCGCGGCAGGGGTAGGCGCAGCGACCGGCGCCGTCCTCCTTCGGAAGCGCTAGCGCTAGCGCTAGGCGGCGGCGCGCAGCAGCTCGACCGCGGCCGGACCGAACCGGTCCGGATGCTCCTCCTCGATCACGGCGCAGAGCGCCCGCACCTCGCCTCGGCCGAGGACGACGCGCCGCCCGTTCTCGAGCGCGCGACCGAGGAGCAGGGAGAGGTCGCGATGCCGCGCGGAGACCCCCGCGCGGGCGGCGGCGGCGGCGGCGAGCGCGCTCACGACGTCCCGCGGGACGGGGACCGCCGTGCCGTGCAAATCGATCTCGATCGCCTCTTCCGCCCTGTCGCCTCTCACGACCCGGATTTTCCCGTTGGGCTGAAGGCGTACACCTTCCCCCACCCCACGACGTACAGCCGCTGTCCGTCGGTGACGACGGGCGTGAAGGCACCGTCGCGGAAGGTCCAGAGCACCTTCCCGGTGCGCGCGTCGAGCCCGTACGTGCGCCGCTCGAGCGTCGCGAAGTAGACGACGCCGTCGACGACCGTCGCCGACCCCGAGATCGGGCCGTTCGCGCGGAACTTCCAGAGGACGTCGCCCGTCGCCGCGTCGAAGGCGAAGAACGTGTGGCTGTACGAGCCGACGAAGACACGGCCCTGCCAGAGCGCCGGCGAGCCGTAGACGAAGCCGCCGGTGCCGTGCGACCAGCGCAGCTTCCCGCTCTCCTCGCCGAAGGAGTAGACCTTTCCGTCGGTAGAGCCGAGATAGACGCGGGAGTAGGCGACGGCGGGCGTCGAGTAGAAGTGGCCGTGGTGGCCGAACCAGTCGCGGGCCGACTGCGCGCGCCAGACCGGCTTCCCGTCGGAGGCCCTGAGCGCGTAGAGGCGTCCGTCGTAGGCGCCGAAGAAGACGCGACCGCGGTCGTACGCGAGGGCGCCCTTCACCGCGCCGCCGGCGTGGAACCTCCAGACCGTCTTGCCGTCGACGGTGCGCAGGCAGTACACGTTGCCCTCGGCGTCGCCGACGTAGAGCCGGTGGTTGACGAGAAGCGGCGACGTCTCGCTCGCGCCGAGGTGCTTTGTCCAGCGGAGATGGTGCGACGGACCAGCCGCGACGACGAGGATCTCGCCGTCCCCCTTCTTCGCGGCATCCCTGCCGCACGGGTGCCGGTTGAGGAACGCCTCGTAGACCGAGCCGCGGCCGAGCTTGTCGACCGCCGGCGAGGCCGCCTCGCAGCGGCCGACGTGGACCGTCCACAGCCGGCGCCCGTTTCGGGTCGAGACGGCGACCAGGTTCCCGTTCAGAGCCGCGTAGTAGAGGTAGTGGAAGGCGATCGCCGGCGGGAACTCGACGAGCGACGTCCCGCCCGAGACCCAGACGCGCTTGAACGGCGGCCTGACGTGGCCGACACCGACGTGGAGGTGCTGCGGGACGCCGGCGAACAGCGGCGACACGAGCGAGCCCGGCGCGGGCGCCGCGACGGTCCGGGTCGGCTCGAACTCCGTCGACGTCCCTCTCACGTTCCCGCCGTAGCGGTGCGTCGATTCGTAGTAGGCGGCGCCGATGCCGGCGGCGAGCAGGATCAGGACGCCGGCGACGACGAGGAGGCGACGCATCCGCCGGATGATGCCTGTGTCCGCAAGCCGCCCGGCGCGCTACGGTCGCGCGGTGGAGGCTCTGCTTCTCGCGTGGTTCCGCGAGCACGGCCGCGACCTGCCATGGCGGGGCACGCGCGATCCGTACGCGATCCTCGTCAGCGAGGTCATGTCGCAGCAGTACGGAATCGAAATCGTGGATCTCCCTGCTATGCAGGGGTTTTTGGGCTAGTCCGGGCTTACCAGGCTGTTCGCACCGAGGGCGAAAAGTGCGCAAATTGGGCGCTCGTAGACAGCGTCTGTTCGCATGAGCGTTCGCATGGGCTCCGCCCCTGCGAGCTGAGGCTGCGCTTCGCAATGCGCGCCCCGGTACAGCTCAGGGCGTGCCGGCCGGAGGGACTCCGGCGAGTCATCCAGGGCTCGTCCGATCCGCCTAACCACTGACGCACCACGGTAGGAGCGGATGTCCGCCGTGGTCAAGCAGGGATGAGAGCGGACGCTCTGATCTGCTGGCCGGTCAGATTCGCGTTGCTAACGACGAACGCGCGCGCTCCAGATTCCAGGATTGCCTGGCGCTCGAGGGGCTTGGTCGTATCGCGTCGTCCTTTATCAACAGGTCAAAGCGGTCGCGGGTGGCGTCGCGGATCCAGACTTCATCAGCGATGAACTCATCGTCCTCTGGGTATCGCTCGGCGAGCGTCTGGACGGCGAGTCCTGCCGATCGGAGGACGTCGGCGACGACGTGTCTCAGACCTGGGATCTGACGGCCTTGTCCGATTGCTTCAGCAACTTGTCGGCGAGTTGGATCAGTTCGTCCCGGTCGTTGCCTTCAGTAGTTAGCAGGCCCTGGACGTTGATCGTCACAATCGTGAGCTGGGCGGCAGCAATCTCGACGAAGCCCTGGTAGCGCTGTTGGTCGGCCTCGCCAAGTGACTCCCACGTCATCGATCCTGATCCCAGCTGTTCCTCCCACCGGCTCAGGGCGTGTCCGCCGTGTGTCGCGATGTAGTCGAGGGTCTCTGAAGCCCGCGGAAGGATGTTTTCAAGAGCCCTGAATCCAGGTGCTGTGGCGTCGAGCTGAGCCTCTGCCTCGTCTAGCTGGGTAGCGAGTTCCTCTTGCTGCTTGCGGTTGCGTCTGGCCATCCAAACGAGCCCTCCAGCGAACAAGACCACCATGGGCGCTGCGACGATGCTCGCCAGCAGGATGGTGCCGCCGGCAACACCCGCGCCGCCGGCCGCCAGCGTGCCCCCGCCGAGGAGCGCAAGTGTGGCGTTTGTCGCCGCGACCCCCGATAGCCCTGATATCGCAGCACCTGTAGAAGCGGTTCCGAAGGTTGCAGCCGCAACAAAAGTTCCGTACGCGGCTGCGCCGCCGACCGCTGCGCCCGCGGCTGCACCTCCGGCCCCTCCCGCGAGGAGGTTTCCGATGCCGTTCGCGTTCGACCTGAGCCGGAAGGCGGCCACCGCGTCTGGGTCCGTGGCATCGTCTCCCTCGAAGTGCGTCGGGTCGGGCTGTCGTGCGCCTTCGACACGTGCGGCAACGTCGACGAGCCTCATGAAGAACTCCTCGCGGGCGCGGTCATGCTGTCGGTTGAACTCCTCGCCGAGGCTGGTGATGACCGTCGTCCGCTCGCCTATCTCGTGTTGGACGCGTCTGACGCGGTCATTGAGGTCCTTCGAGCTGCGCGAGGGAGTTCCATCGTCCGCTGTCGACGCTTCGTCGTGAGCAGCGTGCGTCGCGACGCGGTCCTCCAGTTCCTCTAGTTTGAGTCCGAGTGCCCTGGCAATGCCCGCGAGCCGCTCGCGGCGGGGATTGAGGACGCCGCTCTCCAAGCGCGAGATCGAGACGCCTGCGCCCGTGCCGTAGCCAGCTTCACGGCCCAACCTCTCCTGTGTTACCCCCTTGCGTTCTCGCAGGCCGCGCACGACCTGACCGAGCGCCTCCTTGGAGTAGTCACCCATACAGACACCCTATAGGGACCGATTAGTACTTGACAACCACACTTATTGCCTAATAGTCTTATAAGCATCCAGAGCACTGACTAAGTGCGTTTCACCAGAACGTGAAGGAGGACTTCCCGTTGACACGCATCGACACGACAAGGCTCATTCAGGAAGCAACCGACCTCGGCGGACGCGCCCTCGAAGTTCAGCAGGATCCGGCGGTCCGGAAGGCATGGAACCAGGCAAGCCATGATGTGGCGAGCGCAGCGAAGTCGGTGACCGATGCCGTCGTCACGACTCGCTCAGCATGGGGGCGATCGGATCGCGAAGGGGCTGGCGAGCTCGCTAGCGTACAGGTCGCCTGAGCGTTCGCATAGAACCCCGGATGAAGGGTTGCGTCGAAAGTCCGCCGAAGCCAACAGCGGTCTCAGACCAAGGCTGAGCCGCCGGCAGCTCAGGGCCCTTAGTGCGCGCCGAGCGCCCCTAGAACCGCAGCCCGGCGATCCGCCGGCGCCGTCGCACGGTGACTGAGCCCAACCTCGTGTGCCCGCGCACGACGAAATGCGGCGCCCCCGCCCTGGGCTGCGAGGCGACGGTGCTCCTGACGGAGCCCATCGTCGCAACGATGGCGTCGACGTCGGCGGTGGCATCGTCAGGCACGAGCAGATTGGCCGAACCCGTACCGAGCAACAGCTCGATCTCCACGACCGGCTGCACGATCGCGGTCTCGCAAAAGTCCAGCACCACCGACCCCATGAGGCCCTTCACCCGCATCCGAGCGGGCACGCTCCACTCGCCGGTGCGCTTGATGCCGCCCGCGCCGACTCGCAGCACCAGAGGCTCTGCGGCAGGGAGCGTGACGACGTCGTCACCGGGAAGGCCCGCCAGCGGCGGACGTAGCTCGGCCGCGTAGACCGCGGCGTAGACCGTGTCGATGCGCTCTTCGTGCTCCGCGACCGTGATCCGGCCCTCGGCGAGCGCCTGGTTCAGCCGCTCCGCCGCACGCTCCCGGTCGGAGTCGGAGATCCGGACACCACGCGGATCGGGCTGCGGCAGACTGTCTCCGCGGCGACGGCGTCGGCGAACGCGCACGGCTCCGAGGATAGTGCGGCCGCTGGTTCGCGAGATCATCGCCGAACGTACACTCCATCCACCGGAGTCCGTTATCCGACCGCGCGCTCGTCTTTTTCGTGGGGGCACCCGTGCCCCGTGCGCGCCGTCACGAAAACGCCACCGAGAGATCGGGCGATCGGGTCCGTGAGTCGCACACGCGACGTGCTCAACCTCGAGCCGCAGGCCAAGCGTATAACCGCTGAGCGGTGTGCATCCGCAACGCCCACCCGCTCCACCGATGCATCCGGCCGAGATAATCGGCTCCAGCTTATGGCTCACCTCACGCTTCACGGCCGCACGGTCCGCACTGTGTTCGACCTTCTCGGCAAGAGTGAGAACGACCTCACCTACAGCCTCGGCTGGGGCTTGGCTCAGAGCGATTCGCTCGTGCAGCATGTCCTTGCTGACGTTTTCCCTGGCGAGGCCGCCGGTGATGTCCAAGCCGTGCGGCTCCAGGAGTTCATCCCTGGTGGCGGGTTCACGGACATCGAACTTGAGACCGACCGGCTGGCGGTGATACTCGAAGCCAAAGTGGGATGGTCGTTGCCCGGCATCAAGCAGCTCGAGAAGTACGCCCCGCGGCTCCATGAAGCGGCCATCGGCAGGATCCTCGTCCTCTCCGAGTGCACCCCCGAGTTCGCAGCACCGCCGCGTCTGCCCGAGGAGGTCGCCGGCATTGCTGTGATCTATCGGAGCTGGCCACAGATCGTGCGTCTGGTGGAATCGTGTAACCCGTCCGGGCACGCAGAGAAGAGAGTCCTACGCGAGCTCGGCACCTACCTACGGGGGTTGATGACAATGCAGAACCACATCTCGAACCTCGTCTACGTCGTCGCTCTCGGCCGTGATGTCCAGCCCTGGTCAGCCCCGTATACGCCAATCGAGATTGTGGTCAACAAGAACCTCTACTTCTGTCCTATCGGGAACGGGTATCCGAAGCAGCCTCCGAACTACCTCGGATTTCGCTGGGCCGGAAAGCTCCAGCAGGTTCGCCACGTCGACGGCTACGAGGTGCTCGCGAAAGCAAAAGACGGGATTCCGGAACTTGTCTCCGAGGAGGAGGGCACTCGCCTATGGCTCTTCAGTCTCGGCGAGCCGATCGTGCCATCGAACCTGGTGAGAACCGGCAACCTCTTCCGCGCGCAGCGCATTGAGGCGGCGATCGACTTGCTGCTCACCTGCGAGACGATCCGGGAGGCTCGCGACAAGACTCAGGAACGACTCGCAGCTGCGGGTGAGGCTCTCAGCTAGTTGTCGCAGTGTCGTCGGCTCTTGCATCTGGCTGGTCCGACGCCAGATTCCAAGGGTCGAGAGGCAGACGAGCCTCCACCCGGAACTCGAACTCTTGGTCACTGAGGAGGAGACCCTCCCCCTCGAGGAAATCCAACTCCGCTTCCAGCCGCGGGTCAGATGTCCAGCCGCTTTCCTCCTGCAGCCAGTCCCTATGCAGCCGCGTGCCAGCGCGGAGGGCTGAATGTCCGTGGGCCATGCACGTCGGACGGGGGCTTGAGGCAGCAGAACGATGCTGTGTGCCAAACGGCGCCTGTTGATTCGTTGTAGTGGTTCGAGATCGGTCGCCGGATGAGCCGCTTGCCGCATTGCGGACGCGGGATGCCCTTGCAAATGCAGATCACGTGGAGACGGACTGTGCCCCTCGTACTGATCCTCGACGACGGCCTCGCCCTTGAGTTCCCCACATCGCGAGCATCGTTGAAGCCGCGGCTGATCCATTGGAACCTCCATCGCGCAGCGTTCGCACCTTGCCCTGTGGACCGGTTGCGGCGGCGTCGGCGGGCTGCGTCCCTCGACCGCTCTGGATGGACACCAAGAGAGTACTGACCCGCGCCAGTTTCCCTTGCTTCACGACGAGAACCGAGCTATAGTGATGATCGTGAAGAGGAAATCAAATCTCTCTATCATCACTGAAGCCGATCCGACTGGTGAGGAACACGAGGTCTCCTGGGCGGCGTTCTCCCGGCTGATCGAGGCGGGCGCAGTGGACGCGGACGCAGCTGAGGCGGGAACCACCCGAGTGGTCGTGCTCGACGCACACAGGCCGCTCGGGCAAATCGTTGCCGTGTTGCTGCGCGCCTGGTCATCCGAGCAAGAACAATCACAGCAGGTGATCGACGCACTTCTCCCCTCCTCGCTGCCCTCAGCGGAGGCGACTGAGCAGCTGCGTCGGAACGCACAGGCGCGGGCCGAGTTTCTTGAGGAGTTCCCCGCGCTGCCGGCAGCCGAACTCGCACACTTGGCTGGGATCACCTGGGCGAACCCTGCCGCCTGGGCGCAGAAGCTCGCCAAGGAAGAGAAGCTGTTCGCGATCGAGCACGGCCGAAGGCGTCTCTATCCCACCTTCCAGTTCGATTCGGACTGGCAGCCTCGGCTGGTGATCGCACAGGCGCTGCACGAACTGGAGGACGCAGGCCTATCAGGCTGGTCTCTGGCGCTCTGGTTCAGCGCGGCGAACGGCTGGCTGGATGAGGCTCGGCCTGTCGACCTGCTCGAAGAGGCACCGGAGCGGGTCGTGGCCGCTGCTGCCGAGGTCGGCTACTTCCCCTTCTAAGTGGCGCGTCGGCCGCCGAAGACTTTCGAGCCGCTGGTCGAGGTGTGGCCAGCAGGTGAGCCGCTGTACCGGGTCCATGCACTCATGCACCCGGCCGCGGAGCCGTTCCCGAATGACCGGCCGGCACGCTTTCGGCCACTGCGCGATGCTGACGGGAAGATCGTGCCGATGCTGTATGCAGCAGCCTCGCCGGAAGCGGCTATCGCCGAGTCCATTCTGCACGACGTCCCACTTCGCGGCCTGCGCGTCGTCGCTTTCGAGACGCTCGTCCCTGTTGCGCTCAGCTACCTGGTCCCGCAGCGCGAACTGCGGCTCGCCCAGCTGCACTCGTCCGGTCTCGAACGGCTACGGCTTCGCAACCACGACCTGATCGACACCCTCCCCTCCCGCTACCCAGAGACGCTCCCCTGGGGGCAGGCGCTCTACGACCACCCGGAGCAGCTCGATGGGATCGTCTGGATGAGCCGCCGCTACAACTCGGAGCGCGCGCTCGTCCTCTTCGGCTCCAGCGCAACGGACAGGCGCGTCGATGGCGCAGATTTCGTCGTCGACCCCGACAAAGGCTTCGCCACCCTCGCTTTCGGCGACGGCTACGAACTCGTCGCGACAGTCTGTGCCGATGCCGACGTGCTAATCACGCGGCCGTAGCGTGCCGCCCCGTGACGGAAGCCTGCGATCGTGCCCGACGGATCACGACTTGTCGGACGCCCGCTTTCGGTGTGTGCGCGTCGATGATCGGAGTCGTTAAGGATCTTCCGCAGCAGTACCGAATCGAAATCGTGGATCTCCCTGCTATGCAGGGCTTTTTGGACTAACTCGGGCTAATCAGCCTGTTCCCACGAGCCCGACAAACCCGCAATTTGGGCGCTCGTGGACACCGTTTGTTCGCATGGCCGTTCGCACGAGTTCCACGCTGGCGAGATGAGGCTGCAGCTCGCTCCACTCTCCCACGGGCAGCGAACACCCACGCGCTGGCGGGACACCTCGCGGGTCCTTTGAAACTCGTGCGACTTTCCCGGCCACGAAGTCACGACCGTAGGAGTGCGTGGCCTCAATGGCAAGCGCGAATCAGAGCGCTCGCTCTGATCTGCATTCGCATGCCGCTGATGTTCACCAGCGGACGAGCTGGGAGCAAGGCTTGGCCCCCCTGCCGTCGGCCGCAGGACGATTGCAGAGACAGGCAGCCACCTTGGTTCAGCGTCTCGTGCCCTTCTGCTGCGTTCGGTCGTCACGGAAGACGCCACGAAGGCGCGCGTGAGACGACTTGGAAGTCGCCTTCTCCGGCGATCCCGATGACGCTCGACCTCGCCTCTGCGACCGAAGACCACTGCGTCGAAGCTAGCTGGTATGCCGTTAGTCCGAAGTACCAGAGGGCGAGTACGACCATCAGTCCTAGCCCAACCACCGCGAGCCACCCCCAGCCACCTCCTCCGATCAGCTCCCAGGCTAGGAGTGACAGCGCTGACAGTTCACCGAGCGTTGCGCCGAAGGTGATGCAGCAGGAAAGAAGCAGGGTGATATTGAATCCCCACTCTCCCGCCTCTTGATCGGCTGCGGTGGTTCGCGGGGTACGGATCGCCTGGAACACAAACGGCGCCGCCACGACAAGCGCACCAAAGAGGAGACTGAGTCCGACCAGCGTGTCTTTGTCGATCTGACGTGGCACCGTCGGGAACGTCGCGCCCGCGAGGACCGTCGCCAGTACTGCCCCGACTGTCGTGAGCGTAGTTGCCCAACTGTCGAAGCTCCATTTGGGGCCAGGCGCCCGTTCAAGGAGGCGGCCCGCGCGATTCTTGGAGGCGAGCACGATGACGATGAGAAGAAACAGTCCCACCGCAGCCCCAACCGCGGCGATAAGGATGAACTTGGCCCAAGGTTCGGCCGGCTGTGGTCCAGGCGTGACCGAGATCTCTCGATCGACTGATTTGCCGCCAGCGTTGACGACGAGCACGCCTCTGGCCTCAGTTGTCAACTTCTTGAGACCGCCCACCGTCACTTCAACGCGGGTCGGAACTCCCGGCTGAACCCTTGGCGGCTTTACCGCCACGACCGTCACGCTCGGGGCACTCAGCGCCGCAAGCGAGACCTTGAGAGCGACGGGACGAGCGCCCGCTGCTACGACGTTCAGGAACGCGTCCGCCGTATCCGCACCCGACGTCCCTTGCGCGGTGACGCTACCGCCGAGGATCGACACCGTCGGCGATGCGAGAGCAACCGATCCAGTCGATGTAAGCAAGACAAGCGCAAGCACAAGCGCTCTGGCGCATCGCACGACTCGTCCAGCGTAAACCATCAACCCGCCTTCTTCGAGCACTCCGATAGATTGGATCGATGGGCGCCGATTCCGAACGGCCTGATCAAGCCGAGTCCAAAGCCCTGTCGGGCGACCAACGACAGGCACTCATTCGCTCGCTCTCCGCGTGGGCCCAGCGTCATCCCGAGCCAGATCGCCCAGTGTGGGGGCTGGCCCACTATGACCAGAGCACCGGTGACGAGATCCGAGACATGCTGTCACCCCGCGAACTCGTCGAAGCCGTTGAGCGCGATTCCCCTGCGGGCGAACGCTTCGTGCATGGGGTCGGACTTGTCTTGATGGAGATCTCGTTCGATGACTATCTCCGCAGCATCGACCACTCGGCAACGCGGTCGAGACTCATCGAGCCGTTCCTGAGCCTGTGGACTCGGGCCTCACGCCGGATTGGCCGTTCGCCAAGTCGAGTGTGACGCCCGTGACTCTCGTCGTTAGCCCAGGAGAGGGCTCCACGCAGAAGTACATGCAGTGGCATTGGGCGCGCCCCCTCGCGGACATCCTCGCTGGCGCCGTCAAACTCTTTTCGCATGACTGGGCACGTCTCTCGACGGAGCTTCCCTGCCCCGACGACCTCTTCTACGTCGGTCATGGCTCACCCACCGCGCTCGGCAGTCCTCCTCTTTTCGATACCAAGAACATCGCCGAAATCAACGGCAGGATCGTCGCGATTGCATGCCGTTCTGCAATGCGCCTTGGGCCTGAAGCGGTCGCCGATGGACGGCGACGATATGTCGGGTTCGTCGATGACTTGCATGTCATCGATGCGGAGGTCCTCGACGACTTGATCGTCAGAACCTTCAAACCGCTCTTAACGAACGAGTGGTCGGAAGCGGAGTTCGAGGATCATTTCAAGAAGGACTGCGAGCGTGTCCAGGCGAGCTATTTCGCCGGTCGACGCAGGCGTACGCGTGACGCACACATCATCGCGAGTGCCGCGCAGGTGATGAAGCTAAGTGTTCGGGTGCTCTGACGCCAGCGGTTTCGGAGAACCCAAGCCAGCGACCTCGCCGCGATCCCCACCGGTCGTGCCCAGAGCGCGTACTCGGCCGTGTCGAGCGGCACGTGAGTGATGTATGCCGACCTGCGCGCCGTTAAAGCTGTGTAGGTGAACTTGCCTAAATACGAATCTCGGTCGCTGCGCCGTCGCGCGCGCTCCATTCGAGCGCAGCTCGAGGGGCAGAGCCCTCGTGCTCGCCTTCAGCGGTCGGCGGGGACCTCGATAAGGCTCATCCGCGACTACCGGTGGTCGTTGTTCCTACTCGTGGTTCTCTGCTTCGGGATTGCCTTTCTTCCCCTCCCCTGGAGCTTCCGGTCGTTCAGGAACCCGGACGTGGCCAACTCCTACCTGGCGACGCTTTGGCAGGTCGAGGCTGCGGCTTTGGGGTTAACGCTTGTCGTCGTCGTCTTCATTCTCCAGACCGTCCACGGTCGGAGGCAGAGACCCTCGCTACGAGATCTTGCGGAGAAGATCTGGCTTCCAGCTCTCTTCTACTCAGGGCTCTTCGGGATCGGGCTTATCGCGGTCGTCCTCCTCGGAGGGGGGCATGGCGCCCCAGGAGGCTGGGCTGCCAGCTGGGCGCTTCTCTGGGCCGTCCTTCCTGCGTTGGGACTAGTCAACCTCTTCATTCAGATGCTCCACGCGATCGAACCCGAGCGCCTCTATCGACGGTGGCTTGAGTCAATTGAGAAGGAGATGAACAAGCACATCGAAGCGGACGTCCTTCGCCGCATCGCCTACAACGTTCTCAAGACGATCTGTGAGGACAGCGAGGTCAAGCTCGTAGGGTTGCTCGGCTCGTCCCTCTCGCCAAACCTTGAACCGATCATGGCAAGTAGGGCAGGAACGGTCACCGACATCAATCTGCGACGCGTCCGGCGGGCCGGTTTGATCTCGAAAGAGACTCGAGTCGCGGAAACGCACGACGGGGACACCCCTGTCGTCTGCGTCACGCTAGGCGATCGCGTTGGCGAAGCAACGATCCTGATGCGGCTGGCACGAGTGATCCACCAGTACGTCACTCCTAGGAGGGCGTTCAAGATTGAGTCTGCTCCCACAGAAGTTGATCTCGACGTGCTTCTTGATGATCTCCAGGACGAGGCGCTCCGACTGATTAGAGCCTTGAGCCCGCGCGCCTATCGGCGTGTGAACGATGTCTACGAGCGTCTCTTGCTCGTCTACCCGAAGACCTGGGCACGCTACAAGCAGCAGCTCGTTGGCGGGTTCGCCGACGGGCTCTATCTCATCGAATGGACGCCGGGCCGCAGTATCAGCAGAGCGCTCCACGCCGAAGTCGAAGCGGCCATCGCTAGCGCAGACTCCAACATCGCGGAAGAGGCACTCAACCTTCCGATCAGGGTCGCCCAGCAAGCGGCCACGCTTGACCCGCCGGCGCCAGCTCTGGTTGACGAGATGCTCAACCTCTTCGTCTACGGCGTTGGCGAGGCGGCCCGATTGTGAGCGAGAAGGCTCAGCCTTCGAGCGAGAGATACCAGTCCCGCGTGATGGGCTGGAGCCTGCTGCGCCTCTCGGAGCTAGGCAAGACAATCGAGTACAAGAACTTCAGCCTTGATCGCCACCAAGCAGTCGCCGGCGAGCAGTTGAAAGACGGAGTGGCTCTCCTCAAGCAGGTGATCGATGCCTACTTCCGGATTGCCAAGAGCATCATCGACAGCGACCCGCGGGATGCGAAGACGCTGAGCAGCATCAACGATTATGTCAATGGCTTCCTCACCTACTGGACTCCGGAGTTCGAGCACCCCAGGCAGGTCGAGGTCGAGCTCTATCGCGAACGGGGCGATGTCGATCCACGGCGTCTGGCCGCGCTCGAGCGACAGGCGGCCGAGAACGAGGAACGGGCCGCAGCCAAGAGAGAGATCGATCAGTGGCGCGGGATCAACCGCTTCGGGCTCCTTTGGTGGGTCGAGAGGCTCCTGCGGACTACGGGAGACGCCGACTACACCAAACTCTGGGAGGACTCAAGCCGCTACTTCGGTGATATCGAGAGCACTGCGGCCATCGCCGATGCCGCGATGAAAGAGGCACGCGAAGGCCACCGTTGGCTCGGGTGGGTTCCAACGCCCGAGGCCTCAAGTGGCCGTGTCTTCAGCTCACCTGCCATAGACCGTGAGTTCCTCAGTACGTTCGTGTTGCTGGCACTTCGTCTGATCGACCCAGCTGCCGGAACACCCGACCTGGGGCGCGTGCCGCACATCACAGCCAACGTCGAGCAGGTCGAGCGGGAAGTGGCTGAGGCGCGCCAGAACCAAGCGATTACTTCTCTACTGCCCGACGACGAGCTCGAGGCGCGGGCCGATCTGCTTATCGAGGCTGTCCAGCGGAGCAAACGAATCGAGGAGCAAGCTGAAGAGGAGCGCATCATCAGGGCTGAGCTCGACCCCAGGGCCATCCTTACGGTCGAGACAGCCGCCCGCCAGGCCTGGCAGCGGCAGCGCTTGCTGCCACCGCTGTTCAAGATGCTCAATGTCTATCGCGGCGAAGAATTCGAGGAAGGCGATGAGCAGGGCGAGTGGCGCGGGATCACGAGGTGGGAGCTGAAGCTCTGGTTCGTGGCTGACTCGTCTGTGGGAGGGATCGAAACGATTGGTTCGGAGCGTGGAGCAGCACTGGCCGAGGGAGAGACCAGTTTGTTCCTAGACGCAGCCGGAGTCGCCCCCGAGTATCGCCGCGCCGAAGAAGAGTCCGCCGGTGATGCGCTCCGCTCGGCCATCGAGACAGTCCGAGACCGGGGAGAGAGCTTGGTCGTACTCGCACCACTGAACTGGCGGTTGTCGCAGGTGCTTGATCTGGAACCTGCCGCCGACTTCGGTGGTAACGCAACTCCGCCGGCCTGGCTATCGGCCGATCTCACTTCGCGCTTCGCTGGATCAGTAGACGGGGTTCCGGTCATACAGGTTCGGGAGCCCGATCTTCAGCGGTTGCTCGTGTTCGCCGCCGAAAACTTCGCTCGTTGGACGCAATGGAGGCCGCGAGGCGGCGAGGAACTTCACTTCTCGATCAAGGCCTACAGCGAGGCGGAAGCGAGAGAAGCCATTATCGAACACGCCGACTGGTTCCGCGCAGACGAAAACACACCTGACGAGGAGCGAGTGCGGGAATTGCGCAAGGCCGTCTACATCGATGTCCACGAGAACCTCAATGTCGAGGTCGTCGAGGACCAAGCGGCTCTTTGGGTGCCGCTGAGGGAAGATGAGTCGGAATGACCAACTCTCCGGACAGCGAGCTGCCGCGTCACAGCCACGATCTGCCGCAGCAGTACGGAATCGAAAGCATGGATCTCCCTGTTATGCAGCGCTTTTCGGGCTAATTCGGGCTTACCGGGCTGTTTGCACCAAGCGCTCCGTGCCGCCAGCTAGAGCGTCTGCAACCTGCTCGAGGACTTCGCGCTGCTGAAGTGTTACAGCCGAACTGAACTGGATACCGCCCCCTCCTCCCACTTCGTTTTCACGGGCGGACCCTGGCCGCCCACGATGCGCATCAGACTTCGCGTCGCCGGTCCTAGCGTCCTCACTCATCCGCATCCACCTCGTAGCTCCGACCGTCGGCATCCTCAGGTGAGTGTTCCTGGATCCACTTGATGGCGTGCTCGACGCGGCGGCCGAAGTCGCGCCATTCCTCCCATGAGAGATATTCGGTTCCGTCTGCGATGCCGAGGTGGACGCGGTCGTCCCTGACTTCGACCGTCAGGTCATCGAGCCTGATGTCGACGGTGGGGCCGCGCTTGAAGGCGAGAAGCTGGCGATGTCTCACTCCGACCCCTCCAACCGCTTTGCGGCAGCCGGGGGCTTGGGTTCGCCTGTCCACGGGTCGTGCGTCTCTTCAGCGAGCCGCCGCGCAATGTCCTCGGTCAACGTCTTGACCTGTTCGGGCGTCAAGTCCGGCTGATGTGCGGCAGAGGCGTCGGTAGTTCGGTCCGGCTGTGACCGGGTCACTCTGGGTTCCGCCACGAGTCGACTTCGGCGAGTAGCGCTTCGAGGTGGTCCTGTCGTATCTCGACCACGGGCAGGCCTTGGTCGTAGTCGTCGGGCGGCCAGCCGTACCACTGGGAGGGCGGGAGCGAGCGGAGCTCCTCAAGGCAAGCCTCGCTCAGATGCTCCGGTTCCGCCGGGACTATCTCGTAGTGCCGGCAGGAGAGAGCGTGCAGCCCGGCTTGAGCGCCGCACTCCGGGCAACCGCCGATGTACGTCCTCCTACGGCGTCGTCTCGGTTGCTGGAGGGGGAGGGCCAGCTCTGCCGCCAGAGGCAGCGCCGACACGGTGATGCCCGCATGCCCACGCCCGTCGAGAAGAGTCGCGATGGCGCCACTAGCGACGTCGACCTCCATCCCGTCAGCGACGAGACCGGTAATCGTGATTGTCCAGGGCATCTCCATTGGATCGGATCCCGCCTCGCCGGCTGCCGTTAAGACCGGCAACCGTCGCGTGTAGCTAGCCAGCAGGGGGCTCCAGTCCGCAAGGCCATCTCAGAGCGCATGCTCTGATCCACGGGCCACGGTCGCGCCATGGACGGAGGTTCGGCCGCCCATGGCGCCCCACCTTCCAGGCGTGGATGGTTCCGATCCTCAGCAGCGCGCAGCTGAATCCAAGAACAGCGACCTTCTGACTGGCGCCGAACTGGCCGTGCTCGCTGCAGTCGAGGATCTACTGGTAGAGAAGGGTTACGCACCTACGCTGCGGGAGATCGCGGAACGCATCGGTTGGACGTCCACCGGGTCCGTAAGCCAGTACCTCGACCGGCTGCGCTCCCGCGGTGTTCTGGAGGGCCGCGGCCGCTCACTCCGAGTTAGGAGGTAGGTCGAGTGCTGTCGGCTCCACCCGGCGTCGGACTGTCGGGCAGTTCGATGCTGCTCCGGGGAGGTGAGCAGAAAGGGTGAGCAGAAGTGATGAGCAGAAAGGACGGGCAGAAGAAGTGAGCAGAAGAGAGGCCGCCCGTCTGACTTAGTCGCCAGGCCCCTCCGGGTCGCAGCGTTGGACCCACTTTGGACCCACCACCTACTTTTGCCCGTCCGTCAGATGTTGTCTCTGATGCCCATTGGCAGGCAAGAGTGCCTGCTCGCACGGCTATTTGTCGAGCATTGACGCCCTCCGTCGGAGAGCGTCGGACAGCAATCGGAGGGTTCGACTCCCTCAGACATCGTGCTCGTGGAGCGCTCCCTCGGAATTTCCGGACCCGCTCTGGACCCGGTCTACGGCTTCGCTTGGCCGCCGCCCTGCGAGTCGGTCGGCACGTTCTTCGCCAGCCGTACTGAGGCAGCCACGCGCAAACCTTGCGGCGCAAGCTCGTCCAGAGCGCGCGCGATCCCTGAGCGAGCGCGGCGATCTCCCTTGTCATAGATGCGATCGATCAGCTCCGGATCAGAGTGACCAATTCGCTCCGACGCTTGGTCCTTCGTCAAGCCGGCATCGCGCATCATTGTCACCGCTGTCGAGCGCAAGTCGTGTATCAGCAAGTGATCCCAGCAAAGCGCGCCCTTCGAGTTCCGCAGCGGTTCGCCTTGCGCGTCGCGCAGATGCCACTCGAATGGAGTCTCGTCTTCCTCGCCAAGGCCATTGGCGGCTCTCCAAGCATTGGAAGCTCCACGGACGCCAGTATCCCAGTGATTGACTCGGAGCGTCTCGTAGATCCACCGTCTTCCTCGTGCCGTAACGAAAACGGCCTTCACACCAGGGGCATGTGGGCTTTCACTTGCGTGTCGCAGAAGACTCGTCTCCTCTCGTGTCAGGTCGACGGTCTTGTCCCTTTTCTCCTTGTTCTTCGGGGCGGGAATGAAGATTGTGTGTGCCTCGAAATCGACCTGGTCAGTGTCGAGGCTCAACGCCTCGCCAATCCTCGCGCCGGTGGTCGAGCAGAAGTCGAGAGGCTTCCGCGCCTCCTCGGAGACGTGTTGCAGAAGAAACTCGAGCTGATCCACTGTGAGACTGCGACGCGGACGGACCTGGTACGGGAGAGGCTCGATTTGGAAGATCGACGCGTCCACCCTCGCTCCGCGGCCCTGCGCGAACTTGAGCGCAGCTTTCAGTGCTGTTAACTCGTCATTTCCCGTTTTCGGGAACTCGGCGGCGCGAGGATAGAACCAATCCTCGACTTGCGCTCGCCTCACCCTTGGGACGGGAAGACTCGCCAGCGGCCCCTCGATCCACGGCTTGAGAATCCTCTTCCACCATCTGATCGTCTCGCTGCTTCTCTCGCGGCCTCCCATCTTAGGCGTGGTCTCCTTGCGGTCAAGCAAGCCAGCGGCCGCATCTCGCAGGAGCAATTCCACCGACCCGTCGTCGGGAACGAGGCCCTCCGCCTTCAGTGCGCGCCACTCGAGAATGAGGCTGTTCGCCTGGTCGAGGGTCATCTTCGCTTTGTACTTCCGGACTCCCGCGCCGAACCGCATCCGCGCGCGCCACCCGGCACCATGGCGATCGACACCCTGCAGCGGCATGTCTTCCCTAGGAGACATGCGGCGCCCCTGGTCTCGACGCTATCTCCCGGCCACGGTCGGATGAACAGCTGTAGCGGTCAGATGATTGTCGAGGCTGCCCGCGACTCCGCGCCCGGATGCCGTGCCTGCGCGAGCGCTGCCGAGGGCGGGGACGCCGATCCTTACGGCCCAGCAGTGCGGCACTTGGCTGCCTGAAGCCGCACAACTTCACGGGCCATCTACCGCCCCGAGGCCAGTGCTTCACCTCAGTTCGGAAGAACTCCCGCCCATGCAGACCAGGGCCGAACAGCACCCAGTCGATCGAAGGCCCGTGCTTCGCAGGGCATAAGGATGCGACGTCGGAGGCTCCTTGCGCCATCTCCGCCAATTATTCGGGGTCGAGATGACGGATGACGAAGTCCTCGACCGCGGTCCGTGTGATGCGAACGATCCCACTCCTTCGCACTACGCCGCCAGCGAACTCGCCGGACGCGATCAGCCGCTCCACGGTACGAGTGGAAACCACAAGGATGCGAGCCACATCCTCCTTCCTTAGGAGCTCAGAAAGACCGGC
>DASTZY010000205.1:0-18768 GCA_035764085.1 Gaiellaceae bacterium
CGTGCCGCGCATGCTCACCGGCGGCCTCGCCGCCTACCGCATCTACGAGACCGCGGACGGCCGCCATGTCACCGTCGCCGCGCTCGAGCCCGTCTTCTTCCGCCACCTGACCGAGGTGCTGGGCCGCCCGGAGCTTTCGGAGCGCCAGTTCGACGCCGACCAGGAGGCGCTCGCAGCCGAGCTGTCCGCGATCTTCGCGTCGCGCCCGCTCGCCGAATGGCTGGAGCTGTTCGACGCCGAGGACGTCTGCGTGGGGCCCGTCGCCACGCTCGCCGAGGCAGCGGCCGACCTCGGCTGACCGCGCCCGCCACGTCGCGCGAAGCCGGCAACGTCGTACACCGATACGTACAGAGGATCCAAACCGTCTCCCCCCGGACCGGCGTAGGTCCAGCGGAGCGAAAGATTGGGGGGAGACCAATGCAACGTCTCGTACCGGTCGCACTCGCGGCCACGCTCGCAGCAACTCTGCTCGCCGTCGGCGCCGCTCAGGGGGCACCGGCGGGCAACCACTACACCGTCACGCCGCTCGCGTCCGACGTGCCCGGCCTCGCGCCGGCCACCGATTCGAACCTGCAGAACACCTGGGGGCTCGCCCGCAGCGACACGAGCCCCTGGTGGATCGCCGACAACGGCACCGCCGAGGCGTCCGTGTACACGGGCTCCGGCACGCGCGTCGACATCGGCGGGCTGGCGGCCCAGGGCGTTCCCGGTGCTCCGACCGGAGCGGTGTTCTCGGGGATCGCCGGGCAGTTCCAGGTCGGGACGACGGCGAGCCCGACCACGCTCGGGACGTCGAACTTCATCTTCGACAGCGAGGACGGAACGATCAGCGCGTGGCGCGGCGGCTCCACGGCCGCGCTCGTGACGGTGCCCATGCCGGGGGCCGTGTTCAAGGGCCTCGCCATCTCGAACGGCGCCTCCGGGCCGCGGCTGTACGCCACGGACTTCGCCGGCAAGGGCTCCGTCGACGTGTTCGACGGCGGCTGGAACCCGGTGACCGTCCCCGGCGCGTTCGTCGACCCGAGGCTCCCGAAGCACTTCGCGCCGTTCGGGATCCAGACGATCGGGAGTCGGGTCTTCGTGACCTACGCGAAGCAGCAGCCCGGATCGGAGGACGAGGCGCACGGACAGGGGCTGGGCATCGTCGACGCCTACGACCTCGACGGCAAGTTCCTCGCCCGGGTCGCCCAGCACGGGCAACTCAACGCTCCGTGGGGCCTGGCCCTGGCACCGGCGTCGTTCGGCCGCTTCGGCGGTGACCTGCTCGTCGGCAACTTCGGCGACGGACAGATCAACGCCTACAAGGAGCTGGGCAACGGCCACTTCGAGCACCGCGGCACGCTCCACGTCGCGATGCACGGCAAGCTCTCCATCGACGGGCTCTGGGCCCTCGAGTTCGGCAACGCCGGCTCGAACGGCAACGCGCAGACCCTGTTCTTCACCGCCGGCCTCAACGACGAGGCCGACGGGCTCTTCGGCACGATCACGCCGACGGGCTGATGAGTGGATCCGGCGGGGCGGCGACCACAGGCCGCCCTGCCGTCCGCGGGCTAGGCGAAGCGGATCACGCTGCGGATGCCGTCCTGGGCCTCCATCAGCTCGAAGCCCCTGTTCACCTCGTCGAGGCTCAGCGTGTGGGAGACGAACGGCGCCACGTCGATCTCGCCGCCGAGCGCGCGCTCGATCAGCTCCGGAACCTGGTCGCGTCCCTTCACGCCGCCGAAGGACGAGCCGCAGACGCGGCGGCCCTGGATCAGATAGCGCGGGACGATGTCCAGCGTCTCGCCCTTGCCGGCGACTCCCACGACGGTGCAGAGGCCCCAGCCCAT
Source organism: Gaiellaceae bacterium (assembly GCA_035764085.1). GTDB lineage: Bacteria > Actinomycetota > Thermoleophilia > Gaiellales > Gaiellaceae > Palsa-739. The sequence goes on from DASTZY010000205.1 coordinate 1,830, forward strand.
CCGCGCCGACTCGACCGCCTGGCGCATCACGGCCACGTCCCCCGTCGCCTCGAACGTGAAGTCGGCGCCGAACCCGTCCGTCAGCTCGACGACTCGCTCGACCGCGTCCGCGCCGCCGATCATCGTGTCCGTCGCGCCCTGCCCGCGCGCCAGCGCGAGCCGCTCCTCCGAGAGGTCGACCACCACGATCCGCTCCGCTCCCTGCAGGCGGCAGCCCGCGACCGAGCCGAGCCCGACCATGCCGGCGCCGAAGACGACGCAGGTCGATCCCGCCTCGACCTTCGCGGTGTACATCGCGGCGCCCAGCCCGGTGGACAGCCCGCAGGCGAAGAGAGCGGCGTGCTCGAACGGCGTCTCGGGGTTGACCTTGGCGAGCGCGATCTCCGGCATCACCGTGTACTCCGCGAACGTCGACGTGCCCATGAAGTGGCGGATCGGCTCGCCGCCGCGCCCGAGCCGGGTCGTGCCGTCCGGGAGGAACCCCTTGTTCTGCTGCTCGCGGATCGCGAGGCACAGGTTCGTCCGCGGGCTCCGGCAGTGGACGCACTCCCGGCACTGCGGGGAGAACAGCGTGACGACATGGTCGCCCGGGGCGACCGAGGACACGCCCTCGCCGACCGCCTCCACGACGCCGGCCCCCTCGTGGCCGAGCACCGTGGGCGCGTAACCGGACGGATCGGCGCCCGAAGCCGTGTACAGGTCGGTGTGGCAGACGCCGCACGCCGCGAGCCGCACCAGGACCTCGCCGGCCCGCGGCTCCGACAGCTCGACCTCCTGCACGACGAGCGGCTGCCCGAACTCCTCCAGAACAGCCGCTCGCATCCTCATACGGCGACTTCTACCCGATCAGGCTCCGATCGCCCCGGCGATCGCCCCGGCGAGCAGCTTCGCGCCGGCCGCCGTCGGATGGACGTCGCACCCGCCGGCCGGCAGCGGGATGAGCAGGCCGGCCGCACACGCAGAGCCGCCGGCGGCGAGCGACGGCCCTTCGAACGCGCCGAAGCCGTCGGCGACGATCCCGCCGTTGGCCGTCGTGGCGGCTGCGATCGTCGAGTCGAGGAACTCGGCGCTCTGCAGTGCCGCGGGGTCGGTGTAGCTCAGCGAGTAGTACGTGAGCACGACGATCGGGCCCTGGTAACCGGCCACGTCCCGGAGGTCGTGGAAGATCGTCCCGATGTTGGCGGTGAGCGTGGTCGCGACTCCGAGCAGCTCGCCGAGGGAGGTGCACCCGTCGGCCGTGGTCGCCCGGCAGAGGAAGGCGTCGTTCGCGCCGATGTCGAGCGTCACGAGCCGCGTGTGCTGGTGCGCCTCGAGATAGTGGATCGCGTAGTCGATCTGCGTTCCGTCGTAGCCGACGTGCAGCGGGAACAGCGTCCGGTAGCCGACGGGCGAGCCCGGCTCGTTCTCGCAGCCGAAGCTCGGCGCCCCGGCGACGAGCAGGCTCGTGGACGTCTCGCCCGGGCACCCCGCGTTCGCGACGTGCTCGTCCAGCTGCTCGGCGAGGAACTCGGGATAGCCGACGAACGAATGCGGATCGGTGTAGTCCGGCGTCGGCACCGAGGCCGGAGGCCGGTAGCCGAACGCGACGGAGTCGCCGAGCGCGAGGTAGGTCCCGTTCTCGGCGGAGCCGGTGACGGGATCGGCCGACGCAGCTCCGGCGCCGGCGGAGATCGCAAGGATGAGCGCGGCGGCGGTGAGTACGAGCACCCGCCGGCCGGCGATGGACATGGCGCGCATGTCTCCCCCCTTCTGTAGCCGCTCCGCGGGCAGACGGAGCGGCGGGAAATCGTGCGGAACGGCGGGTATTAGAACACCGGATTGAACCGCGGGTCAACCGGGGGGCGCGTCAGCGACCGATCGTCGTGTGCGTGATCGCCGTGAACTGGAAGATCAGCGCCGCCGTGAGGAAGACGAGACCCAGCGCGATCTCGTTGAAGTGGCGCAGCTCCCTGCCGCTCGCGGCGAAGACGAACATCACGCCGGCGCCGATCATGAAGATGAAGGCGAGCAGGTCCACCGGCTATCCCCAGAGGTCCGGCCGGTAGCGCTTTTCTGTCATCTCGAGCTCCTCCAAGAACGCCTCTGCATGCTCGCGCGGCATCTGTCCGCGCTCCGCGACGATGTCCACGAACGCGTCCCGGACCCCTTCGCGCATCGCCTGGGAGCCGCATACGTATACATATCCGCCGGCCTCGAGCAGGCGCCACACCAGCTCGCCCTGCTCGCGGAGCCGGTCCTGGACATACTCGCGGTGGCCCGGTTGCTCGCGCGAGGTCACGACGTGCACGTGATCCAGCACGCCCTCGGCGGCGAACTGCTCGATCTCCTCGCGATAGATGAAGTCGTCGCCGCGCGAGCGGATCCCGTTGAAGAGGGCAGCCTCCCCCAGCTCCGCGCCGCGCTGCTTCAGCGCCTGGCGCTCCCACAGGAACGCGCGCATCGGTGCGAAGCCCGTTCCGGCGGAGACGAAGAGCATCGGCTTCGTCACGTCGTCCTGCAGGTGGAAGCCGTCGGCGCCTTCGAGAAAGACGTTCACTCGGTCGCCGTCGCGGAGCCTGTGCAGGTAGTGCGCGCTCATGCCGCAGAACACACGCTCGGGCGCGTCCGGCACGGGGAGGTCCTCGCGGCCGACGGTGAGGTGGACGACGTCACCGTGCACGCGCGGGCTCGAGCTCGGCGAGTAGTACCGCGGACGCAACGGCTGCGCCACCTGCAGGAACTCGAAGATGTTCAGCTTGCAGGACGGAACCTCCTCGAGGAGCTGCGGCACGTCGTAGGCGCCGGCGTCGAGGGCCGCGCGGAGCGAAGAGTCGGGACCGCCCGGCGTCTGCAGGACGTCGCGGATCTCCTCCAGCCGCGATCGCTCGCCGGCATCCGTGACCCGCTCCAGCAAGAGCTCGACGAGCGGCAGCGTCGGCTTGCCGGCGATGTCGACGAGGTTCGTCAGGACGTTGCGCACCTGGAGCACGACGCCCTTCGGAACCGCGTGGACGTTCAGGGTCTTCGGCACCATGAACAGGCCCTCGAGCGCCGCGCCGAGGCGATGCGCGACCCGCTCGACGCGGTCCTCGTCGTTCCTCGGACAGACGCCGACATGGTCGCCGGCCGTGTACGTGACGCCGGCCGGAAGCGTGATCTCCACGTGCCGGGTGTGCTTGGCCGATGCCCCGGTCTGCAGCTCGCGGCAGGATCGGGCCCGAACCTCGAGCGTCTCGGCGCCGACGGCGTTCGTCAGGACCTTCGGCACGAGGAGGACGCGCGGCGCGGCGTCCCCGCCGCCTCCCAGCGACATGGCCATCGCGGTGTTCGAATCCGCGCCGCTGAGCTTCCGGGCGGCGGCCGTCTCGGCGGCGACGCGGGCCGCCGCCTCCTCCGTCTTCTCCGCTCCGGACAGCTCGAGGAGCAGCGGCCACACGCTGCTGTTCCAGTCCGCGTGGACGCTCTCCCACAGCGGCGAGCCGACGTCGCCGAACGCGAGCTCGGCGACCGGCTCGGCGCCGAGCTCGGCCAGCCGAGCGTAGACGTAGCGAGGGAAGGCGAGAAACGCGTTCCACTGGCTGTTGCCGAGCCCCCAGACGAGGTAGGTGCAGTTCCGCCACGTCTCGTCTCCGGGCTCGGCGCGCTCGAGCAGTGCCTTGAAGGCGGTCGCGTTGGAGGGCGGGTTCGACGTGTAGGTCGACGTCAGGACCACGAGCGGCCACGGCTCGCCTCGCGGCGGCGACTCGGCGAGCTCGTTGAGGGTCATCACGTCCTGCTCGAAGCCGTAGAAGCGGCTGCGCTCGGCGAAGCGCTCGGCGAGCTCCTTGCACGCTCCGAAGTTGCTCCCGTAGGCGATCACGAGACGGCGATACGTGCTGGTCGCCGGGATCTCCGTCGGCTCGCCCCAGTCGCGGGAGACGACGACGGGCGGTGCGACCGGGCGCTCGCGCAGCACCGGCGTCCGCGGGCGGCCGGAGAGCTCGCGCGGCAGGCGCACGATCGGCACCGAGGCCGGCTTCGTGGTCACGACCGTGTTCTTCGCCACCGTCGCTCCGGGCGCCAGCCGCAGGCGGTAGCGCTTGTAGATCTCGAAGAGGACGACGCGCAGCATCATGAACGTCACCTCTTGCGCCATGCACTGCCGCTTGCCGATCGAGAACGGGATGAAGGCGTGGCGCGGGCGGTCGACGACCTTCTCGGCCGCGAACTGCTCCGGATCGAAGGCGTCGGCGTTCGGGCCCCAGTAGCGCGGGTCGCGCTGCGCGGCGAGCGTCCCCACGAGGACGATGTCGCCCTTGCGGATCCGGTACCGGCCGAGCAGGCCGTCCTTGAGGCTGCGCCGGATCGTGACCGGCATCGGCGGGTAGATCCGGAGCGTCTCCTTGATCACCTGGGTCGTGTACGGCAGCGCCATCAGGTCGTCGTAGCGGAGGTCGTAGTCGGGATCGCCGCCCGTGATCGAGTCGATCTCGGCGATCAGCCTCTCCTCCACGTCGGGATGCGTGGCGAGCACGTACGCGAGCCAGGCACCGGTGATCGACGGCCCGTTGAAGCCGTTCGACAGGTGCATGAGGATCTGGTCGCGAATCGTCTCGGCGTCGAGCAGCTCGCCCGTCTCCGGGTCCGGTGTCGACACGAGACGGCTGAGGAGATCCGTCTGTTGCCCGAGCGGGGCCGTGTGCATCCGCGCACGCACGAGGGCGTCTGCGGTGCGCATCAGCTCGCGGTTCTGCTCGCGATAGCGCCGGCGCTTCCTGCGCCGCGCGGGCGAGAGCGCGAGGTCGGGGCGCGGCTCGGCGACCCGCAAGATGCTCTCCTTGGTGCTCTCGGGAACCGCCTGCGCGAAGGCGTGGGGACAGACCCCCGCCTCCAGGAGGCCGAAGTCGTACCTGCAGGCGCCCCGGCCGGAGACCTCGAGCGTGTAGCGCTCCATCCAGGCGCGGGCGTCGACCGGCTCGTCGTCCGGCAGCTCCGCCCACCGCGCGACGAGCCGCTGCGCCTGCTCCTTCATCACGGGGAGCTGCGTCCGCTGGTTCTGCGGCGAGTACCACGGCAGCATCACGCGCCGGACGCGCTCGTAGTGCTCTCCGTCTCCGATCACGGAGATGCCCTCGCCGCGGCTGTTCTGCAGCTGGTCGAAGAAGTTGATCTCCTCGATCGGCTTGCCGAATTGCTCCTCGTCGCCGGCGACCTCGTCGAGCAGCTGCGGGTCGGAGACGACGACGAGCCGCCACTTCTTCGTCGGGATCCCGACCGCGTAGACGTGCCCGAAACGGCGCCAGTACTCGAGTTGCGTGTCGTTGTCGTTGAGGATGTCGAAGTTCGCGAAGCGCTCGCCCCTGGGCACGAGCCAGCGGATCGCATACGGAATCTCGAGCGGACGGACCTCGCCTACCGGCGCCGCTTCCGCGGCGGCCGCGGGCGCGGGCGGTTTGCTCGTCGTACTCGACATCCGTAGCACTTTAAAACGAGACGGCTCGGAGTTCGAAGAGTTTCCGTGCGCGAGCGAAAATCGGCTCTAGCCGAGTCGCGCCGCCATCGACTGCATGACCTTCCAGGCGATGGAGGGGGCTCCCTCGACGAGCGTGCGGAAGTCCCACGGCGTGAGCGCGTAGCAGTGGAGATCGGTGCTCGCGGTCACCGTGGCCGTCCGGCTCGAGCCCTGCATCAGCGCGATCTCCCCGAAGTGGTCGCCCGCGGCCAGCGCCGCCTGCGGCCGGCCGTCGATCGTCACCTCGGCCTCACCGCTGTCGATCACGAAGAAGCCGTCACCCGGGCCGCCCTCCGCGGTCACGGTCGCGCCGGCGGGGACGTTGGCCTCGTGCATCAGGTCGGCGAGCGACTGCAGCTCGGCGTCGTCGAGCTCCTCGAAGAGCGGGACACTGCGGAGCGTCTCGACCAAAACGGCGGCCACGTCCCGATTCTTACCCGTGCGGGTAGAGCCGCGACTCGGCCGCGAGGTAGGCGCCGGGGTCGCGGACGACCCGCGCGCCGGGGTGCTGGGCCTGCAGGTCGAGGAGCTTCGTCGACTCGGCGTCCACGGAAAGCTGCTCGTAGACCGGGAAGCGGAGCGTGACGCCGCCGCCGTCCCCCGTCGTCGTCCACTCGATCGGGTCGTACGTGGACGCGTCGACGAGGTACGTCTTCTTCCCGTCGAGCGACTCGAGCCGGATCGCGTCGCGGCCGCCGGCGTCGACGTGCCCGGTCACGCGCACGCGTCCGGAATGGAGCAGCGCGAGGATCTCGGCGTGGAACTCGTCGAGGAGAACGCCGTGGGACTTCCGGCGCTCGTGCGCGAGCTGCTGGCGGAGGCGCTCGGCCCCCTGCTCGGTCGCGATGATCTTGTACGGCGCGCCGCCCTTGCCCACGAGGTACGCGGCCTCCGGCTTGTCGTTCCCGATGAGCTTGGCGAGGGTGTCCCGGGAGACGATCTCGATCTTCGGCATCCGCGCGGCGCGAAGCTCCGCGCTCGTCGCGACGTAGATCGTGTCCCTGCTCGCGTCGTACAGCTCGTTCAGGTCGCCGTTCGACTCCGACTCCGCGCGGATCCCGTCCGACCCGACCTCGATCTGTCGGCGCGTGTACGGCGCCACGCTGAGCTGCCAGGTCTCGGAGCTCCAGCCGACGGACGTCCCGTCCGGGTTCTCCTGCTCCGCGTTCAGCCGGTAATGGAGGATCGAGTCGTCCGAGGACTGGAGCGCCGCGGCGGCGCGCGCGACCACCGACGGGCCGCCGGTCGGCAGCGCGCTCAGGACTCCGAGCGCCGCCGCCGCGGCGACCGCCAGCAGGACGGCGCCCCGCAGCAGCCGGCGCCGCCTGCGGCAGAAGCCGAGGTCGCGGCGGACGGCGTCCTCGAGGTCGTGTCCGAATCTGTCGAGAGTCGCGGGCAGCGGGTTCATGTGTCCTCCTTCAAGGGCAGGGCCGAGAGGCGCCGGAGCGCACGTGAGACCCGCAGGCGGGCGGCCGCGGGACGGACGCCGAGCCGATCGGCGACGTCCGCGTACGGCAGCTCGTCGACGACGCGCAGCTCGAGCGCCTCACGCTCGTGATCCGGCAGCGCGTCGAGCGCTTCTGCCAGGGCCACACGCGGCGAGAGCCGCTCCTCGACGGCGTCGTAGCCCTCCTCCCCAGCGAGGTCGGTCGGGAGCCCGAGCCGCCGGCGCGCCCGCGTCTCCACCGCGTTGCGGCGGGCGGACTCGCGCGCGACGTTGCGCGCGATGCCGAGCAGCCACGGGAGCGCCGAGCCGTCGACCTCGTCCCGGAAGCTTCGGCGGGACAGCCACGCCTGCGCGAACGCCTCCGCGGTCAGGTCGCTCGCAGCCCACTCGAGCCGGCGCCGGAACCACGCGTGCACCGCCGGAACGTGCCTGCGGTAGAGCTCGCCGAACGCGGCCGCCTCCGACTCCGCTGCGCGGATGAGCTCGGCGTCGGTCGCGTCGGTCACGTGTCTCACACCAGGTAATGGAGGAACCGCAGCGAGTTGTATCCGCCCGGCGCGACTCCCCCGGATCGCGCGGGGCTGCACCTGGAACCGATCGGGTCGGCGACGCCGCGGTCGGCAGCGGCGCCCACTAGAGCGACAACCGATCCTCACCGTCCCTCGTAAGACGGGGTGAATGAGCCGGCCTGCCGCAGCATCGGACGCGCGCGTGTCGCTGCACCGGATCGGCCCCGATGCGGAGTCGCAGGAGTGGATCGCACGGCTGAGCGGCCCGACCCCGGAGCGCGAGGCGGCGATCGCGGAATTGCTCGCGATCCTTCGCAATGCGGCGCGGTTCGTGCTTTCGCAAAGGCGATCGCGCGTTGCGAACTTCCCACGAGAGGAGCTCGACGATCTTGCGACCGAGGCAGCGGGCGACGCGCTGCTCGCCGTGCTGGCGCGCCTCGACGAGTACCGCGGGGAGAGCCGGTTCACGACGTGGACGTGGAAGTTCGCCTTCTTCGAGGCTTCCCAGGCAGTCCGGCGGCGGAGCTGGATGGGCCGAGAGATTCCGAGCGAGGATGCGGGCTGGTCGGCATTCGCGCGCGACGGCTCACCCGAGGCCGAGCTCGGCCGGCGCGAGCTGCTCACGGAGCTGAAGGCGGGTATGGATTCGGCCCTCACGCCGCACCAGCGCGTCGTCTTCGTCGCACTCGCGCTGAACGGCGTTCCGGTGGACGTCCTCGCCGAGCGAATGCGAACCACCCGCGGTGCCCTCTACAAGACCTTGCACGAGGCGCGCGGCCGGCTGCGGGCCCACCTCGACGCAACCCTGGAACCATCGACACGCCCGTGGCATCCTCAGAGGGGCGAGTCGAAGTGGCGAAGATGACCTGGCGCTGGTTTCCCATCCGTCGGTTCAACGGGGACAGGTACCCCGAGTCGCTCGAACACCTGCTCGGCCCCGCGATGCCTCAGGTGAGCTGCGACGAATGCTTCGCGAAGATCGACCGCTACGTCGAGCTCGAGGCTGCAGGCGTGGACGCGGCGACCGAGTTCCCCCGGATGCAGGCGCACCTCGAAGGCTGCCCCGCCTGCAAGGAGGAGCACGACGAGCTCCTTGCGTACCTGATCTCGCGATAGGCGGCGAGGCGACGGTCAGCCGTCGAAGCGGGCGAGCTCACGTTCGAGTCTCCGCACGATCGCCGGGTCGAGCTCGACTACGCCTCCTCCGTCCGAGCCGAGACCCGGCTCAGCCTCGCGCGCTCGCCGCCACCGTCTGAGCATCACGGTGACGGTCGCGCCAACGGCGAGGGAGCCGCCGACGGGGATCAGCCAGGCGACGAGCCCGAAGCCGTGGGCCGGCGGCGCCGCGAGCACGCCTTCCCCGAACTCGGCCACGAGCCGCCGCTTGATCTCCGCCTCGCTGTCGCCGGCGGCGATCCGCCTGCGGATGAACGCTCGCATCCGGTCGGCGATCGGCGCCTGCGAGAGCTCGAGGAGCGTGTGGCAGGTGGGGCACATGACCTCGTGCTCCAGCCGGGCGAGCGTCGGCCTCTCGGCGGCACCTGCCGGCGCCGCGAGCACGAGCGCCAAGAGGAGGCAGATGACGATCCGCGCGGTCAACGAGCGACGGCGAGTAGGAGGCCGCGGTCGAGACGGTTCGACGCCAGCGGACCGGAGACGTGCTCGACGAGCTTCCCGCGCCGGTCGACGAACCACGTCTCGGGAAAGCCCGTGACCCCGTACCTGGACGCTGTACTGCCCCCGCCGTCGTGGACATTGAGATAGGTGACGTGGTGCGCGCGGACGAAGCGTCTCGCGTCGCCCTCGAAGTCCTGCGCGTCGACGCCGAGGAAGACGACGCCGCGACCGCGCCAGCGGCGCCAGGCGGCTTCCATCATCCCCGCCTCCTGCTTGCAGGGGACGCACCACGAGGCCCAGAAGTTGAGCAACACCACCTTGCCGCGAAGGGCGGAGAGATCCACGCTTCCCGGTCCGTCCAGGCGGGGCAGGGCCAACGGCGGCGCCGGCGGTGCCTTGCCCGCGGCGACGTCGGCTGCCAGCGCCGCGGCGCGATCGTCGGCGACCACGCGCAGGCCGAGGAGGACGAGTAGAAACGCGACGAGGCCGAGTGCGGCGGCCTGGAGCGGTCGGCGCGAGGCGAGCAGCTGGCCGGTGCGCAGTCTCATCCTGCTCCCTCGGCGGGACCGACGGCCTGGAGCGCCTCCGCCGCCTCGGTTCGTAGCCGCCCGAGGAGGGCGCGGTAGTCGGCGTCGGTGATCTTGCCGGTGCGGTGATCGAACTCGAGCTCGCGCAGCGCGGCCAGCGCGCGGTCGCGGCGCTCGAGGACCGGGAGGTTCTCGTCCGCAGGGGCGGAGCCCTGCGACCCGCGGCGCACGAGCGGCGCGGCGACGAACGCGACGATCGCCGCCAGGCCAAGCAGGGCGACGGCCAGCGGCAGGACAGTCATCTAGGCGCTCGCGATCCCAACCGCGAACGCGCGACGAGGGTGCCGCCGCTTCTCTCGCGCGTCGGGCCACATCGCAACGAGCGAGCCCACAAGGAACACCGCTCCGGCGAACCAGATCATGTCGACGAGCGGGTTGACGACCACCTTGACGTCGACGGAGCCGTCGCGGTTGAACTGCTGGGCGATCACGAAGAGGTCCTGCGCGCGCAGCCAGTCGGTGCGGATCGCGACCGCGTTCGAGAAGAACGACTCGACGTGATAGTTGTTCTTGCCCGCAGAGACGATGCCGTCGGCCCTGCCGCCGCGGAACACGGCCAGATGTGCGCGCAGCTCGTCGTGATTCCTGCCCGGGTGGAACGTGGTGCCGTCGTAGCGGAGCGAGTAGCCGGCGACTGAGATCGTCTGCTCCGGTTGCAGCCTGGCGCTGGCGGAGGACGAGTACGCGCTCGAGCCGGCGATCCCGATCGCCAGCATCACGACAGCAGCGTGGGAGATGTAGCCGCCGTAGCGGCGCCGATTGCGCCCGACGAGCGACACGAACGCGCCGGGCCACGTCCTCGCCCCGAGCGCCTTCCGGGCCCTGGTGCCGCGGATGAACTCGAGCACGATGCCGCCGAGCACGAAGACGGAGAACGTGTACGCGAGCAGGCCCGGCGGGCTCGATCCCGCGCCGGCCTCGAGCAGCATCGCGCCGGCGGCGAGAGCGACGACGAGCGGCCAGCGCAGGCCGCGCAACAGCGAGCGGACCGACGCGCGCCGCCACGCGATCAGGGGCCCGACCGCCATCAGGAGGAGCAGCGGGAGGCCGAAGCCGCGCAGGAAGAAGTCGTAGTACGGCGGCCCGACCGTGAATGTCTCTCCGCGCAGCGCCTGAGACACGATCGGGAAGAGCACGCCCCAGAGCACGGTCAACGCGAACGCGACCAGCAGGAGGTTGTTGTAGAGGAAGGCCGCCTCGCGGGAGACGAGCGACTCCAGCCGCGAACGCGCCCGCAGGGTCGGCAGGCGCGTCAGGATCAGGAACGAGGCGAACGCGGCCGCGATCGCGATGAAGATGAGGAACCAGGCGCCGATGGACGAGCGCGAGAAGCTGTGCACGGAGTTGACGACGCCGCTGCGCGTGAGGAACGTCCCGAAGAGCGAGAGGCAGAAGGCGAGCGAGACGAGGACGACGTTCCAGACCCGCAGCATCGCCTTCTTCTCCTGGATCATCACGGAGTGCAGGAAGGCCGTCGCGGCGAGCCACGGCATCAGGGCGGCGTTCTCGACGGGGTCCCAGGCGTAGTAGCCGCCCCAGCCGATCGTCTCGTACGCCCACTTGGCTCCGATCAGGATCGCGACGCCGAGCAGCGTCCACGAGGCGAGGGTCCACCGTCGCGTTGCGTGGAGCCAGCGCTCGTCCGTGCGCCGGGAGGCGAGCGCCGCCATGGCGAACGCGAACGGAATCGTCAGCCCGACGTAGCCGAGATAGAGCAGCGGCGGATGGACGAGCATGTATGGGTTCTGGAGGCTCACGTTCATGCCTGCCCCGTCTGCGGGCGCCGCTTGCGTGGCGAACGGGCTGGCGGCGAGGACGGGAACGAGAACGAAGAAGGCGGAGATCCCGCCGAGGATCGGCACCGTCCACGGCAGGACGTCCGCAACGAGTGGCCGGTTGCAGAGCACGGCGACCGCGCTCATTCCGGTCAGGACGAGGAGCCAGAGCAGGAGCGAGCCCGACTCGCCGCTCCAGAGCGCCGCCAGCGCATAGGGAAGCGGCAGCTCCCGGCTCGAGTGTTGGGCGACGTAGACGAGCGAGAAGTCCTCGCGCGCAAAGGCCAGCACGAGCACGCCGCATGCGACCGCGGTGGTCGCGAACGCCGCGAGCAGTGCGTTGCGCGCCGATTGCCCGAGCGCGCGGTGTCCGCGCGCCGCCGCGTAGCCGCCTACGACCGCGGCGTAGAGGGCGAGCGCGAGCGTGCCCAGGAGCGCGTCGCGGCCGAGCTCGGCCATCTAGGCGGCGCCGCCCTTGGCGGGCGTGTACTTCGACGGACACTTGGTGACGAGCGATCCCGGCTTGGCCACGAAGACACCGTCGTGCAACCTCCCCGAGACGAAGACGTGGCGGCCGACGGCGAACAGGTCGGGCACCGAGCCTCTGTAGACGACCGGTACGGCCGCGCCGCCGCCGATGTCGGTCAAGTCGAAGCGCATGCCCGTCCCCTCGGCGTCGCCGTGGACCGGGCCGACGACCTGCCCGACCAGGGCGACGTTGCCATGGTGGCCGGCGAGCTGGCTGGGACGCAGCGACGGCGTCGCTCCGCCGGCGATGCTCGTGTAGAGCACGAACACGGCCAGCATGCCCGCGACCGAGAGCGCCACGACGAGGCGAATCGGGTCGCCGGCGCTCATGCGGCGTCCTCGAGCGAGAAGAGGTAACGCAGCGCCGCCGCCTGGTCCGCCGTCAGCCCGCCGCTCCGCAACGGGAGAAAGTTCTCGACGATGTTCGCGGCGATCTTCTCGACTTGCCGCCAGTCGTCGCTTGAGAGCTCGGCGAGCTTCGCCTGCACGCGGCCGAGCTCCTCCGCTCGCACCGCCTCGCCGTGGGTGCGCAGCAGCGCGAGAACCGCATCGCTCACGGGCGGTCCGGGTCCTTCGCGTTTGCGAGTCGGTCGACCTCGCGCTCCAGTCGCGCGATCTTGGTCGAGTAGATGACGACGTACAGGAGCATGACGCCGAGGAAGACGAGGTAGGCCGCAGTGACGTACTTCTCCGAGGTGGTCATGCGTCCCCTTCCCTGAGCAGGCGGAGTCTCCGGCCGATGCGTCGGCCGGACAGCTCGGTGCGATAGAGCGAAGCCGCCAGCCCGAGCAGGCCGGCGAACATGACGCAGAACACGAGGAGCATCGAATGCGCCATCTGCGGGCCGCTAGTGGTGAAGACGACCGGGTGGATGTAGCGCGGAGCCAGCCGGATGGCGAGGAAGCTGACCGGGACCAGGACGGCGCCGAACAGCGCGTAGACGGCCGAGATCCGGCCGCGCCGTATTCCGGGCTCGACCGAGAAACGCAGCATGAAATAGGTGCAGTAGAAGAGGAAGACGACGAGGAAGAGGACAAGCTGGTCCTCGCCCCAGTTCCACCAGATCCCCCACGCGATGCGAGCCCAGATCGAGCCGGTCACGAGCGTGAGCAGGCCGAAGATCACGCCGACGTGCACGGCGGTGTAGCTCTCGAGGTCGTAGCGCTCTTCTCCGAGTTGGAGAAGACGGAACGCCTTCCACGCGGCTGTGCCAAAGCAGGCGTAGCTCGTCAGCGCAATCGGCACATGGAGGTAGAAGATCCGTTGACTGAACCCCTGGTCGGCGTCGGACTGCACCCAGTAGAAGGCGAGCGCCGAGCCCGCGAGGAGCGTGACCGCCGACGCCGAGGCGAGCACGGTCGCTGCAGGCGGGGCCCAGCGAGCCCGCGTCCGGCGCCTCGGTGCTGCGCTACGACAAGTGGTTGCGACGAGCTCCGTCATCCCGTCAGCGGCTCTTCAGGTACTGGACGAGGTCGTTCTTCTGCCGGCTGCTCAGCCCGAGGTTGAAGCAGCTGTCGTAGTGGTTGACGACGTCCAGCAGCGTCTTGAAGCGGCCGTCGTGGTAGAAGCCTCGCTTCGAGCGGGTGAAGAGCGCCTGCAGCGGCGCGATCGTGTACGTCCCGTCCGGTCCGCGGTCTGCGGCGAAGGAGTCGATGCAGATCTGGGCCGGCTTCACGGCGTTGTAGCCGGGCGCGGTGCCGAGCGAGCCCATGTGGCAGGACGAGCACTTGCCGACGCCGTTGAAGACGAGCTTGCCGCGGGCCGCGGCTGCGTGGTTGTAGCTGTGCGCCGGCGGCTTGGGCACCGGCAGCCAGTGCTGGTAGAAGTCGAGCGAGCGCAGCGCCTGGGTGATCTGGTCCTTGCCCTGCGCCCTCGCCGGCACCGGGAGGACGCCTTCGCCCACGTACGGGCGCGTGTGTCCGAACCCCGCTGCAGCCGCGATCGGGAACTTCGCCTTGTCGTCGAGGCGCGGATCGAGGAAGTTCCCCTTGCCGTGCATCTCCAGGTTCGCGACGAAGGCGTTCCAGTACGTGACCGATCCCCAGCCGCCTTCCCAGGTGTGCAGGTTCTGGCCGTCCTTGCCGAAGGCGCTCGGGATCCTCGTCGCCGCGCTGTGGGGCGTCCCGTCGGGGCCGACCGCCTTGCCGTCGAGGTTGAGCTCGGCGTTGAAGAAGCCGGGGCCCCAGCCGAGCAGGACCTTCTTCACGGTCGCCTCGTCGGTGCCGAGCGCGTCCTCGAGCGGCTTGAGGTTCGGCGCAGCCGCGACGATCGCGCCCACATTCAGATCCTGATTCGGCCAGCCGTCGAGCCGTCTGCCGATGCCCGGCGCGAAGGAGTTGTTCACGGTGGAGTGGCAGACCGCGCACGTGATCCCGACGGAGCTGAGCGTGCCCTTCCGGTTGAAGAAGCCCCTGACGCCGACCACTGCGTTCAGCTTGAGCAGCGCCAGCGTCACCTTCGGGTCGTTCAGATCTACCTTCCCCGCCTTGATGGCGGCCGCGACCTTCCGCGGGATCTTTGTCGCGTCGACCTTGAGCCCGAGCGCGAGCGCGGTCTTCGGGCTGACCCCCGGGCCCACGCCCCCGAGCTTGGCGCCCTCGATCGCCTTCTGCAGACCGAGCACCCCGCCCCACACGGCCTGGTCGCCGAAGGTGGCATTGCGGAACACGTTCCGTCCCTGGGCTACGAGCCGCATCGTCCGCGCGCTGGCCGGGCTCACATGGCCCGCCGAGCGAGCGGTCATCGCGCTCACCGTCCCGTTGAACAGCACGCCGCCCAGCAGCAGGAGCACCGCGACTCCAGCGGCGACCGCGATCGGCACGACCAGCTTCCTCAGGACGGACATCGGGCGCTCCCCCTCCGGTGGTGTGACAGCTACCGGGTGAGTGGCATCCAGGGCACCGGTTCTTACCGGCGGATCGAGAGTGGCGAAGAATCCACCCTCGGGATGGCCCCGTAGGAACGGATCAGTCCATTTCCGCGACTCGGGAGGCGTTCATGCGTAAGACACTCGTGTTGTTGCTCGGCCTGGCGGTGATGGCGGCGCTCGCCGTCCCCGCGCTGGGCCTCGGAGGCGGCGACGGGCGAAAGGTCGTCGATGCGAAGGTGCTCGCGCCCGTGATCGAGCCCTACACGGGAGCGGCGAATTCAATCCGAGGCGTTCCCGGCGGGGGGCTGCCCTGGGAGCTCGAGGCCGGAAGTGCGGACCTCCGCGCGGACGGTCGCCTGCACGTCGAGGTCGAGGGCCTCGTCCTCGCGCGGCGCGCGCCGGTGCCCGCGAACCTCCAGGGCACGATCCCGTTCACGCAGCTCAGGGCGATCGTCAGCTGCCTGACGACGCCGGACGGTGTCACGGCGACCACGGACAACATCCCGACCGACCTCTTCGACGTCACACCCGCCGGCGACGGCGAGCTCGACACCTCGGTGTCGCTGCCCTCGCCGTGCTTCGCGCCGATCGTGTTCGTGACCGCGCCCGGAGGGGCCTGGTTCGCGAGCACCGGCAGCTGACCTGACAACCGCTCGGAGGCCCGGTTCGCCGGGCCTCCGAGGCGTATGGTTGCGCGGCATGAAGCACGTCGTGATCCTCGGAGCCGGCTTCGGCGGACTGGAGCTGGCGAGCCGCCTCTCCGGGTCGCTCGCGGACGAGGTTCGCGTCACGCTGATCGACCGGAACGACGCGTTCACCTTCGGCTTCTCGAAGCTCGACGTCCTCTTCGGACGCGCCGGCGCCGAGGCCGTCCGGATCCCCTACAGCGAGCTAGCGAAGCCGGGCGTCGAGTTCCGCCGGGAGCACATCACGGCGATCGACCCCGCCGCCAGACACGTGACCACCGACGGCGGCTCGTACGACGCCGACATTCTCGTCGTTGCGCTCGGGGCCGAGTACGACGTCGCGGCGACGCCGGGATTCGCGGCCGGTGGGCTCGAGTACTACTCGGTCGAAGGAGCCGAGCGGATGCGCGACGCCCTGCCGGGATTCACGGGTGGGACGATCCTGATCGGGATCCTCGGCCAGCCCTTCAAGTGCCCGCCGGCCCCGTTCGAGGGCGCGTTCCTCCTGCACGACCAGCTCGTCGAGCGCGGGATCCGGGACCGGACCGAGATCCGCATCGTCGCGCCGATGGCCGCGCCGGTTCCCGTGACGCCCGAGGTTTCCCAGCGCTTCCTCGACGAGCTGGCGGCGCGCGACATCGAATACACCGCGAAGAACCGCGTCGTCGAGCTGGACCCGGGGCTCAAGGAGGCCGTGCTCGAGAGCGGCGAGCGGCTCCCGTACGACCTGTTCGTCGGGATCCCGATCCACCGCGTGCCGGCCGTGGTCGAGGAGTCCGGCCTGACCGAGAACGGCTGGGTCGCCGTCGACCGCGACAACCTCATGACGCCGTTCCCGGACGTGTACGCGGTCGGCGACGTCGTGGGACTCCCGATGGCGAAGGCCGGCGTGTTCGCGGAAAACGCGGCCGGCGTGGTGGCCGACGACATCGAGGCGCGGCTCCGCGGCGGCACGCTCGGGCGGCGCTACGAGGGCGAGGGCAACTGCTACGTCGAGTTCGGCAGCGGGCGGGTCGCGAAGGTGGAGGCCAATTTCCTCGGCGGCCCGTCGCCGCGCGCGCATGTCACGGAGCCGACGGAGGATCTCGCCGGGGACAAGGCGACCTTCGCCTCGACGCGCCGTGCCCGCTGGTTCGGCGGTTGAGCCAGCGGAGGGACGTGAAGTGCGGATGGAGGGAGTCGAACCCCCACTGGCCGGTGTCTGAGAGCGGTGCCTTTGCCGGATTGGGCTACATCCGCGGGAGTTTCGGCCGGGCGCCGACGGCTTGGCCGCCGACGCCCGCCTTTCGTTCAGGCCGCCGGACGAGCAGGCGGCCGAGGATCGGGCCGTTCGGCTTCGCGGCGCAGCTGACGCCGCACCTCGAGCTGGACGACCTTGGCCGGACGCGGCGCGAGCGGCCGCGGAACGGCGTACAGATGCCGTTGCATCAGCTTTCTCCTTTCTGAGTGGA
>DASTZY010000206.1:0-4945 GCA_035764085.1 Gaiellaceae bacterium
GTTCGGGCTGATCGACCAGGTCTCGCGGCTCGCGTCGCGCGCCCCCGGCCTGGTCAACTTCTTCACCCGGACGCCGCCGTTCGCGCAGGGCTTCAAGCTCGCCGCCGGGATGACCCAGCACCGGGCGGTGCCGAGGTTCGCGCCCTTGACGCTGCAGCAGTGGTTCCGGCAGCGCGGCGGCACGACGAACCCGAACGGCCGCAAGGTCGTGCTCTTCCCGGACACGTTCAACAACCACCTGCACACCGACGTCGGCGTCGCGGCGGTCGAGGCCCTGGAGGACGCCGGCTGGCAGGTCCTCATGCCCGAGGGACACCTCTGCTGCGGGCGCCCGCTCTACGACTACGGCTTCCTCGGCCTCGCCGAGCGCTACCTCCGGCGCAGCCTCGACCAGCTGCGCGAGTGGTACCGCGCGGACATCCCGATCGTCGGCCTCGAGCCGAGCTGCGTCGCGGTCTTCAAGGACGAGCTCGGCAAGCTGCTGCCGCACGACGACGACGCCAGGCGTCTTGCGCAGGGCACGTACCACTTCGCCGAGTTCTTCGAGAAGTTCGACGTGGAGCCGCCGCGCCTGGAGCGGAGGGCCCTCGTCTGGGGCCACTGCCACCACAAGGCGACCGGTGGGATCGAGCCCGAGGTCGAGCTGCTCGAGAAGATGGGCGTCGAGGTGGACACGCTGCAGGCCGGGTGTTGCGGGCTCGCGGGCTCCTGGGGCTTCGAGGCCGGACACCACCAGCTCTCGCTGGAGTGCGGCGAGCAGGGCCTCCTGCCGGCGGTGCGCGGGCTCGACGCGGAGACGATCGTCGTCGCCGACGGGTTCTCGTGCAAGACGCAGATCGAGCAGGGCGACACGGGCCGTCGAGCGCTGCACGTCGCGCAGGTGCTGAAGCTCGCGCGCGAGCACGGCGAGGGCGGCCCGGAGGGACCGAGGCCGGAGCGTCTCTACTACGAGGTCCGGCCGCAGCCGACGCTCGCGCGACGGGCGGCGAGGGCCGCCGTGGTCGCCGCGGCGGCGGCCGGAGCCGTCGCCATCGTCTCCGCTACTATGCGGCGGCGCGAGGCGCCGTAGCTCAGCTGGTTAGAGCGCTGCACTCATAATGCAGAGGTCGGTGGTTCGAGCCCACCCGGCGCTACTAAGCGCCTCTCTCGGAGTGAGATAAGGAATGGCAACCGGAGTCAGAGTCGCAATCACGCTCGCTTGCACCGAGTGCAGGCGCAGGAACTACCAGACGCAGAAGTCGAAGCGAAACTCGCCCGACCGCGTCGAGTTCCGCAAGTACTGCCGCTGGTGCGGCAGCCACACGCTGCACCGGGAGACCCGTTAGTGGCCCGCTCGACGCGCCAGCAGCGCCGGCAGCGCCGCGCGCAGGCCGCGGGCACTCCGCCGCTGCGGCCGGCGCCCAGGCCGCGCCCCACCACCGAGGAGGAGCCGCCGAGGCAGCCGGCCGAGGCGCGCCCCGAGCGCCGGGACGACCTCCGGCCCGGAGTCCCCGGCTTCCGTTTCTTCCAGGAGTCGTGGGCCGAGCTGCGGAAGGTCGAGTGGCCGAACCAGCAGCAGGTGATCAGCGGCACGGCGGTCGTCCTCATCGCCTGCCTCATCACGGGCCTGTACCTGTACGCCAACGACCAGCTGTGGAGCTACGTCGTGCAGCACGTGCTGCTGCGATAGGGGGCCGGGAAGACGCAATGTTCCGCTGGTACGTGATCAACACCTATTCCGGGCACGAGAACAAGGTGAAGGCCAACCTCGAGCACCGGATCGAGTCGATGAACCAGCGCTCGCGCTTCCGGCGCGTCGTCGTCCCGACCGAGCAGGTGATCGAGACGAAGGACGGCCAGAAGGTGCAGGCGGAGAAGCGCACGCTGCCGGGCTACGTGCTCGTGAACATGGATCTCAACGACGACGCGTGGACGGTTGTCAAGAACACGCCGGGCGTGACGGGCTTCGTCGGCGCCGGCGCGACTCCCGTGCCGCTGTCGCAGCCCGAGGTCGACCGGATCCTCCACACGGGCGCCGGGACGGCGGTGGCGCAGCGGGCTCAGGTCGAGTTCCAGCTCGGGGAGTCGGTCAAGATAACGTCGGGGCCGCTGGCCGACTTCGACGGCGAGATCACCGACGTGAACCCGGACGCGCAGAAGCTGCAGGTGATGGTCAACATCTTCGAGCGGCAGGTGCCGGTCGAGGTCGGATTCGACAACGTGAAGAAACTCGACTGAGGAAATAGATGGCGAAGAAGGTTCTCACCCTGATCAAGCTTCAGATCCCCGGCGGGCAGGCCAACCCGGCGCCCCCGGTCGGGCCGGCGCTCGGTCAGCACGGCGTCAACATCATGGAGTTCTGCAAGGCGTTCAACGCCCAGACGGGCGACCAGAACGGCCGCATCATCCCGGTCGAGATCACGGTCTTCGAGGACCGCTCGTTCACCTTCATCACGAAGACGCCTCCGGCGGCCGTCCTGATCAAGGAGGCGCTGCGGCTGGACAAGGGCTCCGGCGAGCCCAACCGGAACAAGGTCGGCCGCCTCTCCCGCGAGCAGGTGGAGCGGATCGCCGAGACGAAGATGCCGGATCTGAACGCGCGCGACATCGACCAGGCGGCGCGGATCATCGCCGGCACGGCGCGCTCGATGGGTGTGGAGGTGGATCTCTGATGGCACAGCACGGCAAGCGGTATCGCGACTCCCGCGCGACCTTCGAGCGCGAGCAGGTCTACTCGCCGGTCGAGGCGGTGCGCCTGCTCAAGGCGATGGGCGCCACCAAGTTCGACGAGTCGGTCGAGCTCCACTTCCGGCTCGGACTCAACGTCCGCCACGCCGACGAGCAGCTCCGCGGCACCCTCATGCTCCCGCACGGGAGCGGCAAGGACGTGCGCGTGGCCGTGTTCGCCGAGGGCGACAAGGCCCGCGAGGCGGAGCAGGCCGGCGCGGACGTGGTCGGCTCGGCCGACCTCGCGAAGCAGATCGAGGAGGGCTTCACGGAGTTCGACGTCGCTATCGCGACGCCCGACCAGATGGGCAACGTCGGCAAGCTCGGCCGCATCCTCGGGCCGCGCGGACTGATGCCCAACCCGAAGACCGGCACGGTCACGATGGACGTCGGCAAGGCCGTCTCCGAGGCGAAGGCCGGCAAGCTCGAGTACCGCACCGACCGCGGCGCGAACGTCCACGTCGTGATCGGCAAGAAGAGCTTCGACGAGCGCGCGCTGGTGGAGAACTACGCCGCCGTGCTCGACGAGATCGTGCGCGCGAAGCCGTCGGCGGCGAAGGGCCGCTACATCCGGCAGATCACGCTCACGAGCACGATGGGTCCCGGCGTCCACGTCGATCCCGCCCGCACCAGGGGCATCGTCGAGGAGCTGGACGAGCAGCCCGCGGAGGCCGCTACAGTTCCCGCCTAGGCAACTGACCCGCCGAAGACCACTGGCGGCTCTCCCTGCGAGAGCGGAAGACCAGTCGAGGTGAGATGAAGAGAGATCAGAAAGAACAGGTTGTCGACGAGCTGACGCAGCGCCTGAAGGCTGCGGAGACGCTGCTCGTCGCGGACTACCGCGGGCTGACGATGCCGCAGATCGACGAGCTGCGCACGCGGCTGCTCGCGAGCGGCGCGCGCTTCACGGTCGTCAAGAACACGCTCACACGCCGGGCCGCCGAGGCTGCGGGCGCGGACGCGCTGCTCACGCTGCTCGACGGGCCGAGCGCGATCGCGTTCCTCGAGGCCGACGGCGACATGGTCGCCGCGGCCAAGGCCCTGGCGGACTCCGCTCGCGAGACGAACGTGCTCGAGATCCGCGGCGGCGTCATGCAGGGACGCGCTCTGACGGCGGACGAGGTGGAGACCCTCGCGAAGCTGCCGCCGGCGGAGGTGCTGCGCGGCCAGGTGCTCGGCGCGATCGTCGCGCCGCTCACGTCGCTCGCCGGCCTCCTCAACGCGCCGCTGCAGAACCTCGTGGGCCTGATCGACGCTCGCATCGAGCAATTGGGCGGCGAGGAGGAGGCGACGCCGGAGCCCGAGGCGGAGGCCGAGGCGGAGGCAGAGCCCGCCGAGGAAGCACCGGCCGAGGAAGAGCCTGCCGCCGAGGAGGAGCCGGCGGCTGAGGACGACACACCGGCGGACGCCACAGCGTCCGCCGCCGAAGAAGAAGAGGAGAGTTAGATGGCGGTCGACACGATCTTCGACGAGCTCGGAAAGATGTCCGTCCTCGAGCTGGTCGAGCTGAAGAACAAGATCGAGGAGGAGTGGGGCGTCACGGCCGCCGCTCCGGTTGCGGTTGCCGCGCCCGGCGGCGGTGGTGGCGGAGACGGTGCCGCCGCGGAGGAGAAGACCTCCTTCGACGTCGTGCTCGCCGAGGCGGGCGGCCAGAAGATCCAGGTGATCAAGGTCGTCCGTGCGGTGACGGGCCTCGGGCTCAAGGAGGCGAAGGACCTCGTGGACTCGGCCCCGAAGCCGGTCAAGGAGGGCGTCGCCCAGGAAGAGGCCGACACGATCAAGGAATGCCGTGAGAAGGACCTGACCTACCAGGCTCCGCTCTCGATGACCGTCCGCTTCGTCAACAAGGACACGGGCGAGATCCGCGAGCAGACCGTCTTCATGGGCGACTTCCCGATGATGACGGAGCACGGCACGTTCATCATCAACGGCACCGAGCGCGTCATCGTCACGCAGCTCGTCCGTTCGCCGGGCGCCTATCTGATGGAGCCGAAGGACGCGACGAAGCAGGTCTTCACCGCGAACCTGATGCCGAGCCGCGGCTCGTGGCTCGAGCTCGAGATCGACAAGAAGGGCATCGTCTACGCCCGCATCGACCGCAAGCGCAAGCTGCCGGTCACGACACTCCTCCGCGCCCTCCCGGCCGAGGACCCGTCGATGGGCTTCGCGCTCGACACGTCGACGAACGAGGCGATCCTCGCCCTCTTCGACAATTCGCCGTACATCGTCAACACCCTCG
>DASTZY010000207.1:0-4794 GCA_035764085.1 Gaiellaceae bacterium
CCCGAAGGCGAAGCCCGTGTACTCCTCGGGGCCCCAGCCGACGAACTCGTACAGGTACGGGTCGACCATTCCGGAGCCGCCCATCTCGATCCAGCCGGAGTGCTTGCAGACCGAACAGCCGGCGCCGCCGCAGTTGAAGCAGGAGACGTCGGGCTCCATCGACGGCTCGGTGAACGGGAAGTAGTGGGTGCGGAAGCGGACGTCCCGTTCCGGGCCGTAGAGCTGGCGCATGACGTAGAGGAGCGTCCCCTTGAGGTCGGCCATCGTGATGCCCTCGTCGATGGCGAGCCCCTCGAACTGGTGGAAGATCGGGAAGTGCGTCGCGTCGATGGTGTCGCGCCGGTAGACGCGCCCGATCGAGATCATGTAGATCGGCGGCCTCCGCTCCTCCATCTTGTGGATCTGCGCCGGCGACGTCTCGGTGCGCAGGACGACGTCGTCGCCGAGGAAGAGCGACGCGCGCGGCGAGCGCGCCGGGTGCCAGTCGGGGAAGCCGAGGGCGTCGAAATTGTACCGGGTCGTCTCGACCTCGCGGCCGTCGACGATCTCGTAGCCGAGGCCGAGGAAGATGTCCTCGACGTCGCGGCGCACGAGCGTCGACGGGTGGAGCGTGCCGCGGGGCCGCAGCTTCGGCGGGCCGAGCAGCTCGGCCGGCAGCGTCACGTCGACCCGCTCGGTCGTCAGGCGCTCCTCGAGCTCGGCGCGCGCGAGCTCCTCCTGGCGGGCGGCGAGCGCAGCCTCGACCGTCTCACGCACGGCGTTGAGCGTCATCCCCTTCTCGCGATCGCCGCGGATGTCCCGCAGCGCGAGCTTCAGCGCACTCTGGCGGCCGAGATAGTGGATGCGGACGTCGTTGAGCGCGGTCAGCGACCCGGCATCGGCGGCAGCGGCGAGCGCCTCTTTCTCGAGGTCGTCGGGGTTCACGTCGGCGACTGTATCCAAGTGCTTCTCCTCCCTTCTCGGGCACGGGAACGGGCGGCGGTCACGCCCCGGCTCGAACTGCTGAGGAGAAGACGCCTGCCGGCCGGCTTACGGCCGGCGGTCTGCCGGCCGCGCGGCGGCGGCTTTGCCGTCGCCGCTTGCAGCCTGGGCTAGCGCGCCGACGCCCCGGCGGCGAGCCGGGGCTGCGTAAAGGCGAACGCGCGCGAAGCAGACATCTGTGCGGATACTACCCCCGATGAGCGAATACGACCCGTGGGCCGCGGATTACGACGCGTGGGCCGCCCACATGACCGAGGACGTGGCGCACTACGTCTCGCTCGCCCGCGAGGCGGACGGGCCGATCGTCGAGCTGATGGTCGGGAGCGGTCGCGTCGCGATCGAGGTCGTGCGAGAGACCGGGAAGCCCGTGCTCGGCATCGATTCGTCGCCGGCGATGCTCGAGGTCGCGCGAGAGCGGGCGGCCGGCCTGCCGCTCGAGCTGCGGCTCGGCGACGTACGCGAGCTCGAGCTCGAGGAGCCGGCGTCGCTGATCTACGTCCCGTTCCGCTCGCTCCTCCACCTGCGCGGCTGGCAGGAGAAGCGGCAGGTGTTCGAGCGGGTCGCCGCGTCGCTCAGGCCCGGCGGGCGCTTCGCCTTCAACTCGTTCGTCTTCAACCCCGCGGTCGCCGCGAAGAACGACGGCACGACGCAGAACCAGAACGGGATCGTGCACACGCTCCGCTACGTGGCCGCCGACAACCGCATCGACATCACGCGCGACGACGGCGCGAAGCTCAGCCTCTCGTGGGCGACGAAGTCCGAGTGGGAGGGCCTGATCGAGGTCGCCGGGCTCGAGGCCGAGGCGCTCTACGGAGGCTTCGAGCGCGAGCCGTACACGGACGACTCGCTCGAGACGGTCTGGGTCACCCGGAAGCGGTGGGCGTAGGCTCGACGGAGCCCACGAAGCGGAGTCGCCGGCTCCGCCGGCGACTCCGCAGCAGGCATTGAGCGTCTACGACCCCATCGCCCGGCTCTACGACCCGTGGAGCGCGAGCGTGATCGAGGACGTCTCCTTCTACGTCGACGAGGCGCTGGCGGTCGGCGGCGAGGTGGTCGAGCTCGGCGTCGGAACGGGCCGCATCGCGATCCCGACGGCGCTCGCGGGCGCGCACGTGATCGGTGTGGACTCGTCGCCCGGGATGCTCGCGGTCTGCGCCGAGCGCGCGCGCGAGGCAGGCGTCGAGGCGCGGCTCGACCTCCGGCTCGGCGACCTCCGCAGCCCGCCGGTCGACGAGCGCGTCCCGCTGGTGACGTGCCCGTTCCGCTCCTACCTGCACCTGCGGGACGACGAGGAACGGCTAGAGGCGCTCGGCTCGACGCGCGAGCTGCTCCGGCCCGGCGGGCGCCTCGTCTTCGACGTCTTCACCCCGTCCCGCGAGGACGTCGAGGAGACGCATGCTCGCTGGATCGAGCGCGAGCAGGGCATCGACGAGCGGGCGGACTGGAATCTCGCGGAGCAGACGCTGACGCTCTCGGTACGCGGCCCGCAGGGCGCCTCGACCATGACGCTCTGGTGGATCGAGCCCGCGCGCTGGCACTCGCTGCTCGCCGAGGCCGGCTTCGAGGTGCTCGCGTGCTACGGCTGGTTCGACCGGCGGCCCTTCGCCGGAGGCGAGGACAGCGTCTGGGTCGCACGCCGAAAATGATCCGCGCGCAAATTGCGACAAAAACGTCGACGGACGGCCTTGATCCGGCGACCGCGTTCGCATAGGTTCCTCCTTGCGCCGAGCACGGAACGCGAGTAGGTCGAAACCACGACCGAGCGGTCGGACGAGGAGGGAGCAATCCCGAGGCGAAGGGCCGGTTGGACGAGGCGGACGAAAGCGAAACCGACTCGGCGAATTCTTTGGTCCGGCCCCCGCAAGGGGGCCGGCCTCGTTCAGGAGCGAGTCGCGCGAGCCAGCTCGTAGAGCGCGATTGCGCCCGCCATGGCGACGTTGAGCGACTCGCCCCCGCCCGGTTGCGGGATCGAGGCGCGCTCCTCGCAGAGCCCGAGCACGTGGGCCGGTAGCCCCTCTCGCTCGGCCCCGAGCAGGAGCACGACGTCGCCGTCGAGCTGCAGCTCGGGCAGCGGCACTCCGTCGGCCGGCACGAGCGCGACCCGCTTCCCCGACGGCGCGTCGAACTCGCTCAGGGGAACGCGGAAGATCGACCCCATCGAGGCGCGCAGCGCCTTGGGCCCGGTCGGATCCGCGCAGCCCTCCGACAACGCGACACCGGCGCCGAAAGCGTCGGCCGCGCGCAGAAGCGTGCCGAGGTTTCCGGGATCGCCGACGCGCCAGAGCGCCAGTGTCACCGGCCGCGTCCCGCGCGGCAGGTCGTCGTGCCGGAAGACGGCGACGACGCGAGGCGGGTGGCCGAGCGTCGACGCCTCGGCGAGCAGCTCGGCCGCGACGTCGTCGCCGGCGACGAGGACGTCTGCAGGCTCCAGCCCGGCCGCGAGCCCCGCCTCGAGCAGGTCCTCCCCCTCGACGGCGAACAGCCCGAGCTTGTCGCGCCAGCGTCGGTCGTGGAGCTTGCGGACGAGCTTCAGGCGCTCGTTGTCGCGGGAGGTGATCACGCGAGCCACTCGATCCAGGCGCCGTGGAACTCGGCGTGCGCGACCTCGTCGTCGTCGACGTAGAGGCCGTAGTAGTCGTGGCTGCCGTCCTCGGGCCGTCCCGTGTGGACGAAGACGCAGTCGGCCGCGGCGAGCAGCGCCCGCGCCTGCTCGCGCCGTTCCGGCGGCAGATAGCCGAACGCAGCGGTCTCCCACACGAGCAGAACGGTGTCATCTCCGCCCCGCTCGAGCAGCGCCGGCAGCCCATCCACGAGGTCGCCTGCCACGATCTCGGGCGGATCGCGCCGCCAGACCTCGACCGCCGCCTCGAGATCCGCGAGCCGCTGCTCCTGGCCCGCCCAGACGAACGCCTTCAGCAGGCGAACGCCCTCGTCCGTGTGAAGATCCGGCGGCGCGAGATCGACGCCGACACGCGAACGCACCTGCGGCGGGGGCGAAAGCGGAACCGCCCTGCCCCGCTCCTCGCCGCCGAACACCGGGAAGCCGTCGAGCGAGCCGGCGTCGTACTCGTACCCGTAGCGGTCCCAGAGGAGGTTCAGCCCGGCGCTGCAGCCGAGCTCGACGCAGTCGAACGCAGCCGCGCCTCGGCACCGCGCGGCCTCGAGAAAGCACGGCACGAGCCACCAGCAGCGCCGCGGCTCGTTCGTCTGCACCCGCTCGGTCGCGACCCATTCGCGCAGGAATGCTGCCTCGTCGCGCAATGCCGCGCCCACGTCGTCCCAGGCCGCGCGGCCCGCGAGCACGAGGTAGTGCAGCCCGGCGAAGAGCTGCAGCGGATACCGCCAGTCGACCTCGTCGGGTAGGAGCGGCTCGTCCACGAGCTCGAGCGCGAGCCGCTCGTACAGCGGCGACTCGCGCGAGAAATGACGCGCCTGGAGCTCGAACGCCTCGCGCCGATTCAGTCTCGCTACGCCTGCAGCGCGGCCTTGGCCTGCTCGGCGATCGCGCCGAACGCGGCGGGGTCGCTGACGGCGAGGTCGGCGAGAACCTTGCGGTCGAGCTCGATCCCGGCCTTCGAGCACCCGTGCACGAACTGGTTGTACGAGAGCCCGTTGGCGCGCGCGGCGGCGTTGATCCTCGTGATCCAGAGCTTCCGGAACTCGCGCTTCCGGACCTTCCGGTCGCGGTAGGCGTAGACGAGCGAGTGCTCGACCTGCTCCTTCGCGTAGCGGTAGTGCGTGCTCTTGCGGCCCCAGTAGCCCTTGGCCTGCTCGAGGACCTTGCGGCGCTTCTTGTGCGCGTGGACGGATCGC
>DASTZY010000208.1:0-3620 GCA_035764085.1 Gaiellaceae bacterium
GGTCGAAACGTCGACTCCGACCAGGACGTTGGGGTCGGCCAGATACGGCTCCAACCCGCTTTGCTGAGGGTGGACTCTTCGCGGCGCCGGTCTAGTCCGCGCTGCGTGCTGCCTCACAGCGCCGATTGCTAAGGCGCCACAACCCCAATCGTAGCAGCGAAGCGGTGTCCGCCCGTTACGGGCGCAGCGTCGACTACGTGGGCGGTGCCGCAGGAGTTGCCGGCAGGGGAAGCGGCGGTAGCAATAGGAGGTGACTGTCGACCACCGCCTGGGCGACGTCGACCAGCTTGTGACCGTTGTGCCGCGAGTGGTCGCGCAGCATCTCGAACGCCCGCTCGGCATCGATCGCGTGGCGGGCCATCAAGATCCCCTTCGCCTGCTCGATCATCGCCCGACGCCCGAACGCACCCTGCAGACTGTGGTACTCGGCGAAGCGCTGCAGCGTGATGTCGATCGCGCTCTGCAACTCCTCCGGAGTCGTATCCACGATGTACGCAAAGACGCCACGCTTCGCCGCCTCACGAACGTATGCGGGATCCTTGGCCGACAGCAGCGCGATCACCGGACAGGAGGCCTCGCGCACGATCTCGGTGATCAACTCGAGCGCGTGCTCTGAGTGCAGGCCGAGCCCGACCAGCGCGACATCCGGCCGCTCCCTGACCGTCACCGCCCCGACCTCCTTGACGTAGATCTCGCGTGCGATCACCTCGTGCCCTAGCCCGGCCACGACCTGGGCGAGCAACTCGAGCCGCTCACGCTTCTCGTTGGCGATCAGAACACGGAGATGACGAATCGTCTCCTCAGCCATCGTCGTCAAATGTAGCGCGGCCAGATCGGCGCTAGACTTCCTGTTGCGGCACCTCAAATACCGGTGCAGCGAAACACCCCGCGGGGCCCGAAAGCAACCCGGCCCCGCAAGATCCGCCCTCAACAGCACAGGCCGGAGCCGCTGGTCGACCACAGGCGGTCGACTCCATGTCCCACGAGGGAGGATCAAAGATGCAAGTCGAATCGCACCAGCCCGAAACGTTGCCCGCGGACCCAGGCGTCGAGCCGCGCCGCGCACGTCTACGGAGGCACGGCCGACGCACCGGCCTCTACACCTGGGCATTTGGCCTCATCGGGCTGCTCGTCATCCTGATTGCGCTCGTTGTCGCGAATACCCGCCAGGTGAAGCTCAGTTGGGTCGTCGGCACCGGTCACGCTTCGCTGGTCTGGATCGTCCTCGCGGCCGCTGTGCTCGGCTGGCTGCTGGGAATCGTCACCAGCGTCGTCTTCAGGCTGCGCACGCGGCCCCCCAGGCAGTCCTAAAGGTCGCCGGATTCCGCCGTGGCCGCAAAGCCCAGCAGCGATCCGCATCCCGCGACGACCACAGCCAACGGATCGAACGGGCGGCCCGCTGTCTTGCCCCCGACGGTCCCGTCGGTCTGCCAGGTCAGCGACGCTCGCGGCAGCGCCGAGATGCATTTCGACCGCGAGTCGGTCGCGGAGCTGCTCGACGCCGGGGACTTCTTCTGGCTCGACCTCGACCGGCCGCGGGCGGACGACTTCGAGATCTTGCGCGAGGTCTTCGGGTTCCACCCGCTGGCGGTCGAGGACTCGGAGCACTTCGAGCAGCGGGCAAAGATCGACGACTACGAAGAGTTCGTGTTTCTCGTCGTCTACGGCGCTGCGCCCGACGGGGATCGGTTGGTCGAGGTGCATTGCTTCTACTGCGAGCGTTTTCTCGTCACCGTCCATCGTGATGACTGCCCGGCGTTTGTGGAGATCAGACAGCGCTATCAACAACGCGACGAGGCGATCGACCGCCCGTCGTTGCTGCTGTACCGGATAGTCGATGGTCTCGTAGAGAGCTTCTTCCCGATTCTGGCTGACTTCGACGACCGGATCGACGAGCTCGAAAACGCGATCTTCGTGCAAGCAAGCGATGCCCAGCTGCAAGAGATCTTTCGGATGAAGCGCCTGCTGGTCGGAATGCGCAAGGCGGTGACCCCGCAGCGCGACAGTTTCGCGGGTCTGCGCGGCGGCGTCGCGCAGCTGCCGGGACTGGCCGAGGAGGACGAGCACTACTTCCGCGACGTCTACGACCACCTGATCCGGATCAGCGACCTGATCGACAGCTACCGCGATCTGCTGACAAGCGCGATGGACGTCTACCTCTCGACTGTCTCCAACAGGCTCAACGCCGTGATGAAGCAGCTCGCCGTGATCGCGACGATCTTTCTGCCGCTCAGCTGGCTGACCGGCTTCTTCGGCCAGAACTTCGATTGGCTCACCGGCCACATCGGACACTGGCAGGCATTCGTCGGCGTCGGCGTCGGCACCGAACTCGTTGCGCTCGCGGCCCTCCTCGCACTCTTCAAACGGCGCGGCTGGTTCTGATCCAATGACGCCGAACCCTCGCGCCGAGATCAACCGGTCCTCACGGCTTGTCGCTTCGCCGTTGGCTGTGGTCGGCATCGCCGCTCCGATCGTGCTCGAACGCAGGTACCGGTTGCTCGTCGATGCACTTGTACGGTTGCGTCGCTCGCGCCGCGGCCGGTGGTCGCTGGCTGCGGGGTCGGGAGCCACCATGGTCGTGCTGGCATTCCTTGCCGCGCACCACTTCGCGACCAGCCCTTGGCCGCTGTCGGGCGCTGAGCCCGGCGTCTTGGTAGCGATCTGCCTGTTGCTGCTCCTTGCTCAGGGCTTCAAGGCGTGGGGATGGGGACGGCTGTTCGCGGCGAACGAGCGGCCTCGGCTGCTCGCGCTTGCGGCCGGCAACGGCGGCGCCGCCCTGACCGGTGTCGTGCTCCCCGGCCGTTTCGACGACGCAATGCGCATAGCCGTCGTTCGCCGCTATCCCGGCTGTCGCGCGGGCGTCCGCGCACTCTGTCTCTCGCTGGTCATGCTCGGCCTGATCGACTCCGTCGCACTCGCGCCGCTCGCCGCAGCAGCCGCCGTCCTTGGCGGCGGGATCGGCGTGCGCGCCGGGCTCACTGTCGTCGCTGTGGCGGGGGTTGCCGCCGCGGGCCTGCTTGTCGCCCTGCCTCGCCTTGCCGGAAGCAAGCGCGCTCTGCGCTTCCGGCTCGGCCGCTGGCTGAGTCCGCGCACCACCTCGAGACGCCCCTTGTCGGAGGCGTGGGCGCTTGTCTCGGCTTGCTGGCTCCTGCGCGCGCTCGCCTCCTTCCTCCTGCTCGGGACGCTCGGGGTCGGCTTCTCGTTCCCACTGGCGCTGCTCTTCCTCTGCGCGGGCGCGGCAGCGGCAGCTGTGCCGATTGGCCCCGCAGGGGCGGCGACGCAGGTCGGCGCCGGCGCCGCGGCCTTGATCGCTTCTGGCGTAGGGGGTTCGCAGGCGCTCGCGGTGACGCTCGCCGGCGGCGCACTCGGCGTCCTCACCGGCGCTGCGATTTTCGTCGCCGCGATCGTCTGGCGTGCTCGCGTCTCCCTGGCCGCGGGTCGGCTCGGAATATCCGGTGGCACATGATCCGACGCCGCGGCGAGATTGCGGCTATGGTGGGTGAGCGCGTAGGACCTAGCGCGGAAGCCGCTGAGGCTCCGACGAACTTCCTCTTCGACTTGCGAAACCTGGCCTAAGTGCAGCAGGAGAGCTCGGCTTGAGTTCTTCAACCTTGCAGCAT
>DASTZY010000209.1:0-1072 GCA_035764085.1 Gaiellaceae bacterium
TGCGGTCGTCTCCACTCCCTACTGGTACGCAGAGGACATGCTCGCCTCGGCGGCCGGGGAACTCGTGCCCTTCCGCGACCCGGAAGCTCTCGCCGACGCCGTCTGCAAATACGTCGAGAGGCCGGACCTGCTGAGGGCGGCGCGCACAGAATCGCAGCGGATCGGCTCGACGCTCGCCTGGCCGGCCGTGGCAGAGGCAACCGCTCGCGTCTTGCATGAAGCCTGCGAGCTCGCGCCGCGGCGACGCCCCGCCGGCGTCGGCGATCTGCACCTGCCGAGTTTGCGTACCGACCATCTGCTCACACTCGTCGACGACGTGGGCATCGTGCAGCACGCGCACGGAATCATCCCCAACCGCAGCAGTGGATACTGCGTCGACGACGTCGCCCGGCTTGCGGTGGTCTCACTCGCACTCGCAGAGCGTGTCGACGAGCAGATCTGGACGTCGAATCTCTACCGCGCACTAGCGTTCCTCCAAGCGGCCGCGGACGAGGATGGCGGAATGCGCAACTTCATGGGTTACGACCGTCGCTGGCTCGACGAGCCGCACGTCGGTGACCACGTGGGACGCTCGATATGGGCGCTCGGGGACATCCTCGCCACTGCCTGGATCCCCGCAGTCGTCCGGCCGGCGCAGGACCTCCTCGACCGGCTCGTGGTCACGCTCGAAGCCGACGTTTCCCTGCGCACGGCGGCCTATACCGTGCTCGGTCTCTCCCGCCTCGATGCGGACCGGCTGGAGCCCGCGGCGCATCGGCGGCTCGAGCTGCTCGTCGAGCAACTCGCCGAAGCCTACGAGGGCACATGCTCGGGGGAGTGGTGCTGGTTCGAGGACGAGCTCACCTACGACAACGCGCGGCTGTCGCAGGCCCTCCTCACTGGCGCGTACGCACTCGGCCGGACGGAGCTCGCCGAGGCCGGACTCGAATCGCTGCGCTGGCTAGGCGACGAGTGCGGGCTCGGGCAGAACGTGCTCCGGCTTCCGGGCCACCGCGGTCGCCGCCGAGGCGAACCGGCACCGGGCGCCGGCGACGAGCAGCCGCTCGACGCCGCCGCGCTCGTCGAAGCCGAG
>DASTZY010000210.1:0-1821 GCA_035764085.1 Gaiellaceae bacterium
CCCGCTGCTCAACCAGGAAGGCGCTCGCGTGATCCGCTCCCACCACGAACGTTGGGACGGCAACGGGTACCCAGACAGGCTCGCGGAAGAGGCCATCCCGCTGGGGGCGCGGATCTTCGCAGTCGTCGACTCGCTCGACGCCATGACCGACGAACGTCCGTACCGGGCGCCGGTCAGCTGGGAGGTCGCTGTGGAGGAGATCCTCCGGGGACGCGGCGGCCAGTTCGACCCGGACGTCGTCGACGGCTTCGAGGCGTGCGAGCCCGACCTCTACCGCCTCCACATGGAGGAAGTCGCCGCCTGAGGGGGGCACGGTCGGGAGGGCGGTTGCCGCAGGCCGCCCTCCCGCCGGGGTTCAGTGAGCGTCCTTGGCCCAGCGCTCCAGGCGGGAGCTCGAGTGCGCCGTAGTCGCCGCCGCCGTGGCGCTCGTGACGCACGCCGGGGTGACCTCCTGGAGATAAGCCGCCGGGGCCGTGCCGGACGACGTTAGCGCCGTGTGCGGAGTCACGCCGGTGGGCACACCGCCCGGCGCCGTCCCAAACAGGTAGCCGGTCGTGGTGTCGCCGAACTCGGTCACCCCCAGGTGCTCGATGTTGCCGTTGGTGTCCAGGAAACAGCCGGCGATGTAATCCACGGCGGCGATCGTCGCAGCCTTCACCGCCTTCTCGTCCTTCTTGAGGGCGGTCAGGTTCTTGTTCAGGGTCGCGACCTGCTTCTTGAGCCTGGCGAACTGCGCCGCGGTCGGCCCCGTCGTCTGGTGGCTGCCGGGCGCGGCGGCCACGTACATCGCTCCGGCGACCGCTGCGACCGCCACGAGCGTCAGAAACCTCTTCATCGTTCCTCCTGTTGGCCCCGCGACACGGTTGCGTGGGAATGACCGGACTCAACCGCTCCTTCGCAGGCCTGTCAACCCGTGCCGACCGGCGCGTCGCCTAGCCTCGCCGTCCATGCTGGCCGAGGAGCTGCGTCGCCTCGTCACCTGGAGCGAGCGTCACCGGAGGCTGCTCGCGCGGGTACTGATCGCGTTCCTGCTCTCGGTGGTCGTGGACGCGGTCGGCGCGACGCTCGTATGGGCGTTCGAGAGCGGCGTGCAGGGGAGCGACATCCACGGCTTCGGCGACGCGCTCTTCTTCTCGACCGTGCAGATCCTGACCGTCTCGTCGTCGCTGAAGAACCCGGTCACGAACGCGGGCCAGGTGGTCGACGTCCTGCTCGAGCTCTGGGCGGTCTTCGTCATCACCGCGGTCGCGGGCTCGTTCGCCTCGTTCTTCCGGAGCGGCGACGCGACATAGCGGTAGGGTCGGACCGGTGAGCGTGCAGCTCCGCCCGATGCGCGACGACGAGTTCGACACCTGGCTCCCGCAGGCGCAGGAGTTCTACGCCCGGTCCATGATCGAGGACGGTGACGTCCCTCCCGAGGCGGCCAACGCGAAGGCGGTCGCCGACATCAAGCATCTCTTCCCCGGCCGGCGTCCGTCGGCCGAGCAGCTCGTCTTCGTCGTCGAGGCCGACGGTGAGCCCGTCGGCGACCTGTGGCTCGCGGAGCGCGAGGACACGATGCAGCCCTGCCTCTTCGTGTACGGCATTCGCGTCGGCGAAGCGCACCGGGGCAAGGGCTACGGCAAGGCGGCGATGCTCCTGGCGGAGGAGGAGGCGCGGCGGCGCGGCATCGGAAGGGTTGCCCTGAACGTCTTCGGACGCAACACCGTCGCGCGCAGCCTCTACCGCTCGCTCGGCTACGACGAGAACGCCGTGGCCATGAGCAAGACGCTCTAGCGCGTCTTCTTCTTGACCGCGCTGCGAGCCTTGCCGGCCGTCTGC
>DASTZY010000211.1:0-5589 GCA_035764085.1 Gaiellaceae bacterium
TTCTTCACGGTGAACGGTCACAACTACCAGGCGATCGCGTGGGCCGACAAGGATGCGCCGAACGCGAGCCGAGAGGCGCTGTACGCGCTCGTGTCCTCCATCCAGACGAGGTAGCTCACACACCTGACCGGCGCGTGGCTCTGTGGGCGAGAGCGGCCTCGTACGCCTCCACGTAGACGTCGGCGACCCGCTCGGCGTCGAACCGCGCCACGGCCGTCTCCCTGCCCGCCCCGCCCATCCGCGCGCGGAGCGAGTCGTCGCCGAGCAGGCGCAGGACGGCGCCGGCTATTGCGTCGGGTTGCTCGGGCGGCACGAGCAGTCCCGTGACCTCGTCGGCGACGACCTCGGCCACGGCGGCGACCCGCGTGGCAACGACGGGCACGCCGCACGACTGAGCCTCCATCGCCGTCGTCGTCGTGCCTTCCGAGCGCGGCAGCGAGCTGATCACGTGGACGTCGAAGGCCGGATACCAGCGCTCGACGTCGGCGCGCTCGCCGGCGAAGACGACCGGGTTCGGAAGCGCGAGATCCTCCGCCCGCCGGCGAAGCCGGTCGAGATAGGCGCGGTGCGTCTCCGGGGCGCCGCCCACGACCACGAACCACGTCTCGGGCCGGGAGGAGGCGACCTGAGCCGCCGCGTCGAGGAAGTGCTCGAGGCCCTTCATCGGGTTGACGCTCGAGACGGTGCCGACGACCGGCGCATCCGCGGGGATGCCGAGCTCCTCCCGAACCTCGCGGCCGCGGTCCGCCGAAGGCATGAAGCGGGCTGTTTCCACCGGCGGCGTGTACACGAACGCCGGCACCGGCAGCGAGTCGCGGCCGCCATGGAGGCCGATCAGGGCCTCGCCGTCGAACATCACGGAGTCCGCGTAGCGCCGGACGAGCGGCATCGCCGCGCGGCGGAGCGGCGCCGGAGCGCGCGAGTCGACGATCTGCCAGACGACCGCGGCGCCGGCGCGACGCGCGGCGAAGGCGCCGTGCGGGTTGACGAGGCCGCCGATCCGGACGATCGAGGCTCCCGTGCGCTCGACCGCGTCCTCGAGCACGCGCGTCGTCCGGGGGAAGTCGCGCACGAAGTGGAGCAGCTCCCGCGGGTCGGCCGAGGCGCGCAACCGACCGAGCGGCAGTGTCTCGACCTGGACTCCTCCCTCCCGGAGCCTTTCCGCGGCCGCGCCGGGCTCGTCGGGGATCGCGACGATCGTCTCCCAGCCGCGCCGGCGCAACGGCTCCAGCAGGCGCAGCGCCTCGTTGTGCGGGCCGCCGAAGTTGGCGTAGTGGACGACGCAGAGGGCCTTCATCCGGGCGTGGCGAGGCTACAGCGAGTCACGGCTAGCCTGAGCGGGCAGCGTGGGCGCCACGAACACCCATCTCAGCCGCGCCGCCTGGCTCTCCGGCGTCGCCGGCGTCCGTGGAGGCGGCGTCGACCTCCTCAGGAGCCTGCTGGTCTGCCCGGTCTGCCGGGGCGGGCTCGAGTGGCAGGCCCAAGAAGCTCGCTGCACCGGGTGCGGGGCGGTGTACGGGATCGCCGACGGGATCCCCGTCCTCCG
The DNA here is from genome assembly GCA_035764085.1 of Gaiellaceae bacterium. Classification (GTDB taxonomy): domain Bacteria; phylum Actinomycetota; class Thermoleophilia; order Gaiellales; family Gaiellaceae; genus Palsa-739. The sequence goes on from DASTZY010000211.1 coordinate 1,547, forward strand.
GCGGACGGAGCCCGCTGCCGCGGGCGAGCAGAAGGACGTCCAGGCGAGCTTCTTCGACGAGGCCGATCCCGAGTTCGAGGTGACGCGGCCGCACGGGACGCCGTGGCTGTACCGGTGGCTGCTGGCCGAGAAGTTCCGCCGCAGCCTCGAGGCGTTGCCGCTGCCCGCGGAAGGGCTGACGGCGGCGACGATCTGCGGCGGCTCCGGGATGGATGCTGAGTTCCTCGTCCGCGTCGGCGCCTCCGTCATCTCGACCGACATCTCGCTCGGCGCGGCCCAGCGCACGGGCGAGCGGGCGCGACGCTTCGGGTTCGACGTTCTGCCGGTGGTCGCCGACGCCGAGGCGCTGCCCCTGCGCGACCGCTCGGTCGACCTCCTCTACGTCCACGACGGGCTGCACCACCTCGATTCGCCCGCGGCGGGGATCCGGGAGATGCTCCGGACGAGCCGCCTGGCGATCTCGATCAACGAGCCGGCGCGAGCCGGCGCGACGATGCTCGCCGCGCGGGTCGGGCTCTCCGAGCACTACGAGGAAGCCGGGAATTTCATCGCCCGGGTCGATCCCGAGCAGCTGGCCGCAGAGGTGGAGGCCGCCGGCTTCGAGGTCGTCAGGAACGAGCGCTACGCGATGGTCTACCGGCACGAGCCGGGACGGGCCGCCCTCGTCCTCTCCCAGCCCGGCCTGCGCCATTTGACGCGGGCCGCGCTGGGGACGTTCAACGCCGTGGCCGGCGGGGTCGGCAACAAGCTGACCCTGCAGGCGGTCAGGACGGACGCCGCTTGACGCCGGCGACCTCCCGGCCGTAGCGGCGCTGCTCCGCCGTGAGCTGAACGGGGTCGAGCCGCGCCACCTGCCGGAGCACGCGCGTTAGCCGTGCGTCCGTACGCCACGGGAAGGCCGGCTCGTGCCGTTCCCAGCTCCAGACCTCGCCCAGGCCCTGCGCCCGCCGCGCCAGGCCGCCCACGCGGCGGAATCGTGGCGCGGCGAAGACCGGGCCGTACTCGGCGACGAGCTGCGAGCTCTCCTCGACGAAGATCTCCTCCGTCGTGCGGACCTTGCGCTGGGGGTGGTCGCGGTCCACCGCCACCACGGCCGGGAGATGGACGAAGTGCACGCCGCGGGCGCGCAGGCGCAGCCAGAGCTCGTAGTCGAGGAACCGATGCAGCTCGGTCCGGAGCAGCGGCTCTCCCGGCTCGACGACCGAGCGGCGGAAGAACGCCGCGGGCTGCACGATCGGCGAGACGAGCGGCAGCGAGCCGGCCGGCCAGCGCGACCGGTGGTGCCGGAGGATCCGCCCTCCCTCGTCGACGAGCGCGGCGTCGCCGTACACGACGCCTGCGCCCGGATCCCGCGCGAAGGCGTCGACCACCCGCGCCACCGAGTCGACTGCGAAGAGGCCGTCGTCGCTGTTCACCCAGCCGACGATCTCGCCGGTGCTCGCCTCGAACGCCTTGTTGACCGCGTCGGCCTGCCCACGGTCGGGCTCGCTCGTCCAGCGGACGGCCGCGCCGGACTCCGCGAGGATCTCCGCCGATCCGTCCGTCGAGGCGCCGTCCATCACGACGTGCTCGAGCCGCGGATAGGTCTGCCGCGAGACCGAGTCGAGGCAGTCGCGCAGGAAGCGACCCTGGTCGAACGACGGCGTGAGGATCGAGACGAGCGGCAGGTCGTCCGCCACCGCTACCCGCGATCGCGCTTGGTCAGGACGACCATCGGATAGCACCCGAACCGCGTCGCCGCTCCCGGGAAGGCGCGCTCGAAGCGGAGCACCGTGTTGAACATCGAAGCGCCCAGCGAGTTGTCCGGGATCAGCTTGCGTGACTCGTTGGCGTTGAGCGACCGCCACGGCACGATCTCGACGTCGACCGCGTCGACGAACCGCTTCCACCACGAGAGCGGATGCGCGAAGAAGTAGATCGGCCCGGAGTCGCGGACCGGCCGCCGGCGGAGGAGCCCCTTGATGCGGGCCGCCAGCCGGTCGGGATTCGCATAGACGACGACGGCCTTCGCTCCGGGCCGCAGGACGCGCACCAGCTCGCGAACCGCGTCCTCCTGGCGATCCTGCTCGATGTGGTAGATCGTGTGGAGGCTGACGGCCGCATCGAAGTGACCGTCGGGAAACGGCAGGTCGAGCAGGCTCGCGCGCACGTAGTCGCCGCGCTCGCCGAGCTTCGCGCGCGCCTCGTCCAGCGCGCGTTGCGAGAGATCGACACAGACGCGTTTCGCGAATCCCTCCGAGTACTCGAGGTACTCGGGGTACTGGATCGGTCCCGACCCGGCGTCCAGGATGCGCTCGCCGCCGGCCGGGAGGAACGCGAGCACCTTGCGGCGGCACGCCGAGACGTACTCGGCGGCACTCGGCCGCAGGTCCTCCCAGAGCTCGGCGTCGGCGTAGACCTCCTCGCCCTCCGCGGCGGAGGTCTGCCAGCCTCTGTCCTCGTAGAAGTCGCGGACCTGGTCCTCGATCGCCATCGCCGCCGCCACACTAGCCTGGGCCTCTCATGAACGACCAACCTCTCGTCTCGATCGTCACGCCGTCGCTCGACCAGGGCGGAACGATCGCCCAGACGCTGCGATCGGTCGGGGAGCAGACTTATCCGAACATCGAGCACATCGTCGTCGACGGCGGCTCCACCGACGGCACGCTCGAGATCCTGCGCGAGGCGGAGAACGGCTCGGCGCTTCGCTGGTCGTCGGAGCCGGACAGCGGGATGTACGCCGCGATCAACAAGGGCTTCTCGCGGGCGAACGGCGAGATTCTCGCCTACCTCAACACCGACGACTCGTACTTCCCCTGGACGGTGGAGACGGCGGTGGACGCCTTGCAGGCGCACCCCGACGCGGGCTTCGTGTACGGCGACCTGCTCGTGCTGTGGGCCGACGGCAGCCTGCAGCTCGACTTCCACTCGCCGTTCCGGCTCGCGTATCTGCGGCGCCACGCATTTCTCGCGCAGCCCACGGTCTTCTTCCGCCGCGAGGTGTGGGAGGAGCTCGGCCCCTTCGACGAGTCGCTGCAGCTGCTGGGCGACTGCGAGTACTGGATGCGCATCGCGGAGCGCTTCCCCGGGAGGAAGGTGAACGAGGTGCTCGCGTTGCAGCGCGAGCATCCCGCCGCGAAGCGGTACGTCCACGGCGAGCGTCTCGAGCAGGAGCTCGCCGAGATCCGCGCGCGCTATCCGAAGCCCGGGAGGACGCTCGGCTATCTCGCCCGGATCGAGGCCGGGCTCCAGCGGCGGCGGCTCGCCGTCTGGTTTCTCGCCGGCGCCCTCGCGGGCCGCGGCGATTCCTGGCCGAGGTTCCTGGGCGACGACCACTGGCGCCGCTCCGTCGCACCGGCGCGCTTCGCCGCGACGCTCCTGCCCGTCGTCGGGCGGAGCTTCGCGCCGGGGGCGGTCAAGGAGCCGGAGCGCCCATGAGGCGTTACGTGGCCGCGATGCGGACGAGGCTGGAGCAGCGGAAGATCGAGCGTGCGCGCGCGGAGCGGCTCGAGGCGGCGCAGGCCTCGACCGGACTGCTCCTCGACGTCGGCACGAGCAGCTCGCACCTGCCCGGGTGGCTCAGCCTCGACATCGATCCCGACGAGAAGGCCCTTCGTCTCGACGCCTCGAAGCCTTGGCCGTTCCCGGACGGCTGCGCCAGGGCCGTCCGTGCCGAGCACATGATCGAACACCTCACCTGGGACGAGGCGGAGCTCTGCATCGGCGAGATGGCGCGCGTGCTCGAGCCCGGCGGCCTCTGCCGCATCTGCACTCCCGACCTCGAGGGCATCGCGCGGGCGTACCTCGAGCGCGACCCGAGCGTGCTGGACGTCCACCGCGAGCACGGCTACGACGCACCGGCGTGGGCGCACCTGCCGAACAACTACCTCCGGATGTGGGGACACAGGTTCGTGTTCGACTTCGACTCGCTGCGCACCCTGCTCGAGCGGGCCGGCTTCGAGCAGATCGAGCGCTCGGGCTTCAATCGCAGCCGGCACAGGCTGCTCGACGGGACGGACAGCCACGACCCTGGCGAGCTGGAGCCTCTGGTCGTCTGCGTCGAC
>DASTZY010000212.1:0-9855 GCA_035764085.1 Gaiellaceae bacterium
GAGGGGGTGACGATGCTCGTCTACGGCACGCGCGACCCGAACGACATGTGCTTCTACCCGCGCTCGAACAAGGTCTCCTGGCGCGGCCTCGGCGTCATCGCCCGGATCGAGCACCTCGAGTACTTCGACGGCGAGCCGATCGAGGAGGACTGATGGCCTACGACGAGGAGCTCGCTGAGCGGATCCGCACGCTGCTCGGCGATCGCGCCGGCCTGACCGAGAAGAAGATGTTCGGCGGGCTCGCGTTCCTGGTCGGCGGCAACATGGCGATCGCCGCGAGCGGCCAGGGCGGGATCCTCGTCCGCGTCGATCCGGAGGACTCCGACGCGCTCGTCGCCTCGACGCCGGCGGAGCCGATGGAGATGCGCGGCAAGCAGATGGCCGGCTGGCTGCGGGTCGACTCCGCGGACGTCGCCGACGCCGCGCTGGCGGAGTGGGTCGAGCGCGGGACCGCCTACGCCGCCTCCCTGCCGCCGAAGTAGCGGCGGCTAGACCTCGACGATCACCGGCAGCACCATCGGGCGCCGGCGCGTGCGGTCGTAGACGACGCCACCGAGCGCGTCGTGCAGGTGCTCCTGGAGGAGCTTGATCTCGGTCACGTCGTCGGCGAGCAGCTCCCGCAGGACCCGGTCGGCCTCCTCGCGCAGCTCGTCGAGGAGCGGCTCGGCGGCTTCCCCGAAGCCTCGTGCGATCAGCTCCGGCGCAGCCGTCAGGCCGCCGCCGTCCTGCGCCGCGAGCGTCGTGACCACGATCAGGATGCCGTCCTCCGACAGCCGCCGGCGGTCGCGCAGCGCGACGTCGTGCACGTCGCCGACGCCGAGCCCGTCGACGAACGTGACCCCCGCCTCGACCTCGCCCACGATGCTCGGGACTCCGTCCCTGAGCTCGACCACGCTGCCGTTCTCGGCAAGCACGATCCGGTCCTCCGGGACCCCGCCGTCGCGCGCGATCTGCGCGTGCGCCGCGAGCATCCGGAACTCGCCGTGCACCGGCATCACCGCCCTCGGCCGCAGGAGCCCGATGATCGTGCGCAGCTCCTCCGCGCAGCCGTGGCCCGAGACGTGCACCGGCGCGTTGTCCTCGTGCAGCACCTCCGCGCCGATCTTCGCGAGCCGGTTGATCGCGTCGTGGACGCGGAGCTCGTTGCCCGGGATCGGCTTCGCGGAGATGACCACCGTGTCGCCGCGCTCGACCCGGACGGCGGGGTGGTCGTTGTACGCGATCCGCGTCATCGCGGACATCGGCTCGCCCTGGCTCCCCGTGCAGAGGATCAGCTGCTGGTCGCGCGGCAGCTCGGCGAGCTCGTGCGGCCGCAGGATCGCGTCGTCCGGCACGTCCATGTAGCCGAGGCTGCGGGCGATGTTCCCGTTCTTCCGCATCGAACGGCCGACGAAGGCGATCTTGCGGCCGCAGTCGAGGGCGACGTCGGCCGCCTGCTGCATGCGGTGCACGTTCGAGGCGAAGGACGAGACGAGGATCCGGCCCTCGCGCCGGGGGAAGATCTGGCGGAACGCCTCCCCCACCACCCGCTCCGATTTCGTAATGCCCGGCCGCTCGGCGTTGGTGGAGTCTCCGAGCAGAAGGTCGACGCCACGGCTGCCGATCTCCGCCAGCCTGCCCACATCGGTGCGCTGGCCGTCGACCGGCGTGTGGTCCAGCTTGTAGTCGCCGGTGTGGACGCAACGCCCGCCCGGCGTCTCGAGGACGAGCGCGGCCGCATCCGGGATCGAGTGCGCCATCCGCACGAACTCGAGCTGGAAGGGGCCGAGCTCGACCGGGTCGTCTCCGGGCGCCAGCTCCTGCAGCTCCGCCGAGCGGAGGAGCCCGTGCTCGTCGAGCTTCGACTTGACGAGCGCGAGCGTCAGCCGCGTGGCGATCACGCACGGGACGCGCACCTCGCGCATCAGGTACGGAAGCGCACCGACGTGATCCTCGTGCCCGTGCGTGAGCACGACCGCGCGCACCATCTGCTCCCGCTCGCGGAGATACGAGAAGTCCGGCAGCACGAGGTCGACGCCGAGATGCTCGTCGCGGGGGAATGCGAGGCCGGCGTCCACGACGACGATCGCCCCGTCGGCCTCGTACACGGTCATGTTCTTCCCGACCTCTCCGAGGCCGCCGAGCGGAACGATGCGGCACACGCCCATCGGCGCGGAGTCTAGGACCTACGCCGAGGCGGCGGCGAGCAGACCCGACCGCTCGAGACAGGAGCGGATCCGGACGAGCTCGTCCTCGTCCGCCTCGACCATCGGCAGGCGGTGCCCGCCGACCTCGTGTCCCGTGAGGTTGAGCGCCGCCTTGATCGGGATCGGGTTGACCTGGATCCGGAGGAGGTCGTACGAGGGCTGCAGCTCCTCGTGCAACGCGCGGGCCCCGTCGGCGTCGCCTTCTCGGTGGAGGCGGATCATCTCGGCGATCCGGCGTCCCCAGAGGTGCGCGGTCACCGACACGACGCCGACGCCGCCCAGCTCCAGGAACGCGAGCGTGATCGGGTCGTCGCCGGAGTAGAGGTCGAGCCGGGTCTCCTCCGCGATGAACCGCGCCTCGTCGAGGTCGTCGTGCGCCTGCTTGACGGCGACGACGTTCTCGATCTCCGCCAGGCGAGCCATGGTCGCGGGCTCGACGTCGACCACGACGCGCGAGGGGATGTTGTAGTAGACGATCGGCCTGTCCGTCGAGGCGGCGATCTCCTCCACGTGGCGGACGATCGCCCGCTGCGGCGGCTTGTTGTAGTACGGCGTCACGACGAGGATCCCGTCGACGCCGAGCTTCGTCGCCTCGCGGGTCAGGTGGACGGAGTGCGCGGTGTCGTAGGTGCCCGTGCCGGCGATCACGGTCGCGCGACCGCCGACCTCGTCCACGGCCACCCGGAAGAGGTCGAGCTTCTCGTCGTCGCTCAGCGTCGGGGACTCGCCGGTGGTGCCGCAGACGACGAGGCCGTCGGAGCCGTTGTCGACGAGGAAGCTCGCGAGCTCGCGGAAGCGCTCGAAGTCGACCGCGCCGTCCGCACGGAACGGCGTCACCATCGCGGTCAGGACGGAGCCGAGCATGCAGGGGAAGTCTACGAGAGAGAGGCGTGCAACTCCTGCAAGGCGTAGAACACGCCCTCCGAGAAGGTCGGGTACGGCTGGATCGTGTCCAGAATGGTCGCGATCGGCACCTCGGCCCGGATGGCGAGCGTAAACTGGCCCAGCCACTCCGCCGCCTGCGGGCCGACGCACACGGCGCCGACGAGCACGCCCCGCCGCGGCTCGGCGAAGACGCGGACGAGGCCGGGGCGCTTCGGCCGCTCGTAGGTCGAGAGCCGCGGCAGCGACTCGAGCTCGATCCGCGCGCTGACGAGGTCGTCACCGTCGGTGCGGCCTGCTGTGGCGACCTCGGGGTCGGTGAAGACCGAGGCCGGGATCGCCCGGTAGTCGGCCTTCGCATGCTGGCGCGCCATGTCCGCCGCGGCGACCCGGGCCTGGTACTTGCCGACGTGCGTGAACTGCGCGACGCCCGTCACGTCGCCGATCGCCCATACGTTCCGGGCAGCGCGCAGGCGCTCGTCCACCTCCACCCCGCGCTGGGAGACCTTGACGCCCAGCTCGTCGAGCCCGAGCCGCTCGACGTTCGGCCGCCGGCCGGTCGCCACGAGCAGGCGCTCGCTCTCCAGGGTCGAGCCGTCGGAGAGGTGGAGCCGGATGCCCGGCTCGACCCTTTCGATCCCGACTCCGACCCGCACGTCGATCCCCTCCTCGCGGAACAGCTCCGTGAGCAGGTCGCCGGCGTCGGCGTGGACGCGTCCGAGCAGACGCGCGCCGCGCTCCACGACCGTCACCTCGGAGCCCATCCGCGAGAAGAACTGCGCCAGCTCGGCGCCGACGGGCCCGCCGCCCATCACGACCAGGCTCCGCGGGATCCTGTGCGTCCGCGTCGCCTCGCGGTTCGTCCAGTACTCGACCGCATCCAGCCCGTCGATCGGCGGAATTGCGGGCCGCGACCCGGTGGCCAGGACGAGCCGGTCGTACTCCAGCTCCTGTCCGTCCACGTCCACGACCCCTTCCCGCACGACGCGGCCCTCGCCGCGCACGAGCCGGCAGTTCCAGTCCTCGAGGTAATGGAGCTGGCCCGCGTCGTCCCAGTCGCTGGTCATCCAGTCGCGCCACGACCAGACGCCCTCCTGGTCCGGCCGCTGGCCGTGCAGTCCGGGCGCCCGGTCGAGCGAGGCGCCGAGCTCCGTCCCGCGGAGCATCGTCTTGGTCGGCATGCAGGCGAAGTAGGAGCACTCGCCGCCGACGAGCCGACTCTCGACCAGCGTGATCTGCGACTCGCCGTCGAACCGGCGGAGGGCGCCGACGAAATGCTCGCCGGTCGACCCTCCGCCGAGGACGACGACCTTCACTACTTGAGGCCGTTGGCCTTCAGGAACCCGTCTGCGATCTGCTTCGGGGTCGCCTTCTGGACGTAGGCGGCCTGGTCCATCGCCCGCATCGCCTTGATCGTCAGCAGGCTCGAGACCTTGTTCGAGATCGACGCGATCTGCTGTCCCGCCGAGCCCTTGAGGAGCTTCTGCGAGACCACCGGCGCGACGTTCTGGAACCCGAAGATGTGCTTGTCGTCGACGAGTGCCGTGTACTTCTTGCTGCTCTGCTGCGGGTCGGTGGTGAAGCCGTCACCGCCCGTCACCTGGCCCTTGTCGAGCAACGTGTAGATGCTGATCGAGCCGAGCGCCTTGAACTTGACCTGCTTCAGCCCGTAGACGTTCTTGAGGCCGAGCAGGCAGGTGATCCGCGTCTTGCACTCCGGGAAGCCGGCGTACGAGAACGACTTCACCTTCTTCATGTCCGAGATCTTGTGGACGCCGAGCTTGTTGGCCGTCTTGGTCAGGACCGTGAACGTGTCGCTGTCCACGAACGGCGTCCGCTTGAGCAGCGTCAGCCCGTGCTTCTGCTCGTACGACTTCGCCGCCGAGTAGGTCGCGGCCGCCGTCTGGGGGAACTTCTTCGCCTTCGCGAGGTCGAGCACGACGATCCCCGTGTACTCGGGGTAGAAGTTCATCTTTCCGCTCCGGATCGCCGTGTCGGCCAGCTCGGACGAGCCGAAGCTGCCCTTGTAGACGACGTGGAACCCCTTCGCGGCGAGGGCCTGGCCGTAGAGCTGGCCGAGGATGTACTCCTCCGTGAAGTTCTTCGTGCCGATCACGACCGTCGGCTTCGCGACCGTCTTGTCGGCGCCCGCGACGCCGCTGTGCTTGGAGCCGCCGCAGGCCGTAATGCCGATCAGAAGCGCGACCCCGAAAGAGACCGCAAACGCCGCCTTTGCTGCGCGGCGCGTGTGTTTCCGCACCATCTCTCCTCCTCTCGAAATCCTCCGGTGCCCTGTACCCGGGGGACCCTATGCGCTCGGGGCCATCCTGCGGTAGGCCGCGCGCTGCGCCAGCGCGAGCAGCCCGGCCGTCAGCAGCGCCAGAGCGGAGACGCACAGCGCCGCCGCGAGCACCCCGGCGAGCCCGTACGCCGGCTGGTTGGCGATGACCTCACCCAGGCCTCCGCCGCCCGCGATGCCGGCGATCGTGGCCGTCGCGATCACGAACACGGCGGCGATCCGCAGGCCGGCGAGGATGAGCGGCAGGCCGAGTGGAAGCTCGACGCGCCTGAGGATCTGCGCCTCGGTCAATCCCATCCCCCGGGCCGCCTCGACCACGTCCCGGTCGACTCCTTCGACCGCGAAGTACGTGTTCGTCAGGATCGGCGGAAACCCAATCACGACGAGCGCGATCGTGGTGTTCCAGAACCCGACGCCGAGGATCGCGACGAAGAAGCCGATGAGCGCGATGCTCGGCAACGCCCGGCCCAGCGAGGACGCGCCGAGCGCGATGAACAGCCCGCGATGGCGGTGCCCGAGCCAGAGACCGAGCGGCATGGCCACCACGATCGCGATGCCGAAAGCCACGAAGGCGAGCTCCGCCGTCTCGGCCGCCTTGTCGAGCAGGAACGACGCGTTGTCCGCGATGAACCGGAACGCGTCGACGAAGAGCGAGGCGAGCGTCACCGGAGCCGGTTCCAAGGTGTGAGTACGCGCTGCAGGACCGTGAGCAGCGCGTCGGCGCCGAGCGCCAGCAGGATCGCGAGCGCCCCCGCGGCGACGAGCTTCGTACGGAAGATGTCCGGCTCCGCGAGCGCGTCGAAGATCGGGGCGCCGAGGCCGTAATGGATGACGAAGGCCGCCACGGTGGCGATCGAGATCGTCGACACGGTCGCGATGCGCAGACCCGCCATGATGGCCGGGACGGCGAGCGGCAGCTCCACGCGCAGAAACGTCTGGGTACGGGTCAGCCCCATGCCGCGCGCCGACTCGAGCACCTCTGCCGGCACGCTGCGCAGTCCCGCCACGATGTTCCGGTACAGCACGAAGAGCGTGAACGCGACGAGCGCCACCTCGATCGTCGTCACGGTCAGGCCGGTGATCGGGACCAGGAGCTGGAAGAGCGCGAGGCTGGGGAGCGTGTACAGGAAATCCGTGAACGCGCCGAGCGGCGGATCGAGCAGGCGGAAGCGGAAGCCCACGAGCGCGAGCAGGAAGGCGATCGCGAAGCCGATCGCCACGGCGATCAGCGTCAGCTCGATGTGCTGGACGAGGGCCGGCTGCAGGGTGTCGCCCCAGTGGTCCCGGATCCAGTCGGTGCAGAACCAGCCGTTCTCCTTCAGGCACTGGCTCGCGTGCCCGAAGCTCGGGATCACCGGCCCGCCGTCGGCGACCCGCCAGCCGGTCACCGCAGGATGTCCTCGCGCCCGGCGACCCCGAGCGGGGCCCCGTCCGCATCGACCACGACGAGCGCATCCCGGCGCTCGGCGACGAGCAGCGCGAGGGCGTCGCGCAGGCTCGCGTCCGCGGGCAGTCGGGGCAGCCCGTCCCCAGTCACGGGCGAGAGCTCGAGCTCGCCGAGCGTCCGCAGAGTGAGCGCCTTGAGCGCGCGGTCCCGCCCGACGAACTCCGCCACGAACTCGTCCGCGGGCTCGGCGAGGACCCGCTGCGGCGTGTCGTACTGGGCGAGCCGGCCGCCCTCGCGGAGGATCGCGATGCGGTCGCCCACCTTGATCGCCTCGTCGACGTCGTGCGTGACGAAGACGACGGTCTTGCGCAGCTCCCGCTGGAGGCGAAGGAACTCGTCCTGGAGCCTGGTGCGGACGATCGGGTCGATGGCGCCGAACGGCTCGTCCATCAGCATCAGCGGCGGGTTCGCGGCGAGCGCGCGCGCGAGGCCGACGCGCTGGCGCTGGCCGCCGGACAGCTCGGCCGGGAAGCGCTTGCGGTCTTCCTCCGGGTCGAGGCCGACGAGCATGAGCAGGTCCGCCACGCGCACCCGGATCCGCGACTTCTGCCAGCCGAGCAGCCGGGGCACCGTGCCGATGTTCGCCTCGACCGTCATGTGCGGGAAGAGGCCGACCTGCTGGATGACGTAGCCGATCGAGCGGCGCAGGTCGGTGAGGTCGTAGTCGCCGATCGGCCTGCCGTCGATGCGGATGAAGCCGCTGGTGAGGGGGATCAGCCGGTTGACGAGCTTGAGCGCGGTCGTCTTGCCGCCGCCCGACGGTCCGACGAGCACGCAGATCTCCCCCGCGGGGACGGTGAGCGAGAGATGGTCGACCGCCGCGCCGTCGCGGCCCGGGTAGACCTTCGTCGCCTCGTCGAAGACGAGCTCGGCCGCCTCGGTCGGCATGGCTGAATCTTCTACGACAGGAGCGTGTCCAGGCCAACGGTAAGGCCCGGAGGCAGCTCCTGGAGCTTCTCGAGCGCGAGCAGGACGCCGTCGGCGAACGACTCGCGGCCCGTCGTGTCGTGGCGGATCGTGAGGAGCTGGCCCTCCCCGCCGAAGATGACCTCCTGGTGCGCGACGAGCCCCGGCAGGCGCACGGAGTGGATCGCGGTGTCCCCGCCGACGAGCGCGGCCGTCGCCTTCGCGGTGCCCGACGGCGCGTCCTTTTTCGCCTCGTTGTGCAGCTCGACGATCTCCGCCCGCGGGAAATGGGCCGCCGCCTCGCGCGCGAAGCGCATCATCAGCACGGCGCCGATGGAGAAGTTCGGCGCGACGAAGAGCCGCAGCCCCTTCTCGGCCGCGAGCGCGCCGAGCTCGGCCGGCTCCCAGCCGGTCGTCCCGACGACGCAGGAGACGCCCTGCTCGAGCGCGGCGCGGACGTTCGTGGGAGCCGCCTCGGGCATTGTGAAGTCGACGGCGGCGTCGCAGCCCTTCGCGTCGGGCTCGTCGCCGAGCTCGATCCAGCGGATCTCGTGGCCGGCCGCCTCGAGCCCGCGGACGACTGCGCTTCCGGCCTTCCCCTCGGCGCCGAAGAACGCGATCTTCACGCTGCGGCCTGCTCGACGAGCGTCGTGCTCGCACGGCCGACTGCGGCGCGGAAGCGTGCCTCGTCCGGTCCGACGCCCGCCGCCGCCAGCCGTTCGGGCGGCAGCAGCACGGCGGCCAGCTCGGCGAGCTCGTCGCCGTCCACGGCCTCGATCTCGGCGATCACCCGCTCGAGCGTGAGCAGCTCGGTGTCGGTGACGAGCGACTTCCCCAACCGGCTCATGCGATTCGAGGTGGACTCGAGCGAGAGGACGATCCGCCCCTTGAGGCTCTCCTTGGCCCGCTCGAGCTCGCCCTTGCGCAGGCGGCCGGCGGCGATCTCGGCGATCTGCTCGACGCAGATCTCGACGCAGGCGGCGAGGTTCTCCTCGCGCGTGCCGACGTAGACGCCGAGCACGCCGGTGTCCGTGTACTGCGCCCCGAAGCTGTAGACGGCGTAGGCCATGCCCCGCTTCTCGCGGATCTCCTGGAACAGCCGCGACGACGCCGAGCCGCCCAGGATCGCGTCGAGCAGCGACGAGGCGAACCTCCGCCGGTCCGAGCGCGAGATGCCGGTGGCGCCGAGGCAGAGGTGGTACTGCTCCGTCTCCTTGCGCTGGAAGCGGAGGCCGGGGCCAGGCAGCTGCGCGAGCGGGCGGCGGACGCGCGTGCCCGCCCGGGCCGGCGCGCCGGCCCGGCGCTCGCTGCGCTGCAGGAGCGCGACGAGGCGGTCGTGCTCGAGGTTCCCGGCGGCGGCCACGACGACGTTCCCGGGCGAATAGGCGGTGCGGTGGTAGCCGGCGAGCGCCCGGCGGCTGACGGTGGAGATCACCTCCGCGGTGCCGATCACGGGGCGGCCGAGCGGATGGTCGGCGAAGACGGCCTCCGAGAAGAGGTCGTGCACGAGCTCCTGCGGGGCGTCCTCGTACATCGCGATCTCCTCCAGCACCACCTCCCGCTCCTGGTCGACCTCGGCGAACGAGGGAGCGAAGACCATGTCCGTCATCACCTCGAGCGCCGTCTCGACGTGGTGGTCGGGGACGCGGGCATAGACCACGGTGTTCTCGCGCGAGGTCGCGGCGTTCAGCTCCGCGCCCATCGCGTCGAACGTCTCCGCGATCTCCTGCGCGTCGAAGCGTCGCGAGCCCTTGAACAGCAGGTGCTCGATGAAGTGCGACACGCCCGCGCGGTCGGCGCGCTCGTCGCGGGAGCCGACGTCGATCCAGAACCCGAGCGAGACGGAGCGCACGCTCCCGACGCGCTCGGTGATGACGCGCTCGCCGGAGTCGAGCTCGCTCAGGACGACCTTCTGCACGGCCCGATGGTAGGCGAACGGCCGTGTCCGGACAGGACCCGGCCGGAACCAGGTTCCGGACGTGTCTGAACGAGACAGCTACGCGCGCGCGACGAAGCGCAGGACGGTGCCGTTCCGCTTCGCGTCGTACAGCGCCTCGTCGGCGAGGCGAAAGAGGGTCTGCGCGTCGTTCGCGTCCTCGGGATACGCAGCGCAGCCGAAGCTCGAGCTGAGGTTG
>DASTZY010000213.1:0-9801 GCA_035764085.1 Gaiellaceae bacterium
GGAGCCGGTGCGAAGCGGGCAAAGGCGCCGACGACCGCGATTCCTCCGGCCAGCTCGTACGCGGCCGAGTCGTTGATCAGCAGCGAGGTGGCGATCGCCACGCCGAAGGCGAGGAGCACGTCGCGGGTCGCCTGCTGTCGCGCACCCCGCCAGGCGACGGCGAACGAGACCGCGAGCACGAACAGGAGCGGGACGACGAGCTGCCACGCATGGAGGGCCGGCGCGTACGAGAGCGGGACGCGGCTCCCGAGCGACGCGAACAGGCCGCCGACGCCGTGCGAGAACGCGCTGCGCAGATGGTTCGGGCCGGGCTGCGCGAGCCCGCGGGAGACGATCCAGAGGACGGCCACCGCGGCCGACGCGAGCAGGCCGACGAAGCCTTTCACCCCGAGGCGGAAGAGCCGCGCGCCGAGCACCGCGAGCGCGATCCCGAGCACGATCGCACCGCCGCCGTCCGCGCCGAGCCGGTTGTCCGTCATCACGACGAGGCCGAAGACGCCGAAGACGACGAACCCGACGAGCCCGAACCGGCGCCGCGCCAGGAACGCTCCCGCCAGGAGCGGCGCGAGGAGCAGAGTCTCGATCTGGTTGCCGATTCCCCAGAAGCGCGAGTTCTGGGTCGGGCCGAAGGGATTGACCGCCTGCCACTCAGGCCTGCGCACCATGGCCACCGCGTAGAGCGCCACGACTCCGCCGTAGAGCGCCAGCAGCGCCGACTCGCTGCGACACAGTCGATCGAGCGCGAGAGCGAGGAGCACGGTTCCCGCCGAGACGGCCGCGCAGAGCAGCACCTCGTTCGAGACCGGCCCAATCCCCAGCGCGAGGTTCACCAGCAGCGCAGCCGGGACCGCGGTCACCGCCGCGCGCAGGCCGACCAACGCGAGCGCGAGCATGACGCCGGCGAGGATGAAGAGCACTGCGAACTTGAGCCGGTTGTTGGAGTGGATCGCCCGGCCGAGACGCTCGAGGTTGCCGACCGCGTCCCCCGAGGGCTCCCAGGAGAGCGTCGTGGCGGGGTGGCCGCCCAGCGCCGTCGGCGCCACGTCCACGACCGAGACGAGGCCGGGGATGTGCGTGGTCGGCGAGGTGAGCAGTCCGTGGAAGCCGTGGCCGATGATGGCGATGCGATACAGCCGGTCGTTCGCCGTCGGCGCGCCGCGCGGCGGCAGCTGGAGGACGATGCACTTGCGGCAGTTCGGGAAGGTGCTGGACTTCGCGGCGTCGATCAGCGGCTTGCCCTTGGGCACGCCGCCCAGCCGCGCGTTGACCTCCGTCCCGCGCACGAGCTCCGCGAGCGCGCGGCGGCGGTTCGTCGTCGGGCCGTAGCTCGGCCGCAGCAGGCCCACGGCGCCGCGCTGCGCGAGCGAGGCGAACGTCGAGTCGCTGATCCGGTCGAGGACGACGACCTGGAAGTACTCGCCCAGCGGCGTGACGCGCGCGTCGGCGCGGCCGGGCGCGACGAGCGCGACGGCGACCGCTGCGAGAAGGGCGAACAGGGCGAGAAGGCGGACCGGCCGGACCATCAGTTGACCATTCTCACCGAAGCGCGACCCAAAACGAACGGTTCACCGTTCGCTCGACGCCGCCCGCTCCTCCAGCAGTTCCTCGAAGCACGGCGCGCCCTCAAACGCGGCAAGCCCGGCGGGCCGCTCCAGCCGCTGGTCGCGCCGTCGCCGCACCATCCGCCGGCGGCGGGCCGTCGCGGCCGCCGCCGAGGCGCCGACGAGGCCGCCGATGATGAAGTCCCTCGCTCTCCCCCGTCTCTGCTCGGCATCCATGGGACGATTGTGCCTTGCGGATCGCGACGCTCGGTGACCTACTGCTCGACGTGGTCGTCCTGCTGGACGAGCCGCTCGCTCCCGGCGGCGACGTCCGCGCCTCGACCCGCGCGGGCGCCGGCGGGCAGGCGGCGAACGTGGCGGCGTGGGCAGCCGAGCTCGGCGCCGAGGCGCGCTGCGTGGCGAAGCGCGGCGACGATCCCGCGAGCGAGCTCGTGGCGCGGGAGCTCGCGGGCCACGGCGTCCAGCTCGTCGGGCCCGTGGCCGAGGGAGCGAGCGGCATCGTCGTCTCAATCGTCCACGACAGCGACCGCGCGCTCGCGTCCGACCGCGGCGTGGCGCCGTCGTTCGCGCCTGAGGAGCTCGACGCGGCCTGGGTCGCGTGCGACGTCCTCCACCTCTCCGGCTACGCGCTGCTGCGCGAGCCGATCGCATCGACCGCGCTCCTGGCGGCTCGCCTCGGGAGGGAGCAGGGTGCGCGCATCTCGGTCGACGTCGCCGCGTGGACGGAGATCCGGAGCTACGGCCCGGTCGAGTTCCGCCGGCTGCTCGACGAGCTCGCGCCGGACGTCCTCTTCGCCACCGAGGCGGAGTGGGAGCTGCTCGGCGGCGCCTATCTCAGCGCGCCCGTGGGCGTGCTGAAGCGCGGCGCCCGCGGCTGCACCGTGTTCACGGAGGACGCGAAGCTCGACTTCGCCGCCGTCGACGCCGAGCTCGTCGACCCGACCGGCGCCGGCGACGCCCTCGCCGCGGGCTTCCTCGTCGGCGGCTCGCTGGAGGAGGCGGCGCGGCGCGGAATCGACGCGGCGGCCCGCTGCGTGGCGAAAGTAGGGTCGCTGCCGTGAAGGTCGTGGAGTGGAACGAGACCTACTCGCGCGAGCTGGAGGCCTGGCACTACGAGCCGCCGTACGACTTCTACGACCTCGCGTCGGATCCCGACGACCTCGCCTCGAACCGCGATCCCACCCGCTACGAGCACCGCCGCGCCGTGGTCGGCGAGGACGGCTGCCTCGAGGCGTTCTGGTATTTCGACCGGCACGGCGACGCCACCGAGGTCGGCATCGGCCTCAGGCCGGACCTGACGGGCCGCGGGCTAGGCGAATCGTTCCTGCGCGCACAGCTCGAGTACGCCGCGGATCGCTGGCAACCGGCGACGCTCCGGCTCTTCGTCGCCGCCTGGAACGAGCGGGCGATCCGGCTCTACGAACGGCTCGGCTTCAGGGAAGTCGCTCGCGAGAGGCGTCACTTCGACCTCGTGGGCGAGCACGAGTTCGTGCAGATGGAGCGTGCCGCGTGAACGTGCAGCCGATCACGGACGAGCAGGCGGCGGAGATCGCGGCGTGGCGCTACGAGTTCCCGTACGAGTGGTACGACACGTCGGCCGACCCGCGGCGCGTCGAGCTGTTCGCGAACCCCGCGCGGCGGACGCATCTGCGTGCGGTCGTCGACGACGACGGCGACCTCGTCGGCTTCTTCAACTTCGTCCCCGAGGGCCACGAGGTGCGGCTCGGCCTCGGCATGCGGCCCGACCTGACAAGCCGCGGTCTCGCGCAGCCGTTCATCGCCGCCGGGCTGGACTACGCGCGCCGCGAGTGGCGTCCCCGGACGTTCCGGCTCTGGGTGGCGCGCTGGAACGAGCGGGCGCTGAGGGCCTATCGGCGCGCCGGATTCCACGAGGTGCGGCGGGGCGAGGAGAGCCGCTTCGTCGAGATGGAACGTTCGGCGTGATTCATGTCTCGGACGAGGTGCGCGAGACGCTCGCCGCCGGCGGCGCCGTCGTCGCGCTCGAGACGACGCTGGTCGCGCACGGCTTCCCGCCCGGCGAAGGCGTCGAGGTCGGGCTCGAGTCGGAGCGGCAGGTGCGCGCGGCGGGCGCCGTCCCCGCGACGGCCGGGGTCCTGGACGGGGAGGTGCGCCTCGGGCTGACGGCGGACGAGCTCGTCCGCTTCGGCGCCGACGCGCGCAAGGTCGGGCCGCGCGACCTCGCCGCCGCCGCCGTGCAGGGAGCGGTCGGCGCGACGACGGTGGGCGGGACGCTCGCGGTCGCGCGGACGGCCGGTGTCCGGGTTCTTGCCACCGGTGGGATCGGCGGCGTCCATCGCGGCTTCCCGGATCCGCCGGACGTCTCGGCCGACCTCGCGCAGCTCGCCCGCACGCCTGCGCTCGTGGTCTCGGCGGGCGTGAAGTCGCTGCTCGACGTGCCGGCCACGGCGGAGCTCCTCGAGTCGCTCGGCGTCCCGGTGCTCGGCTTCCGGACCGACACGCTGCCGCTCTTCTACGCGGCGGCGGGCGGCCCGCCCGTCTCGGCTCGCGTCGAGTCGGCGGACGAGGCGGCGCAGGTCGCGGAGTCCCACTGGCGGCTCGGAGGCGCCGGACTCCTGCTCGGCAGGCCGCCGGACGTCCCGCTCGACGACGTCGAACCGCTGCTCGACGACGCTCTCGCCGCCGCGGCCGCCGCGGGCGTGACCGGCCAGGCCGTGACGCCCTACGTCCTCTCCCACCTCCACCGAGAGAGTGGAGGCCGCACAGAGGCGGCCAACCGTGACCTCGTGGCGCAGAACGCCCGCCTCGCCGGCGAGGTCGCGCTAGAGATCGCGGCGCTGGAACGCGAGCAGGGCTAGGGCCAGCGCGACGACGAGATAGCCCGCCGCCCAGACGCGGATCCCCCAGCCGTGCACGTACGCGCCGCCGAACGGCCCGAGCTGGAGCAGGAAGCCCGTCAGGCCGCTCGCGTTGCGCGAGATCAGCTGCAGCCCGTCCTGGTAGAGCGCCTCGAACGGCAGCGCCCAGGCGGCGACCGTCGAGGCGTGCGAGATCGCGTGCGAGTTCAGCGCGTGGCCGATCGTCCCCAGCAGCCCGGCGACGAGCCCGGCGCCGAAGAGCATGAAGACGGCGATCCCGTTCGCCGTGGACGAGAGGACGACGGAGCCGAGGATCGAGAGCGCGAGCACGATCAGGACCCCGCCGGCGAGCTCGAGGCCGGGCGCGATCGTCGACGGCGGTGCCCAGCTGCCCGTCAGGTCGATGATCGCCAGCGCGCACCCGTAGACCGCGAGCACGTAGACGACGCAGACCGCCGCCGCGCCGAGGAACCGGGAGAGCAGCAGCGTCGTCCGTCCCACCGGACGCACGACGAGCGGCTGGAGCAGCCCGCGCTCCGCGTCTCCCGAGACGACGCCGAGGCTGAGGAACACGGCGAGGACGACGCCGAGGAAGAGCGTGGCGAACATCGCCAGCCCGAGCAGGAAGGCGCCGGCGAAGGTGCGCGTGTCCACGTTGACGTCCGCGGGCGGCGTGATCGTGGAGAGGCGGGTGAAGACGTAGTGGTTGGCGAGCCAGAAGAGGACGAGGAAGAGGGCCGTCAGCAGGACGACGACCGCGAACACCTTCCGCCGGAGCGCCTCCCGGAAGCCGTAGCCCACGATCGTCAGCACCGCGCTCACGACACCTCCTCCCCCACCGCCTCGAGGTACGTGTCCTCGAGGGTGGACGTGAGGACGCGCACCCCGTAGACGCGCCTGCCGGCGGCGACCGCCTCGGCGACGAGCCGCGGCGTGTCCTCCCGCGTCGCGCCCTCGAAGGTGCGCGCGCCTTCGTCGGTCTCGAGCTCGACGCCGCGCGGGCGCGAGAGCTCGGCGGGCGATCCGGCCGCGACTACCTCGCCGCCGCGGAGGATCGCGACGCGGTCGCAGACGAGCTCGATCTCGGAGAGCAGATGCGAGTTGAGCAGGACGGAGGCACCCCGGTCGCGCAGCTCCTCGAGGAGCACGCGCACGACGCGGCGTCCCGCGGGGTCGAGCGCGGAGGTGGGCTCGTCGAGGACGAGGACGCGCGGCGAGCCGACGAGCGCCTGCGCGATCCCGAGGCGTTGCTGCATCCCCTTCGACATGCCGTCCACGCGCCGGTCGCGGGCAGCGTCGAGGGCGACGAGCTCCAGCAGCCGCCGCCGCTCGGCAGCCCCACCGTCGGAGCGGGCGAGGCGCTGGTGGAGCTCGAGCACCTCGCCCGCCGTGTACCAGCCGGGGAAGCGGAAGAGCTCGGCGAGGTAGCCGAGCTCTGCGCGGGCGGCGCGTGAGCCCGCGCGCGCGCCCGCGACCTCGGCCGTGCCGCGCGTGGCGCGCACGAGCCCGACTGCGATCTTGACGAGCGTCGACTTCCCGGCACCGTTCGGCCCGAGGAGCCCCACGAGCTCGCCCTCCTCCACGGAGAGGTCCACCCCTTTGAGCGCCTCGACCGAGCCGTACCGCTTCTCGAGGCCGTGAACGGCGAGGGCGTGGGCCACGCAGCGAGCGTACCGCCACTACGCTCTCGGCATGCCTCGCGGCTACATGGAAGGCCCCGCGGCGGAGGAGGCCGAGCGGCGGGCCGAGGAGGCGGCGCGCGCGAAGGACGAGTTGCCCGCGCCGGAGCTGCATACCGCCGTGTACGGCTGCACGGAGGACGATCCGCAGCCGCACTTCCTCGGCTGGCTGGGCGAGGTGGATCCCGACGAGCTGTTCACGACCGGCGCAGCCTGGGGCGTCACCGTCCGCAGAACTGCGGCGGAGGACGTCTCGGCTAGCTGATCGAGCTGACGAAGTCGTCGATCGTCAGCGCGGGCAGCGTCGAGATCCGCGTCGAGCCGCGGGCGCCGAGCGCGACCGAGACCTTGGCGATCGTCTCGGTGTCGGGCGCCTCGACCACGTTGACGAAGTCGTACTCGCCGAGCGTGGCCCACTGGTGCAGGACCTTCGCGCCGAGCTCCTCGACGTCGCGGTTCACCTCCTGCAGCCGGGCCGGATTGCTCTGGAGCGTCTGGACGCCCTGCTGCGAGAGCCGTGAGAGCAGGATGTAGATGGGCATGCCGGGAACCTACTCGACCTCGGCGCGGGCGGCCTGGTCGACGTACAGCAGCGCCGCGCCGACGAAGAGGAGCGGCGAGACGACGATGCTCGCCAGGAAGAACGCGGTCGAGATCGCGGCGCCGCCGAAGCCGCGCAGCACGAAGGCCAGCATCGCCTGGGTGAGGATGACGACGATCCCCAGCGTCGCGAGCGACCCGAACGCGTGGACGTAGTCGGCGCGCGCGAGCCGCCAGGCGCGCGCGAACGCGCGGCGCCAGGGGATCTCCTCGACGACGAGCACCGGCACGACCAGCCCGAGCGCCGCGAGCCACGCGACGGCCGGGAGGATGAACGCGAAGACGAGGAACGGCACCGGGGCGAAGACGAGCCACCCGACGAGCCCGGCCGTGACGAGCCGCCGCCGCGCCGGCCTCCGTTCCAGCACCAGCACGCTCGCGCCGACGAAGGTCGCGCTCAGCAGCGCCCCGAAGAGCGTCGGCGCGAGGACGAGGGCGGTCGAGCGCGACACGTTCGCCCCGACCACCGCGAGCACGGCGGGGGCGAGGCCGAGCGCGAGGCAGGCCCAGAAATGCGCACCGTAGAACTGGATCGACTCGGCCACGAGCTGGCCGATCGTCCGCTCGGCGGGCGGCAGTGCGGCTGGACGCGGCTCGGCCATCGCGGGGACCGTAGCGCGGTCAGGCCACCGGCTCGCCGCAGAGATGGAGGACTCCGTCGCGCTTCTCCGAGATCGGCTCCCACGGCCGGTGGCGCTCGCTGTGGCCCGGCCTGAGCAGGTGGACGACCTCGTGACCGCGGGCGTCGAGCAGCTCCGCGATCAGGCGGCGGTGGCAGCGCCACCACAGCGTCTCGGCGCACAGGAAGCACGGCTCGGGCTGCGAGAGCGCCGCGGCGAGCGCCTCCTGCCACCCCGGCGTCCCCATCCGCGCCGCGTAGCTGCGAAAGGCGGCGACCCGGATGCAGCCGAAGCGCTCCTCTCCCGGCTCCCCGCTCAGCCGGCCGCCCAGCTCGACCGCGTGGCGGTACGCGATCCCCGCTCGTTCGAGGGTGGCGGCGAGCTCCGGCTGGTTGAACTGCGGGTGCCGGCGGGACGCCGGGAAGCGGCGCACGTCGACGAGCGTCTGCACGCCTGCCTCGCCGAGCACCTCGAGGAGCTCGTCGATCGGCCGCGTGCCATGCCCGACGGTGAAGACGCGCACGCTCGTAGGATGCCGCCGTGCCGTACGACGTCGTCCACCACGGAGACCTCGACTGGGAGGAGCGGCCCGGCCACGAGGGCCAGACGCCGCGCCAGGCCGCCGGGCTGACGGAGGCGGCGCAGATGACCGAGTCGCGGGCGCGGATGTGGCGCTATCCCGCGCACACGCGAGGCCGCCGCCACCTCGACCCGGACCAGGAGGAGGTCTTCGTCCCGCTCCACGGCACGCTGACGATGCTGCTCGGCGAGCCCTGGGAGCGGGTGGACGTCGAGCCCGGTGGAGTCGTCGTCGTGCATCCGGGCACGCCGCTGCAGATGCGCAACGAGACCGACGAGGAGATCCTCGTCTTCGTCTACGGCGCGCCGACGCGCCACGGCAACGCCGAGTTCCTAGAGGACGTCGAGTCGGTCTAGCGCCGCGGCCAGCGCGGCGAACGCATCGTCGAAGCGCCAGCGCGTCCGGTCGCCTTCGTCCGGGGAGTTCGAGATCGCACGCAGCTCCACGGCCGGCACGCCGGCGAGCTCGCAGGCCCTCAGCACCCCGAATCCCTCCATCGCCTCGACGTCGAAGCCCGTTCCCCCGCCCACCTTGCCGCAGGTGGCGATGGGCAGGACGTGCGCCGCGGGGAGCGCGGCCCGCGCCCGTTCCAGCAGCGCGGCATCGGGCCGGACGCGTTCGACGCGCGGCAGCGTCGACGCCGGGTCGATCACGTCGCAGTAGACGGCCTCGCTCCCGAGCACGACCGCGGGCGGCTCGAGCGTGCGCGAGCCGGCGATGCCGACGTGGACGACGGCCTCGGGCCGCCGCTCCTCGAGAGCGCGCGCGGTCCGGAGCGCCGCCTCGACCGGCCCGATCCCGCAGCAGAACGTGTCGTGCCCGCCGAGAAGCGCGAGCTCGCGCTCGGTGGCGGCGACGACGAGCATGCCGGGAGGCTAGTCGGCGTAGCCCTTGTACTCATCCCAACATTGTCTTACGATCGGGCGCCAGTTCGAGCGGCCCCACGCAAGGAGGAGATCCATGCGGCGTTTCTTCTTCATCTCGTTTCTCGCACTGGCCCTTCTGGCCGCCGTCGGCGGCACTGCCCGGGCGAGCGGCGTCCAGAACATCAACCCCTACCACTGTCCCAGCGGCGTCGGCGTCGGTTTCGGCAGCCCCTGGGTGGTCACCGCGGCCGAATCGGGCGGTGACCCGGTGCAGCTGAGCTTCGGCTGGGCGGCCCTGCAGACGAACCAGCTGGACAAGTTCATCGCGACGGAGTTCGGTTCGGTGACGCTCACCGATCCCAGCGGCACCGTCGTCTTCAGCGAGTCCTGGGCCAGCGGCATGACCGGCTGGGACGCGTACACGACGACCCAGGTGACCGCGAACGGCACGACCTTCAAGTCGGGCTACGCCACGAAGCGGCACGAGCAGTTCGGCGCGCTGTCGAATCCGAACCCCGGCACTGACGCGATCTACGACCTGACCATGGACTGGGAGGTCGGGAAGGCCGTCAACGACGGCTTCGGCGCCTACGGACCGGGCCCGATCGTCCAGGTCACGGACTGCCCGATCATCGTGCGGAACCACAACTCGTAGCCACGGCCGCGAGGAGGGTAGGCGGGTCGGGGCGACAGAGGCCTAGGCGGCGGCCGCCGCCGGCGTCCCGACCCGCTCGAAGCGGATCTCTCCGCCCTCCGCGTCCACGCGGATCGTGTCTCCGTCGGCGAAGTCGCCCTCGAGCAGGCGCAGCGCGAGCGGGTTCTCGACGAGGCGCTGGATCGAGCGCTTGAGCGGCCGTGCGCCGTACGCCGGATCCCAGCCCGCCTCCGCCAGGGTCTCCTTTGCCGCGTCGGTGAGCTCGAGCTCGATCCGCCGCTCGGCGAGCCGCCCGCGCAGGCGCGCGAGCTGCAGCTCGACGATCTCCGCGATCTGCTCTCTCGACAGTGGCTGGAACTCGATCACCTCGTCGATCCGGTTCAGGAACTCGGGCCGGAAGAC
>DASTZY010000214.1:0-18168 GCA_035764085.1 Gaiellaceae bacterium
TCGCCGTCCGGCAGGTGAACGGTCCACGTTCCCTCGTTGCCGGGCACGAGCAGGTTCTTGAGGCGGACGTTGGCGAACGTGCCGCGCACCATCACCTCGTGGTTGCCGCGCCGCGCGCCGTACGAGTTGAACGCGCGCCGCTCGACGCCGTGGCCGGTCAGGTACTTCCCGGCCGGCGAGTCGGGCCGGATCGCGCCCGCCGGCGAGATGTGGTCGGTCGTAACGGAGTCCCCGACCCAGACGAGGCAGCGCGCTCCCTCGACGTCGGCGACGGGCTCGGGCTCACGGGGCATCCCGTCGAAGTACGGCGGAAGCCGAACGTACGTCGATGCGTCGTCCCACGCGTACAGCTCGCCCTCGGGCGTCTCGAGCCTGCGCCAGCGGTCGTCGCCGGTGAAGACGTCGGCGTACGTGGAGGAGAACATCTCGCCCTTGACCGACTTCCCGATCACCTGGTCGATCTCGTCCCGGCTCGGCCAGAGGTCGCGCAGGAAGACGTCCTCGCCGTCGGAGCCCTGGCCGAGCGGCTCGTTCACCAGGTCGACGTCCATCCGCCCGGCGAGCGCGTAGGCGACGACGAGCGGCGGCGACGCGAGGTAGTTCGCCTTCACCTCGCCGTGGATCCGCGCCTCGAAGTTCCGGTTGCCGGAGAGGACGGCCGCGACGACGAGGTCGCCGTCCGCGACGGCCGCGCTGATCGGCTCGGGCAGCGGCCCGGAGTTCCCGATGCAGGTCGTGCAGCCGTAGCCGACCGTGTTGAAGCCGAGCTCGTCGAGGTAGGTATCGAGGCCCGACGCGCGGTAGTACTCGCTCACGACCTTCGATCCCGGCGCGAGGGAGGACTTGACCCACGGCCGGCGCTCGAGCCCGCGCTCGACAGCCTTCCGGGCGAGCAGGCCGGCGGCGATCATCACCGACGGGTTCGACGTGTTCGTGCAGGACGTGATCGCGGCGATCACCACCGAGCCGTGCTCGAGCGCGTAGTCCTCGCCCTCGACCGCGACCCGCTTCTTCTCGAGCGTCGCGGTGTGCGCCGGCACCGGATCGGAGTCCCCGACGCCGTCGCCGGTCGGCGGGTCGCTCGCCGGGAACGAGTCCGCGACCTCCTTGTCGTACGACCCGTTCGTGTACTCGACGCCGAACGTGTCGAGCGACTCGATGAACTTCTCCTTCGCGCTGGCGAGCGGCACGCGGTCCTGCGGGCGGCGCGGCCCAGCGAGCGACGGCTCGACGTCCTCGAGGTCGAGCTCCACCACCTGCGAGTACTCCGGATGCTCCTCCGGCTCGTGCCAGAGCAG
The DNA here is from genome assembly GCA_035764085.1 of Gaiellaceae bacterium. Classification (GTDB taxonomy): domain Bacteria; phylum Actinomycetota; class Thermoleophilia; order Gaiellales; family Gaiellaceae; genus Palsa-739. The sequence continues at coordinate 1,299 of DASTZY010000214.1, forward strand.
GTTCTCCTTGCAGTACGCCTCGACGAGCGCGATCCGCCCCTCGTCGCGGCCGGTCAGGCGCAGGTACTCGAGCGTCACCTCGTCGACCGGGAAGAAGCCGCAGGTCGCGCCGTACTCGGGGCTCATGTTGCCGAGGGTCGCGCGGTCGGCGAGGGCCAGCGAGCCGACGCCGGGGCCGAAGTACTCCACGAACTTCCCCACGACGCCGGTGCGCCGCAGGATCTCGGTCACCGTGAGCACGAGGTCGGTCGCCGTCGCGCCCTCGCGCAGCGCGCCGGTGAGCCGGAAGCCCACCACCTGCGGCACGAGCATCGACAGCGCCTCCCCGAGCATCGCCGCCTCGGCCTCGATGCCGCCGACGCCCCAGCCGAGCACGCCGAGGCCGTTGACCATGGTCGTGTGCGAGTCGGTGCCGACGAGCGTGTCGGGGAAGGCGACGCCGTCGCGCACCTCCACGACCCGCGCGAGGTACTCGAGGTTGACCTGGTGCACGATGCCGGTGTTCGGCGGCACCACGCGAAAGTTGTCGAACGCGCTCTGGCCCCAGCGGAGGAACGTGTAGCGCTCGTGGTTCCGCTCGAACTCGAGCTCGACGTTGCGCTCGATCGCGAGGCGCGACGCGAACTCGTCCACCTGGACGGAGTGGTCGATCACGAGCTCGACGGGGATCTGGGGGTTGATCGCGCCCGGATCGCCGCCCTGCTCGCGCATCGCGTCGCGCATCGCCGCGAGGTCGACCACGCACGGCACGCCGGTGAAGTCCTGGAGGAGCACGCGCGCCGGAGCGAACGAGATCTCGCGCGACGGCTCCGCGTCGGCGACCCAGCCCGCGACGGCCTCGGCTCCGTCCTCCGAGCCGTGGCGAAGGACGTTCTCGAGCAGGATCCGCAGCGTGTACGGGAGGCGGGCGGCGGCGGGATCGAGCTTGTGGATCCCGTAGCTCTCGTCTCCGACCCGTAGCTGCTCCATGCCTTCGATCTTAGAGGTGGGGCATCAGCTCCCGGCGCGCGAACTCGGCGAACTCCTCCTGGTTGTCGCCGATCTGATGGACGTAGACGTGCGTGAAGCCCGCCTCGTCGTACTTGCCGATCAGCTCGAGGTACGGCTCGGGATCGGGCCCGGCCGGAGTCGACTCGGCGACGTCGGCGACCGTCACGTTCGCGGCCGACTCTTCGAAGTCGCGCGGCGCAGGCAGCTCCTGGCCACCGGAGCCTGCGAGCGCGAGGTTCGGCCACAGCCGGTGCGCGCGCTCGTGGCCGGCCTCCTCGTCCGCGTCGTAGGCCACGTGGATCATCCCGAGCTTCGGCCTGCCGGAGCCTCCCGCCTCCTCGAAGGTGGAGACGATCTCGTCGTCGGGCGCCGTCGAGATGAGCCCGTCGCCTGTACGTCCGGCGAGCTCGGCCGCCTGCGGCTTCGCAGCCGCGACGTAGATCTCCGGCGGCTCGTCGGGGACGGTGTACAGGCGCGCCGCCTCCACCGTGTAGTGCTCGCCGCGGTGCGTGATCTCGTCGCCGCTCCACAGCCTGCGGATCACGTCGATCGCCTCTTCGAGCATCTCGAGCCGTTCCCACGCGAGCGGCCAGCGGGCGCCGGTCACGTGCTCGTTGAGGTTCTCGCCCGTCCCGACCCCGAGGAAGAAGCGGCCGGGCATCATGCAGGCCACGGTCGCGGCCGCGTGGGCGACGATCGCCGGGTGCACCCGGATCAGCGGGCAGGTCACTCCGGTGCCGAGGCGGATCGACTCGGTCGCCTGCGCGATCCCGCCGAGCGTCGACCAGACGAACGGGCTGTGCCCCTGGTCGCTCATCCACGGGTGGAAGTGGTCGGAGATCAGCGCGAACGTGAACCCCGCCCGCTCGGCGACCTGCGCCTGGCGGACGAGCTCGTTCGGCGGATGATCCTCGGAGGAGAGCGCGAAGCCGAGCTCCATCTGCCGCAAGTACCTGTTCGTCGCCTCGGCAAACAACGCGGCGACTCCGCGTCCGTCAGCGGCGGTCGAGCGCGCTGCGCAGCTCGAGCACGAAGGCCCCGGCGAGTGCCACGCCCGCGAGGACGAAGCCGGTCACACCCGCGGCCGTCGCCCACGACTGGGAGTGCGTGACGCCGGAGACGCCCGTCAGCGAGAAGCGGACGCACGTCGCCAGCAACACGACGGCCGGCACGACTTCCGATATTACGAGGGCGGCGGCCACCGGCACGAGCAACGCGGCGGCGGAGGCGAACAGCAACAGGCTCTCGGCCTTCGAGGGCCCGGGAGCGCCGACGGACCCGGTGATCGTCGCGAGCGCCAGGGCAAGCCAGGTCGCGGCCAGCACCGAAGAGCCGGTCCCTGCGACGAGCTCTCCGCGTACGAGGCCCCAGACGGCGGCGAGGAGCTGCATCGGGACCGGCACGGCGAGCACGAGCCAGCCGACGGTGTGGAAGTCGTCCTGCGGGAGTACCTGCGTCTCGAGGCCGGCGTAGAGGGTCGTTGCGATCGCCAGGCCGAGGAAGGCGATCGGGAGGGGCGACGCGCCCGGCCCGTCCCTCACGCTCCGCGGTCGGCGGAGGCGGGGCTCTCGCCCGGCGTCGTCGTCACCTTCGTGCCCTCGCGCCTATTCGCCGGCGCTGGGACTCGACGACGTACTTCGGGTCGCGCGCCGACTGGAAGCCCGCCTTGAACACGGCCCAGCGCAGGCACACCTCGCCGGCGCACACCATCGCGCCCCCGGCCACCGCCGCCGCGCGGCTCTTCTTCCCCCGCCGCGCGAGCAGGAGGGTGCCCGCGGCGGCCAGCCCCTTCGCCGCCCACGAGAGCTTGCCGGCCGCGCCCTCGTGGTAGACCTCGCCGATCGTCCCGAGCCGATGCTCCATCACCTGCATCAGCGCGCCCTCGGCGATCACGCCCGCGACGGCGACCCGGCGTGCCGGGCCGGCATTCCTCGCGGGGACGAACATCGAGGCGGCCGCGCCTGCGCTCGCGGCGGCGCTCGCCCCGAAGATCCACGGCAGCTCGTGCCTGCCGTCGTGCCACACGGGCACCGCGGTGTCCGCGATCAGGACGCCCGTGTACGTCGCGAGCGGCGGTCCGGCCAGGGCGGCGACGATCGAGGCGGCGATGCGGATCGGCCTTAGTTTGTCGATGAGCTGGAGCGCCGCAGCGGTCACCGAGGCTCCGCCGCTGACGAGCAGCACCCAGGAGCCGAGGTTCATCGGCGAGGTGACCTTGACGACGCGAAGCATGTGGTGGAAGCGCTCCGGCCGTCCCAGGTCGGAGATGAGAAGCGCGGGCGAGACGAGGTCGGCCGCCGCGCCGATGTACAGCGCCCTCCGCGCGAGCTTTTCGTTCCCCGTCAGCCTCGCTGCCGAGCTCAGCACCGCCGAGGCGCCCGCGAGGCCGCCGGTGAAGAAATAGGTCGGGATCTCCCACGTCCAGGTGGGCTCCTTGATGATCGGCTTTCCGTAGTACGAGCGCATCTCGGTGCCGGTCCCGGTGACGGAGCTCACGATCTGCCTCCCAGGAACGTCAGCGCGGCCACGCCCGCGAGCAGCGCGCCGGCGGCGGCGGCCATGTTCGTCCACATCTCCGGCAGGTCGCGCGTGGTCACGACCGGGTCGGGCGGCAGGCCGTAGACCTCCGGGTCGTCGAGCAGGAGAAAAAAGGCGCCGAAGCCGCCGACGCCGTCCTCCGGGTCGCGACCGTAGAGCTGCGCCCCGTTCCAGTGCTCGGCGGAGAGCTTCTCGAGGCGCGTGTCGGCCCGCTCGCGCAGCTCGTCGAGCGGGCCGAACTGGATCGAATTCGTCGGGCACGCCTTCGCGCAGGCGGGCTCGTGGCCGCCCTTCAGGCGGTCGTAGCAGAGCGTGCACTTCCAGACCCGGCCGTCCTCCTTCTTGCCGAGGAAGGCCGGCGGCGGATCCGTCGTCGCCGGCAGGTGCCGCTTGTCGAGGACGCCGAACGGGCACGCCGGGACGCAGTAGCCGCAGCCGTTGCAGATGTCCTCCTGCACGACGACGGTGCCGAACTCGGTTCGGAAGAGAGCCCCGGTCGGGCAGACGTCGAGGCACGCGGCGTGCGTGCAGTGCTTGCACACGTCGGACTCCATCAGCCAGCGCAGACCCGTGCTCCCGTCGCCGTTCGAATGCAGCGGCTTCTCCTGCTCGATGAAGGCGACGTGGCGCCACGTGTTGGCCGAGAGCTCGCCGGTGTTGTCGTAGGAGTTGCCGCTCCATCTGAGCCCGTCCTCCGGGATCAGGTTCCACTCCTTGCAGGCGACCTCGCAGGCCTTGCAGCCGATGCAGACGGACGTGTCGGTGAAGAAGCCGACGCGCTCCTGCTTCCCCTCGCCGTACGCCTCCCAGCCGTCGGGGGAGGGGGCGGTCTCCAGCATGTCCTGGAGGAGGTTCACGAGGTCTCTTTCACCTCCTCCGGCTCGATGCGCGGATCGGCCTCCCGCCGCGAGTGCGCCTGCTCGCGCAGCTCGGCGACGAAGCGTGGCAGCTCGGGACCGCGCGGCCGGGGGCCGGGCCGGATCCCGCAGGTGAAGGCCTTGACCTCCTGGATGTGGACGTTCGGGTCGAGGGCCATGTGCGCGAGATCGTTGGCGGAGTCGCCGGTGACCACGCCGCGCGTGCCCCAGTGGTAGGGGAGGCCGATCTGGTGTACGACGCGTCCGTCCCTCATCCGCAGCGGGCGCACACGGTCGGTGACCATCACGCGGGCCTCGATCGCCGAGCGCGAGGTGTAGATCGTCGCCCAGCCGCCGTGCTCGAGGCCGACCTCGCGCGCGAGGTCCGGATGCACCTCGCAGAACATCTCCGGCTGGAGCTCGGCGAGGTACGGCACCGAGCGCGTCATCCCGCCGGCCGTATGGTGCTCGGTCAGCCGGTAGGTCGTGACGACGTACGGATAGATCTCGGAGCCGGGCTCGTCAGCGACGGGGTTGTACGGATCCTCGTCGAGGTCCTTGTTCTGCTGGCGGCGCGGGTTCGCGCGCTGGTCGTAGAGCGGGTTGTCGAACGGAGATTCGTGAGGCTCGTAGTGGGTCGGCAGCGGCCCGTCCTCGAGGCCCTGGGGGACGTAGAGCCAGGAGCGTCCGTCCGCCTGCATGACGAACGGGTGGGCGCCGGCGATGGCGTCCTCGGCCTTGGCGTCGTCGGGCGGCACGTAGTGCGGCTCCTTGTCCTCCTTGAAGTCGGGGACGTCCAGGCCGGTCCACTTGCCCTCGCCCTCGTCCCACCAGACGTACCGCTTCCGCTCCGACCACGGGTTCCCGTCGGGGTCGGCAGAGGCGCGGTTGTAGATGATGCGCCGGTTCGCAGGCCACGCCCAGGCCCACTCGGGCGCGACGTGGGTCTCCTGCTCCCAGTGCGGCTTCTTGCGAGCCGTCTGGTTGATCCCGTCGGCGAAGCAGCCGCTGTAGATCCAGCAGCCGCACAGCGTCGAGCCGTCGTCCTTCAGCTCGGGGTAGCCGGAGAGGAACTTGCCGCTCGGGATCTCCCAGCCGTTGATCTCCTGCAGCACGGCCTCCGCGTCGGGCTCCTGGATCGCCGAGTGCGTCGGGTACTCCCACCGCAGCGCCTTGATCAGCGTGTCGCGCTCCTCCTCGGAGTCCTCGAGCTTCTGCTTGATCCGCCGGCCGAGATGGAAGTAGAACCAGAGCTCGGAGCGGCAGTCCTCCTTCGGCTCGACGGCCTGCCAGTGCCACTGCAGCAGGCGCTGCGTGTTCGTGAACGAGCCGTCCTTCTCGGTGTGCGCCGACGCCGGCAGGAAGAAGATCTCGGTCGGGATCTCCTCTGTCTTCAGCTCGCCCGACTCGATCTCCGGGCCGTCGTACCAGAAGGACGCCGACTCGATCTCGACGAGATCGCGCACCACGAGCCAGTCGAGCTTTGCGAGCCCGAGCCGGTGCGCCTTCCCGTTGGCGTGGCCGACCGCGGGGTTCTCGCCGGCGATGATGTAGCCCTTCACGTTTCCCTCCAGCATCTGCTGGACGGTGAAGTAGGCGGAGTTGTCGCTGTCGATCCTCGGCAGCTCCTCGAACAGCCAGTCGTTGTCGGCCGTTGCGTGCTCGCCGAAGTACGCCTTCATCAGGCTGACCCAGTACGACTTGAACTCGCCCCACCAGCCCGTCGGCGACGTGTTCGAGTCGATGAAGTTCTTGAGCTTGTGGTAGCTCAGCGTGTGCGGCATCGGCAGGTAGCCCGGCAGGATGTTGAAGAGCGTCGGGATGTCGGTCGAGCCCTGGATCGAGGCGTGGCCGCGGAGGGCCATGATCCCGCCGCCGGGGCGCCCGATGTTCCCGAGCAGCTGCTGGATGATCGCCGCCGACCGGATCGTCTGGACGCCGACCGTGTGCTGCGTCCAGCCGACGGCGTAACAGAAGGCGCTCGTCCGGTCGCGCCCCGAGTTCGCGGCCAGCGTCTCGCAGACCTCGACGAAATCCTCCACCGAGCAGCCGCAGGTCTCCGCGACGAACTCGGGCGTGTAGCGCGCGTAGTGGCGCTTCAGGATCTGGAAGACGCAGCGCGGGTGCTCGAGCTCCGGGTCCTCGGCCGGCGGCTCGCCGTGGTGGAGGCCTCCGCCCGCCGCGCCGTGCCCCGACTGTTCGCCGGCCGGCTCGAAGCCCTCGCCGCGCTGTCCGGCGGCGCCGTGAACCTCCATCCCCTCGTAGCGCCACGACTCGATGTCGTACCGGCCGGCCTCGGGGTCCCAGCCGGAGAAGAGCCCGTCGGCGTCCTCGGTGTCGACGAAGCGCTCGTCGATGATGACGGGCGCGTTCGTGTACTTCTCGACGTACTCCCGGAAGTAGAGGTCGCTCTGGAGGATGTAGTTGGCGATGCCGCCGAGGAAGGCGATGTCGCTGCCGGCGCGGATGCCGACGTGCTTCGTCGCCATCGCGCTCGTGCGTGTGAATCGCGGGTCGACGTGGATGACCTTCGCGCCGCGCTCCCTGGCCTCCATCACCCACTGGAATCCCACCGGGTGGTTCTCGGCCATGTTCGAGCCCATGATCACGATGCAGTCGGAGTTCTGCAGGTCCTGCTGGAACGTCGTCGCCCCGCCTCGTCCGAACGAGGTGCCCAGACTGGGCACCGTGGAGCTGTGTCATATGCGGGCCTGGTTCTCGACCTGCACGATCCCGAGGGCCGTCATCAGCTTCTTGATGAGGTAGTTCTCCTCGTTGTCGAGTGTCGCGCCGCCGAGGTTGCCGATCGCCATCGTGCGGTTGGCCGGCGCGCCGCCGCTCGTCTTCTTCCGCCACGTCCTGGCCCGGGTCTCGATGATCCGGTCGGCGATCATCTCCATCGCGTCGTCGAGCGAGAGCTCCTCCCACGTCGTGCCGTACGGGCGCCGGTACTTGACCTTGTACTCGCGCAGCGGGCTGTAGGCGAAGCTCTTCGAGGCCTGTCCCTTGGGGCAGAGCCGGCCGCGTGAGATCGGGCTGGCCGGATCGCCCTCGATGTGAGTGACGCCGCCGTCCTTGACGTAGACGAGCTGACCGCAGCCGACGGCGCAGTAGGGGCAGATCGACTCCACGACGTGGTCGGCCTCGTCGATCCGCGGAGCGAGGGTTTTCGAGTGCGGCGACTGCACCGCCCGGCCGAGGCCCAGCGGATCTCCCTCCCGCAGCTGCCGCAGCGCGGGCCAGGAGTCGAGGAGCTTGGAGAGCGCCACCGTTCCAATTCTTTCCGACTCGGGCGACCCGATAAACGGGGATGCGATGCAACGAAGGTTTCCTCGTCCGAAAAGCGGGGATCCGTAAAGAACAACGCACTACGAATTAACAGGACACGACGTTAGAAAGGGGTCGGTGTTCATGAGCACGATCGATGAACGCAGAGAGCACGCGTCCGCCGGCGTCGCACTCCGTGACGAGCAGGCGTGGCGTGACGGCTTCGCCCGCCCGCGCGTGTTCCTCCAGCCGATCGCGGCGCCGTCCGCGCTCGGTCTCGCGGGCTTCTCGGTGGCGACGCTGATGGTCTCCCTGATCCAGGCCGGCTGGCTCGGCCACTGGTCGGACATGGGAGTGGTCGGGCTGTTTGCGATGACGTTCGGCGGCATCGCGCAGTTCGCGGCCGGCATGTGGTCGTATCGCGCGCGCGACATCGTGGCGACGGTCGCGCACGGCATGTGGGGCGCGTTCTGGATCGCCTTCGGGCTGGTGCAGATCTTCATCCTCGCGGGGAAGATCCCGGCGCCGGTCCCCGGCGCGCCGAACACCGCGCTCGGGCTGTGGTTCTTCGGCCTCGCCTACATGACGGGCATCATCGCCATCGCGGCAACGACCGAGAGTCTCGGCATCGCAGCCGTCCTCTGGACGCTCGCCGTGGGCTCGGGCCTCTCCGCCGCCGGTTGGTTCATCGGCGGGATCGGGAACGGCTGGCTCGGCGCCGGCGGCGTCCTGTTCGTCATCTCGGCGGGCCTCGCCGCCTACATGGTGCTGGCGATGTGCCTGACGGCCATGACGAAGCGGACGATCCTGCCGACCGGGCAATTCAAGAAGGCCGCGAACATCCCGGGCCGGCAGCCGCTCGAGGCGGTCGAGCTCCCATGGGCGGAGCCCGGCATCAAGCAGGGTCAGTAACGAAGCACTTCCATCTCCTCGCCCGAGAGACGAGGGCCCGCCGGTCGGCGGGCCCTCGGTCTGCCGGCCACGATTCGCGCTGTCGCCGAGCGGGGATACGCGGCGCGTGAAACACGTCGTTGCCTGGGTCGCGTGGTGGCTCGCGCTCTTCTGGCTCTGGTTCCTGCTCGTCGGCGAGTGGAACCGGCAGGAGATCGTCGCGGCGGCCATCGCGGCGACGATCGCCGCGAGCCTCGCCGAGCTCGCGCGCACGCGGACCGGCTTCAGCGCGCGCGTGCCGCTGCGCGGGCTGGCCGACCTGCCGGGAGCGCTGGGCATGGTGCTGGTGGACTTCGGAATCCTCACCTGGGCCCTCGTCAGGAGCGTCGTCCGCGGGCGCGTCGCCCGCGGCCGGCTCGTCTCGCGGGAGTACGACGGCGGAGCGGCAGGCCGGCGCGGTGTCGGCCCGCGTGCCTGGTCGGTGCTCATCGCCTCCTACAGCCCGAACGCCTACGTCATCGACGTCGACCCGAAGTCGAACACCGTCCTCCTCCACGACCTGGTCCCTCACGCCCCCTCGGAGAAGCCGGCCTGAACGCGTTCCTCATCGCCGCGACCGTCCTGATCGCCGCGCTCGCGCCGTTGCTCGTCATCGCCTCGCTGCGCAGCCCGATCGACGGGCTGGTCGCGCTCGAGGCCGCAGGGACCACCCTGACGCTGATCCTGCTCTGCCTCTCCGTCGGCTTCGGCCAGTCGACGTTCTTCACCGTGCCGATCATCGCCGCCGTCACCTCGTTGATCGGCTGCCTCGTCTTCGCCCGCTTCCTCGGCCGCTGGTCCTGATGCACGCGGCCGACCTCGCCGTCGACGTCCTCCTCGCGCTCGGCGTCGCAGCCGAGCTCCTCTGCGTCGCGGGAGTCGTCGTCATGCGGACCACTCTCGACCGCCTTCACTACGCGGCCGCATGCACGACCGTCCCCGCCTTCCTCATCCTCGCGGCGATCCTCGTCCGCGAGCACCTCACGTCGGGAGGGATCGAGGCGATCGCGGCGGTGGCGCTCCTCTTCCTCCTCAACCCGGTCGTCGTGATCACGACTGCGCGGGCGGCGCACCGGGCCGAGCACCCCGACTTCGACGCATGATGTTGCTCGCCACGCTGGCGCCGCTCCAGGCGGTCGTGTTCGCGCTCGTCGCGATCGGGGCCCCGCTCGTCGTCCTCACGCGCGACCCGCTTCGTCAGGCCCTGGTCAACGGCATCTACGGCGTCACGCTCGTCTGCCTCTTCGTCGTGCTCCAGGCTCCGGATCCGGCCCTGTCGATGCTCGTCGTCTCGGGCATCGCGTACCCGCTCGTGATCCTCGCGGCGGTCGCCCGGGTGCGCGGCGAGCGGCGCAGGCCGAAGGAGACGAAGGATGAGTAGGCGCGTCCGGGTCGCGCTGCTGGCTCCGGCGCTGCTCGTCCTCGGGACGCTCTTCGCGTGGGCGATCGCCGGCCTCCCCGCATTCGGCGACTACCGCGGCCCGTACGGCTATGTCCTCAACCGCATCGTCGTCCCGCTCCGCCACACGACGAACGTCGTGATGGCGACGACCTTCGACGTGCGCGGGATCGACACGATGGGGGAGGAGTTCATCCTCTACGCCTCGGTCATCGGCGTCACGCTCCTGCTGCGGGACGAGTCGGGCGCCCGCCGGGCCGAGCGGCGGACGCGGCGTCTCCGCAGCGACGCGGTCCGCCTCGTCGGTGTCGTCCTGGTCGGTGTCGGACTGCTCGTCGGCCTCTGGCTCGTCGCGTTCGGCTACGTCACGCCGGGCGGCGGCTTCCCCGGAGGCGTCGTGCTCGCCGGCGCGATCCTCGTGCTCTACCTGATCGGCAGCCACCGCGACTACCGGCCCTTCCGCAACGAGCACCTGCTCGATCCGCTGGAGGGGATCGGGGCGGGCGGCTACGTCGTCACGGGCCTCGCGGCGCTCGTGACCGGGCTGGCGTTCCTCACCAACCTGTTCGGCTTCGGGACGACCGGGACGCTGGCCTCCGGCGGGAGCATCGGCATCCTCAACGCCGCAGCGGGGATCGCGGTGGCCATTGCGATGCTGCTGCTGTTCGCCGAGTTCCTCGAGACCTACGTCGTGCCGCTCGAGCCGGAGGACGTCCAGTCGTGAGCTACCTGCCCTACGCCGTCGCCGCCTGGCTCTGCCTCGTCGGCCTCGCCGGGGTGGCGACGAGCAAGAACCTGGTCCATCTCGCCGTGTGCCTGACCGTGACCCAGTCGTCGAGCTACGTGCTCCTGCTCACGGTCGGCTATGTCGACCATGGGAAGGCGCCGATCTTCAAGGGCGTCGAGCTCGGCACGCCTGCGGTCGACCCGGTCGTGCAGGCCCTGACCCTCACGGACATCGTCGTCAGCGTCGTGGTGGTCGCGCTCATCCTCGCGCTGGCGCTCGACGCGCACCGCCTCTCCGGCACGGTCGACCCCGACCGGATCGCCGACATCTCGGGATGAGCTGGATCCCTCCGCTCCTCGTCGCGATCCCGCTGCTCGGGGCGGCTGTCGTCGCGGCGCTCGACCACATCACGCCGACGCCGGTCCAGGACGTTCTCGTCGTGGCCGCCTCGGCAGCCACCACGGCGCTCGCCTTCGTGCTGCTCTGGCACGCGGAGAGCCACGAGGTGGTGCATTGGTTCGGCGGCTGGCAGGTGCACGACGGCGTCGCGCTCGGCGTCGACTTCGCCGTCGGCCCGCTCGCGGCCGGGATGTGCGTCGTGATCGGCCTCGTCGTGACGCTCGCCCTCCTCTACTCGCTGACCTTCCTGCGTGAGGCCGCGCGCCTCTTCGACGCGCTGATGCTCGTCGCGCTCGGCGCGATGTGCGGCTTCGCCATGTCGGGCGACCTCTTCAACCTCTTCGTCTGGCTCGAGCTGATGGGCGTCGCCGCGTACGCGCTGACCGGATTCCAGGTGGAGCGGCTCGGGCCGGTGCAGGGAGCGGTCAACTTCGCGATCACGAACAGCGTCGGCGGCTACCTGTTCGCCATCGGGATCGCGCTCATCTACGCGCGCACCGGCTCCCTCAACCTCGCGGAGATCGGGCGGACGCTGTCGCACGGCCCCGCGGGCGGCCTCGTGATCTTCGCGATGACGCTCCTCTTCTGCGGCCTGCTCGTGAAGGGGGCGGTGGTGCCGTTCCATCTCTGGGCGGCCGACGCGTACGCCGTGGCGCCCGCACCCGTATGCGCCGTCCTCGGCGGCGTGATGACCGACATCGGCCTGATCGGCGTCGCCCGTCTCTACTGGACGGTCTTCGACGTGCCGTTCGGTCACGGCCATGCCGTCGGGGACGTGCTGCTCTGGATGGGGCTCGTGAGCGCGGTGCTGACGGGGGCGATGGCATTCCTGCAGCGGCACCTGAAGCGGATGCTCGCCTACTCGGTGCTCTGCCACATCGGGATCATGCTGGCGGGGATCGGGCTGCTGGACTCGGCGGGGCTCGCGGGAGCCGAGCTGATGTTCCTCGCGCACGCACTCCTGACCGCCGGGCTGTTCTTCGTCGCCGGGATCCTCCACGTCGACCACGGGCTGATCGACGAGCTCAACCTGCGCGGCAAGGGGCGGGGCTGCTGGGCGCCGGCGGTGGCCTGGTTCGCGGCGACGATCGGGCTCGTCGGGACACCGTACGTCGGGATCTACCTCGGCCACGGCCTGATCGACGAGGGCGCCACCGGGCCCGGGAGGTCGTGGGTGCTGGTGCCGCTCTGGCTCGGCTCGGCGCTGGCCGGGGCGGCCCTGCTGCGCGCCGGCGCCCGCATCTTCCTCGGCTGGGGCGAGGCGGACGACCCCCTGCTCGGCCGGCCGTTCGAGGAGGACCCGCTCGAGCGTCACGTGCTGCGGCCGCTGCTCGTTGCCGTGGCTCTCACGGCGGTCGTCCTCGGGCTCGCGATCAGCGTCGTGCCCGGGCTCGGCCAGCGGGCGGAGTACGCGGCCGAGAGATTCCGCGACCGGGCCGGGTATGCGGCACGCGTCCTGCGCGACCAACCTATGTCCCCGCCGCAGAGCCTGCCGGTCACGATCCGGCACACCTCGCTCGACTCGTTCCTCTACGGCGGCGGCGCCACCATCCTCGCCCTCGGCCTCGCCGTGCTCGGCCTCTACGGGCGGCGCCTGCCGCAGACCGCCTTGGCGGTTGCAGAGCGGTCGCTCGCGCCGCCGATCCGCGTCCTGCGCGAGCTGCACAGCGGCGTCGTGGGGGATTACGTGACCTGGGTGGCGGTCGGGACGGCCGTCACGGGCGCTGCCTGGGCGCTCCTGCTCCGCTGAGCGACGCGCCGCCGCGGAGGCGCGCGGGGTGTCGCTACCTTTGCGCAGGTGAGGCGGGAGGAGATTCAGCCCGGCACCGCCGGAACCGTCGAGCACGTCGTCCCCGAGGAGGCCGAGGAGCTCTGGACGGAGGACGGTCACGAGCACGTCGGCTGGTTCTGCGTCAGGACCGACCCGTTTCCGTGTCCCGCTCCCGGTTGCTCCTTCGTGGCGGTGTTCATGACGGCCGCGCACCTCGTGCTCGTGTGGGAGGAGCAGGACGACCCGAACCTCCTGCGCCACGCGCAGCGCGCGAAGGAGGTCGGACGCAATCCGCGGATCGTCTCCTACGAGGTCGACTTCGGCCCCAGCGCCTCGTATTACGCGTGGGAGGCGGCCGGACGTCCGGTGCACGGCGTCCGCGGCAAGTAAGGGGAGCCCGATGGATCTGAGCCGCTTCGGCTCGGCCCCGCCGTGGTCGCTCGGGGTCGAGGAGGAGCTGATGCTCGTCGACGCCGAGACGCTGCAGCCCGCGTGGGACGGCTTCTCGCGCGTCTTCGGCGAGGCGACCGAGCGAATCAAGCCGGAGCTGTTCGAGTCGTTCGTCGAGATCACCACCACCGTGGTCGAGACTCCGGAGGAGGCCGGCGCCGAGCTGCGGTCGCTGCGGCAGAAGGCGGCGGGGCGGGCCGCGGAGCACGGGCTCGCGGTGCTCGCCACGGGCTCGCATCCGACGGCGCGCGGCCGCGTTCCCATCGTCCCGGTCGAGCGGTACGAGCGTCTGGAGAAGGAGCTCGGGCCGCGCCTCTACCGGCAGCAGGTTTGCGGGCTCCACGTCCACGTCTCCGTGCCGGACGCGGACACGTGCCTCCGCGCCTTCGAGGGCGTCCTGCCCGCGCTACCGGGGCTGCTGGCGACGTCGGCGAACTCGCCGTTCTGGGATGGTGCGGACAGCGGCTGGCGCTCGATCCGCTCCCAGATCCTGCTCGAGATGCCGACCGGTGGGACACCGCCGGTGCTGCGAGGCTGGGACGACTGGGAGGCGGCGACCCGCGGCGACAGCACCCGCCGTCACTGGGACGCCTGGCCGCGGCCGGAGTACGGGACGCTCGAGGTGCGCGTCCTCGACCAGCCGACGTCGTTGACGCGGACCGCCGAGCTCGCCGCCGAGGTGCAGCGGCTCGTGCGGGAGGCCGCGGAGTCCGACGGGAGTCGCCTCGACCGCGACGAGTACGCGAGGCAGCGCGACGCAGCGGGACGCCGCGGCGGCGGCCCGGAGGCGGAGCGACAGCTCGAGCTCGGGCCGGAGGAAGCGGTGCGGGAGATCGCGGCGCTGACGCTAGGGTGACGTCCGTGGCGACCCAGACGGAGACGATCCAGGTAGCCGGCGTTCGCTGCGAGCGGTGCGTGATGCGGCTCGCGCACGCACTCGAGGGACACGAGGGCCTCGAGGGCGCGAACGCGAACCTCATGGGCCAGGTGGCGCTCGCGTGGGACGACGAGCAGACGAGCCGCGAGGCGATCGTCGAGCGCCTCGCCAGGTCCGGCTTCCCCGAGCTCGCTTCGGTCTAGGCGGCGTCGTCCCGGTCGATCGGGACGCCGTGCAGCTGCTCGAGCGCGGGGTCCTTGTCATGCGGCCCCTCGCCTGGCTCCATCGACTGCCCGTCGTCGAGCGACGTGGGCTCGTGCTCGGGGTGCTCCTCGGTGTCGGGTTTCTCTTCCACGGCCCCTCGGGTACCCGCCTGAGCGGAATAGCAACGTCGTGGCGGCCGTTCGAGTCCGCATGCCCCTCGCTGGTACGGTTGATCACGTGGAGGGCGAGCCGGAGCAGGCGCAACGGCTGGCGACCGAGGCGCGCGACCGCGTCCGGTTCGAGGAGGACGCACTCGCTCTCTCCGACCAGGTCTACCGCGTGGCCCGCCACCTGGCGGGATCCCGTGAGGACGCCGACGAGCTGATGCAGGAGACGTACGCGCGGGCGTTCCGCAGCTGGCGCTCGTTCCAGCCGGGAACGAACATGCGCGCCTGGCTCCTGCGGATCCTCACGAACCTCAACATCGACCGCGGGCGGCGGCAGCAGAGGGCCCCGCAGATGCAGCCGCTCGAGGCGAACGACTACTACCTCTACGACCGGCTCGCGGCGGACGGCGACGGCGTCTCCGACGACGACCGGGTTGTGGAGCGGCTCTCGCAGGACGACATCGTCACCGCGCTCTCGGCGGTGCCCCACGACTTTCGCGACGTCATAGTGCTTGTCGACCTCGGCGACTTCAGCTACGCGGACGCGGCCCAGATCCTCGACATCCCGGTCGGCACCGTGATGTCGCGGCTCCACCGCGGCCGCCGCATCCTGAAGCGGGAGCTCGCCGAGTCGGCCCTGGAGGAGGCGACATGAAGGACCCCTGCGCGCACTGCGAAGAGATGATGCAGCCGTACATGGACCACGTCCTCACCGACGCGGAGCTGCAAGAGGCGGAGGCGCATCTTGCGGAGTGCGAGGGTTGCCGCAGGCGTTACCGGTTCGAGGAGAGCCTGCGGGTCTACGTCCGCAAGGCAGCGAGCGAGCAGATGCCGGCGGCGCTCCGGGAGAAGCTCGCGGCTCTCAGGATTCCGCTGGACTGAAGTCGACGTCGCCCGGCGGCGTAAGGTCGTCGCAGGGGACGAGCCGGGCCGGGAGCGACCGTGCGCCCTCGTCCGGCACGTCGTCCCAGAGCGGGCGCGCGAGCAGGACGGGGTGGAGGCGGACGCCTCCGTAGGCGGCGGCCACGGCGTCGCCGCCGTTCGCGCGCCAGTCGCGGACGACGCGGTCGACCGCGCGCGCGTCGAGGTGAGGGCCGTCCGCGAGGACGACGACCGCGGCCTCCGCTTCCCGCGGGAGCGAGGCGAGACCGCAACGCAGGGAAGCGCCGGGCCCAGCCTCCCAGCCCGGACAGCGAACGCTCTCCACCGGAAGCTCGTGCGCCCCGCTGACGACGACGATCTCGTCGACGGAGCTCGCCCGCAGCGCGGCGAGGACGCTCGGCAGCAGCTCGACCTGCTTCGGCGGCGCCGTCCCGTACCGCGACGACGCCCCGGCCGCGAGCACGACGGCCGCGATCACGCCAATGCGGCGAGGGCGCGGCGCACGAGCGCCTGCGCGAGCGGAACCTTCCACTCCGTCCGCGGCAGCGGCGTCGCGGACTCGAGATCCTCCGTGCGTTCGATCCGCCACGGGATCGGCGCGACGCCCGCGAGTGCGATCCGCGTCGTGCCGTCGGCCGTCCGCGCGACCGCGACGCCCACCTGCGGGAACGCCCACCGCTTCCGGTCCATCGCCTTGAGGTAGACGCTCGCCTCCACGGGCGGCAGCTCGAGCTCGAGGAGCAGTTCGCCCTCCTCGAGCGTCGTCGTGCTCTGGTTGCCGTCGTCCGGCAGGCGGTAGAGCTCCTCGACGGCGAGCTCGCGGCGGCTCGTCCGCGCCCGTGCTCCGAGCGCGACGAGCGCGGCCGCCACGTCGGAGGGATGCGCCGACGCGCAGAACTCGTTGGCGAAGATCGCGTGCTCGCGGTGCTCGCCCTCGCGCGCGTGGCAGCGGTCGCCGCCGTGCAGGCGGCACGGATAGCCGAGCCGCCAGTACCAGCAGCGCGTCGCCTGCAGGAGGTTGCCGCCGAGCGAGCCCATGCTTCGAAGCTGCGGCGACGCGGCGAGCCGGCAGGCCTCCCGCAGCGCCGCCGGAATCGCCGGTTCCACCTCGAGCTCGGCGAGCGTCGTCCCTGCGCCGATCACGGCGCCGTCGATCCCGTGCGGCACGACGCCGCGCACGTCGACGAGCCGCTCCGCCTCGAGGAGCCCCTCGCGCAGGAGCGGGACGACCTCCGTCCCGCCGTGGACGAAGAGCCCGCCGTCGAGCTCTTCGACGCTAGACGGCCGCAGGAGCTCCACGCTTCCCCTTCTCGCGCGCCCGCTCCTCGGCCTCGCGCAGCGCGCGCAGCATCTCCTCGCGGGAGATCGGCAGCTCGTGGACGTCGGCGCCCGTGGCGTCACGGATCGCGTTC
>DASTZY010000215.1:0-13557 GCA_035764085.1 Gaiellaceae bacterium
AGGACCTCCCCGGCGCCGTCGGCGCGGAGCCCGAGGCGGAGGAGTTCGCAGAGCTGTGGTCGCGGCGCACCGGCGTCCCGGCGCGCGTGAACATGCGGCAGGGTGTCTACGCGCTCGAGCGTGTCGAGCCGCCTTCGGGCGCCCCCGGGTCGGCGCGCGTCGCGACGAGGGACGATCACGAGCTCGCGCTGCGCTGGTGGATCGCCTTCGGCGACGAGGTTCTGCACGAGGGCGGCCCGGCCCGCGAGCGCGCCGAGCAGTCGGTCGAGCACCGGCTGAGCTCGCCGACGAGCGGCTTCCTGCTCTGGGAGGACGGCAGCGAAGTCGTCTCCCTCGCCGGCTGGGGCGGACCGACGCCGAACGGAATCCGCATCGGCCCGGTCTACACGCCGCCGGACCTGCGCCGCCGCGGCTACGCCACCGCCCTGACCGCCGAGCTCTCCCAGCAGCTGCTCGACGGCCGCCTCTTCGAGGGAGGCCGCCGCTTCTGCTTCCTCTACACCGACCTCGCCAACCCGACCTCGAACAAGATCTACGAGCGCGTCGGCTACCGGAGAGTCGCGGAGTCCGCCGAGATCTTCTTCGGCGCGGGCTCCTAGGTGTTCGGGAACAGCTTCTGCAGCTTCATGGCCGCGCCCATGTCTCCCTTGAGCTTGATCTTGCCGGTCATGTAGGCGCTCGTCGCGTTCTGCTCGCCGGCGAGGATCTTCTCGAACACCTCCTGGGAGGCGCTGATCGTGACGTCGGCGTCCTGCACGCCCTCGCTCACGGCGACGCTGCCGTCCTCGACCCTGACCGTCCACTGCCCGGCGCCCTCGATGTCGAACACGTACGAGTTGTTCATGCCGGCCGTTCTGGACGTATCGGCAGTGGTCGGAAGGGTGTCGAAGAACTCCTGCGCGGTGGGTGGCATCGATGGCTCCTTCTCGGGGTCTGCGGGCGAGTCTATGCGCCGTGAGCAGGGCGGAAGCCGTTAGCATCGCTGTCCGCATGACCAAGGTGGAGATCGGTCCCGCCGGGCAGGCCGGCGCCGACGCGCTGGCGATCCCGGTGGCCCAGCCGCTGGGCGGCGACGGCGCGAAGATCGTCGACGGCAAGCTCGGCGGACGGCTCGGGCGCCTCGGCGAGAGCGGCGACCTGCGCGGTGAGCGCGGCGAGGCGGTCCTCCTCCACCTCGACGGCGAGCTCGACGCGCCGCGCCTCGTCGCGTCGGGCGTCGGCAAGCGCGACGAGGTGGATGCCGACGCGCTGCGGACGGCCGGCGCATCGGCGGCCCAGGCGCTCTCCCGCGTCGGTGGGACGCTCGTCTGGCTGCTCGACGAGTCGCTTCCGGTCCCGCTGCCCCAGCAGGCGGCGGCGCTCGTCGAGGGGACGATCCTCGGCGCCTACTCGCCCGGCCGCTGGAAGTCCAAGGACGAACCGCGTGCGCCGGAGCGGATCGTGATCGGCCACGAGAACGACTCCGAGCTGCAGGCGGCCGTGGAGCGGGCGGCGATCCTCGCCGAGCGGGCCAACCGGGCGCGCGACCTCTCCAACATGCCGCCCAACGAGCTCACCCCGCACACGCTCGGCGAGAAGGCGAAGGAGCTCGCGGCCGAGCACGAGCACCTGACCTGCGAGGTCCTCGCGACCCGAGAGCTCGACGAGCTCGGCATGGGCGCGTTGACCGCGGTCGGCCGCGGCAGCCGCAACGAGCCACGCCTGATCATCCTGCGCTACGACCCGCCCGGCGCGAGCGGCGACGTCCACCTCGGGCTGGTGGGCAAGTCGATCACCTTCGACGCCGGCGGCATCTCGATCAAGCCGTCCGGCGGGATGCAGGACATGAAGGGCGACATGTCAGGCGGCGCCGGGACGCTGCACGGGATCGGCGCGCTCGCCGCGCTCGGCACGCCTGTGAAGGCGATCGCGGCGCTGGCCGCGGCCGAGAATCTCCCGGGCGGCGACGCGTTCCGGCCCGGCGACATCCTCCGCGCCGCGAACGGCAAGACGATCGAGGTCATCAACACCGACGCCGAGGGACGGCTCGTGCTCGCGGATGCGCTCTGGTACGTCCGCAGGGAGGGAGCGACCCACGTGCTCGACCTCGCGACGCTGACCGGCGCCATGGAGCTCGCGCTCGGCGACCTCTACGCCGGCGGCTTCGCGAACGACGAGCAGTGGGGCGAGCTGATCGTGGAGGCCGGCCACCGCAGCGGCGACCTCGTCTGGCCGTTCCCGCTCCATCCCCGCTATCGCCGCTACATCGACTCGGCGTTCGCGGACATGAAGAACGGCTCCACGCTACGCCAGGGCTCCCCCGCGCTGGCGGCCGAGTTCCTGCACGAGTTCGCCGGCGACGGCCCGTGGTGCCATGTCGACATGGCCGGCCCCGCCTTCCTGGAGCGCAGCCGCGGCGACTACCTGCGCGTGCCCGGCGGGACCGGCTGGGGCGTCCGCCTCATCGCCGAGCTGGGCACAATGCTCGCTTGAACTTCGAGCTGAGCGACGAGCAGGAGCTGATCCGCCGCACCGTCCGCGAGTTCGCGAAGACCAGGGTCGCTCCGGTCGCCGAAGAGCTCGATCGCGAGGCGCGCTTCCCGTACGAGCTCGTTGCGGAGCTTGCGGAGCTCGGTCTGATGGGCCTCCCGCTCCCGGAGCAGTACGGCGGCGCCGGCGGCGACACGGTCTCGTACGCGATCGCCGTCGAGGAGCTGACCCGGATCGACTCCTCGGTGGCGATCACCGTCGCGGCCCACACCTCGCTCGGGACGATGCCGATCCTCCTCTTCGGGAACGAGGAGCAGAAGCGGGAGTGGCTGCCGCGACTCGCCTCGGGCGAGGCGCTCGCCGCCTTCGGGCTGACGGAGCCGGACGCGGGCTCGGACGCCGGGGCGACCCGCACCCGGGCCGAGCTGCGCGACGGCGAGTGGGTGGTCGACGGCTCCAAGATCTTCATCACGAACGCGGGCACCGACATCAGCGCCTGCGTCACGATCACCGCGCGCACCGGCGAGGACGAGATCTCCAACCTGATCGTCCCGAACGGTACGGCCGGCTACGAGATCTCGGCGCCGATGCACAAGCTCGGCTGGCGCGCGTCGGACACGCGGGAGCTCTCCTTCCGCTCGTGCGCCGTGCCCGAGGGCAACCTCCTCGGCGAGCGCGGGCGCGGCTTCCGGCAGTTCATGGAGATCCTCGACGGCGGCAGGATCTCGGTCGCGGCGATGGGCGTCGGGCTCGCGCAGGGCGCGTACGACCTCGCCGCCGCCTACGCGCAGGAGCGGCAGCAGTTCGGGCGGCCGATCTCGAGCTTCCAGGCGATCCAGTTCCAGCTCGCCGACATGGCGACCGAGATCGAGGCCGGCCGCCAGCTCGTCTACCGCGCCGCGTGGCTCAAGGACAGCGGCAAGCCGTTCGCCCTGGCCGCCGCGCAGGCGAAGCTCTACACGGGCCTCCTCTCGAACCGCGCCGTGAACAGCGCGCTGCAGATCCACGGCGGCTACGGGTTCATGGAGGAGTTCGCGATCGCGCGCCTCTACCGCGACCAGAAGATCCTGGAGATCGGCGAGGGGACGAACGAGGTGCAGCGCATGGTGATCGCCCGCCAGCTGGGCCTCTAGCTCAGTCGGCGCCTCCGCCTTCCGCGACCGGGGCGGCCGCGGGTGCGGCAGCGCCCCTCCACTCGATCCGGGCGAGCATGCCGGTGACCGCGGCGATCGCGAGCGCGTTCAGCGGATGGAGGAAGCCGAGAGGCGCCCACGTCCAGCCGAGCACCGCCAGGAAGAACTGGATGATCAGCAACACCGCGATCACGACGCTCAACTGCTTGCGCGACCGGTCGACCCTGGCCCCGAACGCGATCGGCACCAGGATGATCCCGAGCAGGATGACGAGGTACCCGAAGCCCGAGTGGGGATTGAACCCGTGATCGACCTGGTGGTTCGTCAGCGTCTTCGAGGCCTCGTCCGCCTTGTCGACGACGTAGAACGCGCCGTAGCCGGCGAACGCGATCTGCAGCAGGACGGCCACGAAGACGCCCACCGCCCACCAACGGAACACCGCTCTCATCCCCTGCCCCTTTCGACTCGGAAACCCCTGACTTCGGACGACCCTATCCCGCCCGTCGGCGGATTCCTAGCAGGTAGTTCGGCCGGGACGACTTCCAGGCACAATCGACGGCGTGGTGCCGGTTGCGGCAGCTGCGCTCGCGGCGCTCCTCTTCCTGCAGGGGTTCATCCGCCTGCGCCGGCGCGGCCGTCCCGATCTCGCCGGCTGGGACCGGCTCGCGCTGTTCGCCGCCGGGCTCGGGGTGAGTCTTTTCGCGGTGGTCGGGCCGCTCGACCGGCTCGCCGAGGACGAGCTGCTCACCGCGCACATGGGCCAGCACGTGCTGATCGGCGACCTCGGGCCCGCGCTGATGGTGACCGCGGTGCGCGGGCCGTTGCTCGTCTTCCTCCTCCCCGCGGCCGTCCTCGCGCCGCTCGCCCGCAGCACGCGCGTACGCGCGGTTGTCGGCACGCTGCTCCGGCCGCGCGTCGCCTTCTCGCTCTGGGCGGCGAACCTCGCGGTCTGGCACATCCCGTACCTCTACGACCTGGCGCTGGAGCACGCGAAGCTCCATGACTTCGAGCACGTCTGCTGGGTGTTCTGCGGGATTCTGGTCTGGACGCTGCTCGTCGACCCCGGCTCGCACCGCCGCCTCAGCGTCGGCGGGCGCGTGGCGCTGGCGGCATCGATGTTCGCCGCGGGGCAGATCCTCACCGACGTGCTCGCCTTCTCGTTCACGCGGCTCTACCCGGCGTACCAGGGCGCGTACGGGATCTCGGCGGTCACCGACCAGCAGCTCGCCGGGATCGTGATGATGGTGGAGCAGCTCCTCACGCTCGGGACGTGCGTAGCCCTGCTGCTGCGGCCCCGCCGGCGGCGCTCCCGCGCGGGCCGCCTCGCGGCCGCCACGTGAACGCGACCGCATTCAGCTTCGAGCCGATCTTCCTCGCACTCGCGGTCGCCGCCTCGGCCCTCTACTGGCGCGCGGCGCGAAGCGACCCGCCGGCTGCGTGGCGCATCGCCGCCTTCGCCTCGGGCGTCTTCCTGATCGGCTCCTCGCTCAACTCCCCGCTCGAGACGATCGCGTCGCGCTACCTCCTGCTGATCCACCTGCTCCAGAACGCGCTGATCGCGGACGTGGCACCGCTCCTCGTACTGCTCGGCCTGACGCCGAGGATGCGGCGGGAGCTGGGCCGCCGCGGGCTCGACCGCCTCCGCGCGCGCTGGATCCTCCCCACCTGGCTCGGCGCCTGGTATCTGACGCACCTCGCGCCGTTCTACGACTGGGCGCTGCGCACCGGCTGGGGTCTCAACCTCGAGCACGCGATCCTGATCGCCGCGGGGCTCCTCTTCTGGTGGCCGATCGTGAGCGGCCGGCTCTCGCCGCCGGCGGGCCTCGGCTACCTCGCCGTCGCCTTCATCGGCTCGTCCTTCCTCGGACTCGCGTACATCTTCTCCAGCCGGCCGTTGTACACGTTCTACGAGCACGCACCACGGCTGTGGGGGATGTCGGCGGTGCGCGACCAGAACCTCGGCGGGATCCTGATGAACGGCGAGCAGACACTCGTCTTCCTGCTCGCGATCGGCTGGTTCGTGCTGCGGCTGCTCGACGAGGAGCACGCGGCCGGCGAGTCTCCGGCGCGAGGTTGACGCTTCAAGATTTGTAGTCGAGGACGGTGGTAGCGTCGCCGCGTGCTGTTCACGCAGTTCCTGGACGACGACCTCGGCTGTGCCTGTTACCTCGTCGGCGACGAGCACGCCGGCGTCGCGATCGTCGTCGACCCGCCGTACGCCATCGAACCGCTGCTGGCGGAGGCGGAGCGGCGGGACGTCCGGATCGTCGGCGCGCTCGAGACGCACACGCACGCCGACCACGTCTCCGGTCACGGGCGCCTCGCGCTCGAGCACGACGTCCCGATCCGCATCCACGGCACCGCGGGCGTTACGTTCCGGCACGAGCCGCTGGAGGACGGGACGGAGGTCGAGGTCGGCGCCGTCGTCGTCCGCACGATCCACACGCCCGGACACAGGCCGGAGCACTGCTCCTTCGCCGTGATCGACCGCTCCCGGGGCGACGAGCCGTGGCTCGTGCTGACCGGCGACTCGCTCTTCGTGGGCGATGCCGGGCGGCCGGACCTCGCGGTCGAGGTGCGGGAAGGCGCGGAGGGCCTCTTCCACAGCCTGCGGCGGCTGGTCGAGCTCGGGGACGGAGTCGAGGTCTTCCCCGGCCACGTCGCCGGCTCGCTGTGCGGCGCCGCCATGAGCTCCAAGGGGTCGACGACGATCGGCTTCGAGCGCCGCTTCAACCCGGCGCTCCGGTCGGAGCTCGCGGACTTCGTCGCCGGCGCGCTCCACCCGCAGCCGCCGCGGCCGCCGAACATGGAGCAGATCGTGGAGCTCAACCGCGGCGAGCTGCTCGGGGCGCAGCCGCCGCTCGAGCGGATCGAGTCGGCGGCCGAGGAAACGATCGTCCTCGACGTGCGCCCCACCGACGCGTTCGCCGCCGGACACCATCCCGGCGCCGTCGGCATCCCGGTCGAGGGCTCGAGCTTCGCCACCAAGGCAGCCTTCGTCCTCCCGGAACGGCCGGTCGTCCTCCACGCGACGGACGCGGAGGAGGCCGCGCGGGCTGCGCGGTCGCTGTACGCGGTCGGGCTGTTCGGGATCGCCGGCTGGCAGGCGGGCGGCGGCGCGGAGAGGCTCGAGCCGGTCTCGCTCGACGAACTCGAGCGGCTGCTCGCGGACGACTCGGTCGAGCTCCTCGACGTGCGCGAGGCCGACGAGCGCGACGGCGGCTACATCCCCGGCTCCAAGAACCTCCCCTACCGCACGGTTCGCGCCGCGGCCGAGAACGGCCTGCTCGACGGCCGTCCCGTCGTGACGATCTGCGAGAGCGGCCCGCGCGCAGCGGTCGCCGCGAGCGTGCTTCGTGCGGCCGGCATCGACGCGCGGCCGGTTCTGGACGGAGGTGTCTCGGCGTGGAACGGCGAGACGACGTCTTTCCGCCGCTGCGGAAGTTGAAGAGAGAGAGAGAGAGAGAGGAGGATTTGGCGAAAATCAGGCTGAGCCGCCGGCGCACGCTGCTCGCCCGCTGAGCAGCGTCCTCAGTCGCGCGAATAGCGCTGCTATTCGCGCTCCCTGCGTCCTTGTCAGCGAACGACCATCGCACGCCGACGACGAGCGGCTTTCCGCCAACCCTCCTGGCTAGCCCGCCAGCAGGCGCGCGATAGCGGTCACGGCCGCCGCGCCCAGCACCACGACGATCATCGGCGCCCGCCGCATGAGCAGGACGAACGCGAAGGCGACGCCGAGGGCGCGTGCGTCGAGCACGAGGGAGCGTCCCTTGCCGAACGTCTCGACCACGACCAGCGCGGCGAGCAGCGCCGAGGCGAGCAGCTCCACCACGTTCAGCACCTCGGCACGCAGCGGGCGTCCTCCGAGCGCCAGCGGCCCGGCGAGCTTCAACGCCGCCGTTGCCAGGGCGAGCGCTGCCACCGTCACCCAGACCGCGGTCACGAACGCAGCCTCGAGGCGGCGAGCGCCGCTCCTGCGGCCGCCAGGATCGGCAGTCCTGCCGGCAGGACGGGAGTCAGCACGAGCGCGATCGCGGCCCCGCCGCCGGCCGCGGCCAGCCGTCGCCGGCCACGCGCCTCCTCGAACAGGAGAGCGAGGAAGAAGGCCGGGAACAGCGCATCGAGCCCGAGCGCATCGGGGTGGCCGAGCACCGGCCCGATGAAGACGCCGACCGCAGTCCCCAGCACCCAGCCGACGTACTGCGGGACGCTGACGCCGACCATGTACCAGGGGTCGAACGTGCCGTCGCCCCTGCTCGCCGCCGCCCACGAGGCGTCGACGGTGGTCATGGCGAACGCGGCCCGCGACAGCGGCCGCCCGCGCAGCGACGGCGCGAGCGCGAGCCCCATCGCGAGGTAGCGAGCGTTGAGCAGGATGCCGGCGACGATCGCGGCTCCCGCGCTCCCGCCGGCGAGCAGCACGGCGAGCGCGCCGAACTGGGCCGATCCCGAGAACACGACGATCGACATCACGATCGGAGCGATCGCGCCCATCAGCGGCCGCGCCAGCACCCCGAACGAGATCGAGATCACGAAGACGGCGATCCCGAACGGCATCCCGCGCCGGATCCCTGCCCGACGCCGCTCCGCCGCGGAGCCGAGGCGATCGGGCGCGCATGCCGCACCCATGGCCGCAAGGTTAGGTGTCGGCCCGCGGCCTACGCGACCCAGCTCACGAGCGGGATCTCCATCTCGTTGGCCGTGAGGCCGCCGTGCTGTCCGAAGAAGCGTTGCTCGAAGCGGCCGGGTTCGAGCCAGTACGCTGCCTCGCCCGGCTCCGGCAGGACGACGAGATTCGCGAGCCGTGAGGTGAGCGCCTCGGTGACGCTCGGGCCGAACAACCCCTCGGCGATCAGGGTCTCCACCTTCCGCAGCGCGGCGACGCCTTCGAGCAACTCGCCGAGCCGCGCCGCTACCTCGTCCAGGCGCTCCGGCAGCACGTGCAGGAACAGGTCGCGGCAGGACCCGGCCGGCGCGAGCGGCTTGCCGTCGGCCCCCTCGACCAGATGCTGCTCGAGCTCGGGCCAGACCACGTTCACGTACGCCGTCCGCTCGGGCGAGATCGCTTCCATCCCGTGATCGGCGGTGAGCAGGACGATCGTCCCCTCCGGCCACAGCGCCTCCGCAATGGCCGACAGGGTCGCCTGCATCAGCGCCGCGACCTCGGGCGCGTCCGGCCCGACCATGTGCATCAGCGCGTCCGCGTCCCCGAGGTAGATCGTCCCGTAGGCGCGCTCCTCGGCCGCGAGTGCCCGGCAGAGAAGCCGCAGGCCCTCGACCGTGTCGTCGAAGGGATGGACGGTCGCGTCGCCGAGGAGCGCCTTGCTGGTTTGCGAGTGGGCGATCCCGGACGGCATGGCCACGTGACTCGGCACCGGCAGCAGCCGCCGGTAGAGCGTCTGCTCGGGGAAGAGGTCGTGCGGTGCCAGGCCGATGTCGCGGAGCGTCCCCGGGCGGTCGTCGCCGGCGAAGCTGAACCAGAGCGGCGTGACGAGACGATTCAGCCGGGGCTCGAGGACGTTCCACTCGTAGAGGCCGTGCTCGCCGAGCGGAAGCCCCGAGTGGATGGTCGTCGAGTGGACGGTCGTCGTGGAGGGGAACCGGGCCGACCATCGCTCGACATCCGCGCCGGAGAAGAGCGGGTGGTCGCCGTGACGCTCCAGGAAGCGCCAGCCGAAGGCGTCGAAGTAGATGAGGACGACCCGCGAATGCTCGGCGAGGCTCGTCTCGATCAGGCCGGGCAGCTCGTCGAAGCAGCGGCTCAATCGAGCCGCTCGACCGGGTAGCCCCACCCGCGCATCCGGGCCAGAAGCTGCTCGCAGTGCGCGGTGTCGCGCGTGAGGAGCGTGAGCTCGACGCCCGTGTGCCCGACCGGAACGCCGGCCGCCTCGCGCTGGTGCTCGACCTCGACGACGTTGACGCGCTCGGCGGCGAGCAGGCCGAGCAGCTTCGCCAGCTCTCCCGGGAGGTCGGGGACGCGCGTGCGCACCACGAGGAAGCGCCCGTGGCTCGCAAGCCCGCGCCGCATCACCTGCACCATCAGCGAGGCGTCGATGTTGCCGCCGGAGAGGAGCGCGAGCGCCGGCCCGGACCCGCCGCCGCCGAGACCGCCGAGGAGTGCCGCCACCCCGACGGCGCCCGCCCCCTCGACGACGAGCTTCGTCCGCTCGGCGAGGAGGACGATCGCCTCCGCGATCTGCTCGTCCTCGACCGTGACGATCTCGTCGAGCGTCTCGCCGAGGATCGACATCGTGAGCTCGCCGGGCTCCTTGACCGCGATCCCGTCCGCGATCGTGTAGCCCGAGCCGCCGGGGCGCGTCCCCGCGGCCTGGACGCCGACGAGCCGAAGCCCGGGCCGGACGGCGCGCAACGCCAGCGAGATCCCCGACGCGAGCCCGCCGCCGCCGATCGGGATCGCGACCGTCTCCAGCTCGTCCACCTGCTCCGCGAGCTCGAGCCCGATCGTGCCCTGGCCGGCCATCACGAGCGTGTCCTCGTAGGGATGGACGAACGTGCCGCCGCTGACCTCGACGTACTCGAGGGCGGACGCCAGCGTCTCCTCGAACGCCGGCCCGGTCAGCACGACCTCGGCCCCGTAGTTGCGCGTCGCGTCGACCTTGGCCATCGGCGAGTCCTGCGGCATGAAGATGCGCGCCGGCGCGCCCTGCTCGCGCGCCGCCCAGGCGACGGCCTGCCCGTGGTTGCCCGCGCTGGCGGCGACGACGCCTGCCGCGCGCTGCTCGGGCTCGAGGCTCGAGAGCTTGTTGTAGGCGCCGCGGATCTTGAACGAGCCGGTCCGCTGCAGGTTCTCGGCCTTGAGGCGCACCGGCCGGCCCGCGAGCCTCGACAGCGTCTCCGACGGGAAGACCGGCGTCACGCGCGCGACTCCCCCGAGCCGCTCGCGCGCGCGCTCGATCTCAGGAAGCCCGGGTGCCGTTACCTGTGTCGCCATCGTGGATCCGGAACACCTTTTCGAGTATCTCCCTTACCGCCGTGAGCGGGTCGAGCTCCCGCGCCTGCACCTCGGCGAGGAGGCGCCGCAGCTCTGCGTCGTCGGCGACCGCCCGCTCGAGGTGGCGACTGGCCCGGCTCGATGCGACCGCGAACACCTCGCGCGCGAGGTTCGCGCTGCGCCGTTCCTGGAGTCGCCCGCTCTGCTCGAGGAAGGCGCGGTGCTCCTCGACCTTCTCCCACAGCTCGGGAACGTGCTCTCCGCGAACCGCCTCGGTGAGGACGATCGGCGGGTTCCACGCACGGCTGCGGTCGAGCGCGAGGATGGAGCGCACCTCGTTCAACATCGTCTTCGCGGCGGGGTTGTCCATCTTGTTGATCGCGATCACGTCCGGGATCTCCATGATCCCGGCCTTCAGCGCCTGCACGGCGTCGCCCGAGCCGGGCATCAGCACGAGGAGGACGGTGTCGGCGATCCCGATCACCTCGACCTCGCTCTGCCCCGCTCCGACCGTCTCGAGGAAGACGACGTCCTTGCCGGCCGCGTCGAGGAGGAGCAGCGCCTGGAGCGCGGCCTCGGCGAGCCCGCCCAGGTGACCGCGCGTGCCCATCGAGCGGATGAAGACGTCCGGGTCGAGGAAATGGTCGCTGAGCCGGATCCGGTCGCCGAGCAGCGCGCCCTGCGAGAACGGGCTCGAGGGGTCGACCGAGACGACGCCGACCGTGACCTCCCGCTCGCGGACGTGCCGGATCAGCGCCGAGACGAGGCTCGACTTCCCGACCCCGGGCGGGCCGGTGACGCCGACCGAGTACGCGGAGCCGGTCTGCGGATAGAGGTCGGAGACGACGCCGTACGCGAGCGGGTCGCCGTCCTCGACGAGCTAGATCGTGCGTGCGAGGGCGCGCCGGTCTCCCTCCAGTACGCCGGCGTCAAGGTCCTCACGCGTCCAGTCGCGGCGGCCGGGCACCGCGCGGATGCTAGTTGGCCGCTGCGACGGGGGTGGAGTCCTGCGGCCGCACGCGCTCGGCCTCCGCGGCCGTCTCCCCGCCGAGGTTGCGCGCCATCAGCCAGCCCGCGACGCCGGCGACGAGCAGCGCGGCGCCCGCGACGGCCCAGATCCAGCGCGGGCCGGTGTGGCGGACGAGGAGCCCGCCGAGCACCTCGCCGATCCCGACGAGGACGTAGGTCGAGCTCATCACGAAGGTGAGCGCACGCCCGCGCAGCAGGTCGAACGTCCCGCGCTGGACGAGGATCGCGTTGCAGACGATCGCCGCGCCGTTCCCGACACCCGAGACGGCACAGCAGGCGGCCGCGACCCAGACGTTCGGGCTCACCCCGGCGCCGAAGTACCCGACGCCCACCAACGCCAGGCTGCCGCCGTAGACGGCCGCGACTCCCCACCGGGCGAACGCCGCCGCGCTGACGAAGCTGCCCAGCACGAGACCGCAGCCGATCGACGCATAGAGGAGGCCGTAGCCGAAGTCGCCGGCCGAGAACGTGTTCTTCGCAAGGAAGATCTCGGAGACGGTCGCCGCCCCCATCGCGAGCGAGGCGATCCCCCACGCGACGAGCACGGTGCGCATCGAGGCGGAATGGAGCGCCGCCCTGAAGCCGTCCGCGAGGTCGTTCCAGTGGCCACGCGACAGTGCCCGCTCGCTCTGCAGCAGGCGCGGCGGGATCCTCAGCACGAGCAGCATCGAGACGACGAACGACACGGCGTTGATCACGTACGCGGCGGAAGGCCCGGCGGCCGCCGTCAGGATCCCGCCGACGAGCGGGCCAATCGCCCAGCTCAGGTTCTCGACGCTCTGGAGGAGCGCATTGGCGGCCGGCAGCTCCTGGTCGGGGACGAGGTTGGGCACGCCGGCGTAGACGGCCGGGCGGAAGAAGCCCGTCGCGAGACCCGCGACGAAGGCGAGCGCGACGACAGTCGCAGCGTCGGGCGCGAAGGGCAGCGCGGCGAAGACGCAGACCCGGAGCGCGTCCGCGGCGATCATCAGCGAGCGCCGCTCGAGCCGGTCTAGCAGCGGCCCGAGCAGAAGGCCGACGATGATCGTCGGGAGGAACTCGACGATGAGGACGGCGGCGACCCAGACGCCGGAGTACGGCGACGAGCTCGTCTTGTCCTTGACGTCGATCGCGAGCGCGACGGCCGCGAGCAGCGTCCCGAAGCTGGAGCCGAGCGTGGCGAAGAAGAGGTTCCGGAACCCCGGCAACCTCAGCGGCTCGAGCTGTGCGGACGGGAGAAGCCTCAAGAGATCGAGCCCGAAACTACCACTCGGACCCGCCGGTTACGAGACGCCAGAAAGGACCTGTCTCAAGGCGACAGCGAAGACCTCGTTCTCCTCCGGAGTGCCGACCGTGACCCGGATCGCCTCCGGCGCGCCGAAGCCGTCGAGCGGCCGGACGATCACGCCTTCGCGCTGCAGCCGCTCGAACAATTCCCTCCCGCCGCCGACGTCCGCGAAGAGGAAGTTGCCGCGCGAGGGTCCGGCGGGCTCGAGGCCGTGGCCGCGCAGGATCTCGGCCAGGCGCTCGCGTCCGGTCGCGTTCAGCTCGCGCCGCCGCGCGATCTCCTCCGGGTCGTCGAGGCTCGCCAGCGCCGCCGCCTGCGCGGTCGCGGCCACGTCGAACGCGCGCCGCACCTTGCTCGTCGCCATCACCACGTCCGCGGGTGCGAGTGCCCAGCCGACACGCAGGCCGGCGAGGCCGTAGATCTTCGAGAACGTGCGCAGCACCGCGATCCGGCGGCCCTCGCGGAAGAGCTCGAGCCCGTTCACGTAGTCCGGGTCGTCGATGTACTCGAAGTACGCCTGGTCGAGCACGCAGAGGACGTGCTCGGGCAGCCGATCGAGGAACGCGAGCAGGTCGTCGCGGCCGTTCGCGGTGCCGGTCGGGTTGTTCGGGTGGCAGACGTAGACGAGCTTCGTCCGCGGCCCGACCGCGGCGAGCAGGCCGTCGAGGTCGTAGGTGTGGTCGCGGAGCGGGATGCGGCGCGCCTCG
>DASTZY010000216.1:0-1405 GCA_035764085.1 Gaiellaceae bacterium
GCTGCTCGCGAGCTTCTGGGTCGTGATGAGCGCGGCCGGCCTCACCGTGGAGTACCTGTTCCGCGCCGCCGGGATCGTGCCGACCGAGCGGCCGACGGTCGTCGCCCAGACCAGCTTCGAGTGGAACTACACGACGTTCCTCAACATCGTCTTCCTGCTCGTGTTCGCCGGGCTCTGGTGGCTGGCGCGCAACCAGCGGCGGCTCGGCGGCGGAGCGGGATACGCGATCGATCCGGTCTGCGGAATGCAGGTGGAGGTGGCGAACGCCGCCGCGCGCACGGAGCACGACGGCCGGATGTTCCACTTCTGCTCGGACCACTGCCGCCGGCGCTTCGAGGCCGAGCCGCAGCGCTACGAGACGCGGCGCGCCGAGCCGGTCACGGCGCGATGAGCCGGGGCCGCTAGGTACGGCCTTCGATGCGACGCACGAAGAAGAGGATGACCCAGACGAGCGCGGCGACCACGGCCAGGATAAACAGCCACTTGATCACCTCGACGGCCAGGACGATCCCCAGGACGACGAGCGCCGCCAGCAGGATCAGGACGAAGATCATGCCGCCCGGGGTTCCCCGTGCCGCCGGACGCTAACCCTCGCCTCCCGTACATCGCGAAATCGAGGGTTCGCATACGGTCGGCAATTTCGGATCGACTGCACCGGATCTATGCCGATTTCGTAACTCGGACTTGCGCAGAGGATCTGTTTCATCTAAGGTGCGCCCGGCAGCAATCGCCAGCCGACGAAGATGAACTACGTCAACAGCCACCCCTTGTCTCCGGCCACGATCGACTTCGTGGGTGCCCTCGCCTGGCCGAACGGACCCGCGAACGAGGCGCGGTCGGACCGCGTTCATGCCTTCGCTCGGAGGTGCGCGAGCTAGTCAACTAGCCGCATAGAAGCTCGAGCGAGGGCGACCCGAGAGGGTCGCCCTTGTCGTTTCAGGGCGAGCCGACGACTACGAAACCAGGTGATGCTCAGCTTGAAGAAGATGTAGGAAGACCACGAGGCCCCGCCTGAGAGAGAAAGGCCCTTGCACGCGCCGGCGCGGTAATTGACGCTGTTACGTTAACGGCTGATTTTGCCTGCGCATTCACGACGCGACTGCGAGCGCCGGGCTCCAAAACGCCTCCACGAAGGACATCCGCCGCCGCTTCGCGCAGCCGGCAGCGGAGCGATCCAGGGCCGAAGCGTAGGCGAGTGGCATGGACAACATCGTCGCAGGATGGACTTGCGGCGAGACAGAGATTTCTCGTTCCGGGATCGTCTAACGGCCAGGACACCGCGCTCTGAACGCGGAGGTCGAGGTTCGAATCCTTGTCCCGGAGTCCCAGGATGTTCAGCAGGGCGAGTAGCCCGAACGCACAGAGCGCTTGCCTTACAGGCAAGAGGCCGCTGGTTCGAGTCCAG
>DASTZY010000217.1:0-5570 GCA_035764085.1 Gaiellaceae bacterium
GCGGCCTCGCGCGCGAACCCCATCTCGTGCGTGACGACGATCATCGTCATGCCCTCGTGCGCCAGCTCGCCCATGATGAAGAGGACGTCGCCGATCGCCTCGGGGTCGAGCGCGCTCGTCGCCTCGTCGAAGAGGATCAGCGCCGGTTCCATGGCAAGCGCCCGCGCGATCGCCACCCGTTGCTGCTGCCCACCCGAGAGCTTGCCGGGATAGGTGTCGATCTTCTCTGCCAGCCCGACTCGGCTGAGCAGCACCTTTCCCTTGTCGATCGCATGCTCCTTGTCCATGCCGAGCACCTGGATCGGGCCCTCGGTCACGTTCTCGAGCGCCGTCTTGTGTGGGAAGAGGTTGAAGCGCTGGAAGACCATCCCGATCTGCGTCCGCTGGCGTGCGATGTTGCGCTCGCTGTCCTCCACCAGCCTGTCGCCGCGCTGCCGGTAGCCGATCAGCTGGCCGTTGACCTCGATCCGGCCGGAGTCGATCTTCTCGAGGTGGTTCATGCAGCGCAGGAAGGTCGTCTTGCCCGACCCCGAGGGCCCGATGATGCAGACGGTCTCGCCCTTCCTCACCTGGAGGGAGACGCCCTTCAGCACCTGAAGCCTGCCGAAGCTCTTGTGGACGTCCTCCGCGTGCATGACGAGCCCGCTCATCCGCCGCCTCCCCGGGCCCAGGACGTGACGGGGTTCCAGGCAGCCTGCAGACGCTCCCGGAAGCTCAGCTCGTCGCCCCGCTCGCTCACGGCGAGCCGTCGCTCGATGTACGCCTGGATGAAGGTCCAGACCGTGGTGAGCAGGAGGTACCAGACGGCGATGGCGAGGAAGTAGTCCGCGATGAAGGTCTGCGAGTAGTTCTGCTCGGCGAAGGCGAACATCTCGAACACGCCGATCGTGTACACGAGCGAGCTCGTCTTCATCATGTTGTTGAACTCGTTGCCGAGCGGCGGCACGATCACCCGGGCGGCCTGCGGCAGGATGATCCGCCGCATCGCCTTGCCGTACGTCATGCCGAGGGACTTGGCCGCCTCCATCTGGCCCTTCTCGACCGAGTCGATCCCGGCGCGGATGATCTCGCGCATGTACGCGCCCTCGTTGATGCTCAGGGCGACGATGCCGGCGATCGCCGCATCGGGAACGGTCCAGAAGCCGAAATGGACCGTCGGCCAGCTGAACGCGAAGTACACGTAGAAGATCTGGACGAGCACGGGCGTGCCGCGGAAGATCCAGACGTAGACGCCGGAGAGCCAGCGCAGCGGAGCGAAGCGCGACATGCGGGCGAGCGCGGCGAGAAGCCCGAGAAACACTCCCGCCGCCTGGGCGATCACGGAGATGTAGACCGTCGCCCAGAGCGTGCGGAAGAAGACGGAGTTCGGATGGAAGACCTGCTGCCAGATGACGTGCAAGTCGACTGCGACGAGCGCGTTCATCCGGCAGCGGGCTCTCCTATTGGGTCTGCAACGCGAACTGGCTCGCCTGCCACTTCGCGAGGATCTGCTGCATCTGCTTCTTCACGTACAGCGCCTGGACCGCGTTGTTGATCTCCGCCCCGAGCGGGTCGCCGATCCGGGTCGCGATGCCCTCCGGCGCCGTCTCGAGCTGCTTGCCTGCGGTCTCGAACTTCCCGTTCGTTTTGCGGATGTAGTAGAGCACCGGCGGGGCATCGGCGAAGTAGGCGTCGACCTTGCCGGCCTGGATCGCCGCCGCGGCGCTCGTGTCGGCCGGGTAGCTCTTGATCGTGATCGTCGGCTTGCCCTGCTTCTGGAGGAGCTTGTTCTCGGCCTGGAGGCCGGCGAGCTCCGTCGTCGCCGACTCGACCGCTGCGCTCTTGCCGCTGAGCGACGCAAGGTCGGTGATGTGCGACGGATTGCCCTTCTTCACCATCAGGAAGGCGCCCACGTTGACGTACGGAGTGAAGTGAACCTGCTTGCTCCGCTCCGGCGTCACCGTCATCGAGCTGATGATCGCGTTGCACTTCTTCTGCTTCAGGGCGGGGATGATGACGTCGAAGCCCGTCGTCTTGATCTGCGCGGTCGACCCGAGCTGCTTCGCGACCGCGTTCGCGATGTCGATGTCGTAGCCGGCGGCCTTCCCGTTGACGATGGATTCGGCCGGCGGATACGTCGTGTCGACGCAGAAGACGATGGGGTTCGGCACGTTGCTGTTCGAGGCTGCCGAGGTGGTCGTTGTCTTGCTGCCGCCGCCGCCGCCGCAGGCGGCGAGCGTCGCGACGAGCGCCGCGATTGCGAGCAGCGGGAGTACACGCTTCACGGGATTCCCTCCTGTTGTCGAAACCGGCGAGAGCGACGACTCTATCGGTCGAGGGCCGCGGACGTCAGGGCCTGGAAATGCCCGATCAGCTGCTCACTGCGGCTCATCAGCACGCCGTGGTCGAGCGCTCCCGAGGCAATGCCCTGCTGGACGCCCTCGACAAGGGCGCGATCCTCCCGCCCGACCTGGTCGTCGAACGCGAGCAGGTCGTCGATCCAGGCGGTCTCGACGTCCCGGCCGAAGAAGTAGTCGAGGAAGCGGTACGTCCGTCCGGGAGCCAGCGGCACGATCGGGCCGATCGAGATGTTCGGCCGGCCGGGGAAGATGTTGATCCCGAGGTTGGGCCAGAGGAAGTGGAACTGCGCGCGCGGCAGCTCGTCGGCGGGGGTCACCGTCCGCAGCGGGCCGTGCTGGGTCGAGAGGCGCCCGTCGGTCGAGAGCACGTACGCGTCGGGCGAGACGTCGATCAGCTCGCTGAACGCGGGGTGCGCGACCTGGCAGTGATAGCACTCGAGGAAGTTCTCGCTCACGACCTTCCAGTTCGCGTCGATCTCGGCCTCCCAGCGGGAGTGGTGGACCAGCGATTCGACGTCGAGGCCGAGCTCCGCGACCTGCGCGGGGAGCGAGCCGAGCGCCTGTGCGAGCGGCTCGGCGTCGGCGGTCGCGTTGGCGAAGACGAACGGGCCCCACGTGTCCACGGCGAGCGGCGCGAGCCCCAGCTCGTCCTGCGGGAAGTCCGGCTCCTCCTCGCTGCGCGGCGCCGCGCGGAGGCGGCCGTCGAGGCCGTACGTCCACGCGTGGTAGGGGCACTGGAGGGTCTCGCGGCCCTGCTCGCCCTCGGCGATCACGTGGCCGCGGTGGCGGCAGACGTTGAGGAAGCCGCGCAGCACGCCCTCGCGGTCGCGCGTCACCACGATGGGCGTGCGTCCGACGCGCGCGGCGAAGTAGCCGGGGTGCGCGAGTTGCCCCGTGTGGCCGACGTACTGCCATGCCGCGCGGAAGATCCGTTCCTGCTCCCGCCGCAGGATCTCGGGATCCGTGTACCAGCCGTACGGCAGGGTCTGCTCCACGCGAGAGAATCTAGTGGTGCGCGCGATGGTGCTCCACTCAGCTGCCGAGCCGTTGCGGCTCGAGGACGTGCCGCGGCCGGCGCCGGGGCCGGGGCAGGTCCTGCTGCGGGTCGCGGCGTGCGGTGTCTGCCGTACCGACCTGCACGTCGTGGACGGCGAGCTGCCGCAGCCGAAGCTCCCGCTGATCCCCGGTCACCAGGTCGTCGGTCGCGCCGAGGACGGACGCAGGCTCGGCGTCCCCTGGCTCGGGTGGACGGACGGGACGTGCCGCTACTGCCGCTCGCAGCGCGAGAACCTCTGCGAGTCCGCGCGCTTCACGGGCTACGACCTCGACGGTGGCTACGCCGAGTGGATCGTCGCCCACGAGCGCTACTGCCTCCCCATCCCGGACGACTACGACGACCTGCAGGCCGCACCGCTGCTCTGTGCCGGGCTGATCGGGTACCGCTCGCTGCGCCTGGCCGGCGATCCGGAGCGGCTCGGGCTGTACGGGTTCGGCTCCTCGGCGCACATCGTCGTCCAGGTCGCGCGGCACGAGGGACGGCGCGTCTTCGGCTTCGTCCGGCCCGGGGACGACGCGGCGGCGGCATTCGCGCTCGAGCTCGGCTGCGAGTGGGCGGGCCCGTCGGACGAGCCCGGGCCCGAGGAGCTCGACGCCGCGATCGTCTTCGCGCCGGTGGGCGCGCTCGTGCCGGCGGCCCTGCGCGCGCTCGCCCGCGGCGGGGTCGTCGTGTGCGCCGGCATCCACATGAGCGACATCCCGGCGTTCCCGTACGAGCTCCTCTGGGAGGAGCGCGTCGTGCGCTCGGTGGCGAATCTCACACGGCGCGACGGAGAGGAGTTCCTCGCTCTCGCGCCGCGCGTCCCGGTCCACACCGAGGTCGAGGAGTTCCCGCTCGAGCGAGCGAACGAGGCGCTCGACCGGCTCCGGCGGGGCGAGATCCGGGGTGCCGCCGTGCTAAGAGTGGAGTCATGAGCAGGCTCTCGGACGTCGCCGGCTGGGCGCAACGGCACCGCCGTCTGCTCGGCGCGGCCCAGCTCGTGGTGCTCGTCGTCTTCTTCGGGGCGCTCGGCTGGGGGCTCCGCGGCACATTCCATTCCGCGGAACGCGACCTCCACCACTCGAACCTCGTCCTCTTCGGATTCGCCTGCCTCGCGCTCGCCGCGTACTACCTCGTCTTCGTGGTCGGCTGGAAGTGGATCCTCGCGGAGTGGGGGATCCGGATCTCCTACCCGGTGGCGCTGCGCTCGGAGATGGTCTCGATGCTGGCGAAGTACATCCCCGGAGGGATCTGGACGCCCGCCGCCCGGGTCGTGGCCGCCCGGCGTGCCGGCGTGACCGATGCCTGGCTCGTCACCGCGTCGATGCTGCTGGAGGCGGGGCTCTCGGCAGTCTCGGGAGTGATCGTCTTCGTCCTCGGGCTGGCCTTCGTCGACGACGTCAACGCCCCGCTCGCCCCGCTCGTCATCTTCGGAGCGGTGCTCGCCGTCCTCGTCCAGCCGCGTGTCTTCCGGCCGCTCGCCGGCAGGGTGCTGCGGCGGTTCGGCTACAAGCGCGAGCTGCCGAACATGCGCGCCCGGACGCTCAGCGCGCTCCTCGTGTTCTACGCCGGGACGTGGGTGCTCGGCGGCTTCGCGCTCTGGCTCATCCTGCACGCGGTCGGAGCGCACCCGGAGGCGGCCTCGGTCGTCTATCTCGGCGGCGTCTCGGCGGTCGGCGCGATCGTCGCGGTCCTCTTCGTCTTCGCGCCGTCGGGCCTCGGCGTGCGCGAGGCGTCGATGTACGGGCTGCTGCTGGCGGTCGCCACGCCGGGGCAGGCTCTGGGAGCGGTGGCGCTCAACCGGCTCGCGCTGACGGGGGTCGAGCTGCTCCTCTTCCTCGTCGGCGGCCTGTTCCTCCGCGGTCGCGCGGAGCGTCCGGCCGAGGCGGCCGAGCTACCGTCGCTGTAGTGCACATCCTGATCGACATCGGCCACTCGCTCCGCGAGGCCTTCTTCATGTTCTGGGCGACGCTGTGGGCGCTGGTGCTCGGCTTCGGCCTCTCCGGCGCGGTGCAGGCGTTCGTCCCGCGAGCGGAGATGCAGCGGCTGCTCGGCCGCAGCGGGCCCCGGGAGCTCGGCCGGGCGACGCTGTTCGGCGCCGCGTCCTCGTCGTGCTCGTACGCGGCCACGGCGATGGCGAAGTCGCTCTTCCAGCGCGGCGCGGACTTCGTCAGCTCGATGGTCTTCATGTTCGC
>DASTZY010000218.1:0-20628 GCA_035764085.1 Gaiellaceae bacterium
GTGCGACTCGACCGAGAGCGCGTCGCCCGCGTGCTTCTTCGCGTGCTCGGCGAGCGCGGTCGGCGTCAGGTCGTTCGGCGGCCGGTTCGCGAGGTTGCGGGCCGAGTCGAGATGGCGGGCGATCGTCGCCTGCCGCTGCGCGAGCTCGTGCAGCTCCGCGGGAGCGTGGAGCGCGAGCGTCAGCTCGGCCCGGTCCGGGTAGCCGCGCTTGAAGAGGCCGGGGTCGTACGCGCCGTAGGCCGTCCCCTCGACGATCGCGCGCACCTCGCCGTCGTCGCGCGCCTGCCAGGCGACAGACCCGCCCTCGCGCCGGAGCGCGCGCGCCGCGGCCGCGGCCGCCGTGCGCAGGCCGTCGCCGTTCGGAAGGTCGGGAGCGCCGACTCGAAGCTCGTCGTCGGAACGGCGAAGCTCGCCGGCCGGAAGGTCGGGGTCGACGCGCGCCCGGACGTCCGAACCGCCCGGTTCCCTGGTCTCCACCCGCACGAAGCGCGACTCTACAGCAGGTACGGTTCGGGCCGATCGACACCCCCTTCGAACAAAGGAGCGTCAAGCGGTGGCAGCCAAGGACTTCTTCGACAGCCTCGAGTCGCGTGCCGACACGTCGAAGACCGCAGGGATGAACAACTCCTACCTGTTCGACATCGAGGGCGAAGGCCAGTGGCTCGTGACGGTCACCGACGGCAACGTGAGCGTGGCCGAGGGAGGCGGGGAGGCCGATGCGACGATCCTCACGAGCGCGGAGGTGTTCGACAAGATCGTCGCCGGCGAGCAGAACCCGACGACCGCCTACATGACGGGCAAGCTCAAGATCAAGGGCGACATGGGCGCAGCCATGAAGCTCCAGAAGATCTTCTAGCCGGCCTCGTCGAGCTCCACCAGCACGGCGCCGCCGGCGACGCGGTCGCCCTCCTCGACGTGGACCGCCGCGACCGTGCCGTCCCAGGGCGCGAGGAGCGGCGTCTCCATCTTCATCGCCTCGAGCACGACGAGTGGCTGCCGCGCGGCGACTCTGGCGCCCTGCTCCGCGAGGACGCGGATCACCGTGCCCGGCATCGGCGCGACGACGTCCGCCTGCTCGTGCCCGCCCCCTCCGTGCCCGGCCGCCTCGGCGTCGACGTCCGGCGCGGCCCGCGACGGTGGGGACGGGAGGTTGAGTCGCCAGGGGTCGCTCCAGACCTCCGCCGGCGCGGCAACGGGCGGCTCGGACAGGGGCGGGTTCTCCGTCAGGAACGCGGTCGTGACGCGGCCGGCGCGCACGAGGGGGTGCGAGACCAGCCACCGGAGGAAGGGGAGGTTCGTCGTGACGCCGCCCACCTCCGTCTCGCGGAGTGCCGCCGCGAGCCGCTCCAGCGCCTCGGTGCGCGTGTCGCCGGAGGCGATGAGCTTCGCGATCAGCGGGTCGTACGCGGTGCCGATCTCGTCGCCCTCGCGCACGCCCGAGTCGACGCGGATCCCCTCCGGCAGGCGCAGCCGCTCGAGCGTCCCCGCCTGCGGGAGGAACGAGCGCGGATCCTCCGCGTAGAGCCGCACCTCGACCGCGTGCCCGCGCAAGTAACAGTCTGTTACGAGGTTGGACATGGCCTCTCCGGACGCGATCCGGAGCTGCTCCCGCACGATGTCCACGCCCGTCACGAGCTCCGTGACGGGGTGCTCGACCTGGATCCGTGCGTTCAGCTCGAGGAACCAGAAGTCGCGTCCGTCGAGGACGAACTCCGCGGTGCCCGCGCTCTCGTAGCCGATCGCCCGCGCGAACGCCACCGCCGCGTCGCTCATCCGCGCGCGCAGCTCCTGGTCGAGCGCGGGGGAGGGCGACTCCTCCAGCACCTTCTGGTGGCGGCGCTGGATCGAGCAGTCGCGCTCGCCGAGCGCCACCACGTTGCCGTGCCCGTCGGCGAGGAGCTGGATCTCGACGTGGCGCGGCCGTTCGAGGTAGCGCTCGCAGAAGACGGAGTCGTCACCGAACGCCGCGGCCGCCTCGCGCCGCGCCGCCTCCAGCGCCTCCTCGAGCTCCTCCGGCGCGCGCACCACGCGCATGCCCCGCCCACCCCCGCCCGCGGCCGCCTTGACGAGGAGCGGGAAACCGATCTCCTCCGGCGTACCGCTCGGCAGGACGGGAACGCCGGCCGCCCGCGCCGTCTCCTTCGCGGCGAGCTTGTCCCCGCCGGCGCGCAGCGCCGCCGGCGGCGGGCCGACCCACGTCAACGCCGCCTCGAGCACGGCCTCGGCGAGCTCCGCGCTCTCGGAGAGGAAGCCGTAGCCGGGGTGTACGGCGTCCGCGCCGGATTCCCGCGCCGCGCGCACGTGCTCGGCCGGGTCGAGGTAGGACGAAATCTCGACGACGGCGTCCGCGGAGGAGGCGTGGAGGGCGCCCCGGTCGTCCGGTGCGGCCACCGCGACCGTCTCGATGCCGTCCGCGCGGCAGGCGCGGAAGACGCGCAGCGCGATCTCCCCTCGGTTGGCGACGAGCAGCCGGCGCATGGGGCGTGAGTCTAGGCCGCGCCTCGCCGAAAGATCCGTGCGTCCCGGCGCGGCCGGCTCTACTCTTCCTCGTTTGACGCGGCGCGGAGGTGGTACTGCGGTTTGCGGGTGAGGCTCGGGATCCTGGTCGTGGCGGTCTCTGCGGTCGTCGCCGCGGGCGGCGCCTCCGCGCGCGCCGGCACGGCGCTCATCGTCTCCGGGCACGGCTGGGGCCACGGTGTCGGCCTGAGCCAGTGGGGCGCGTACGGCTATGCGCTCCACGGCTGGAAGTACCGCCGGATCCTCTCCCACTACTACCCGGGAACACGCTTCGGCAGCGTCGGAGAGATGCGGGTGCGGGTGCTGCTCGGACGCGGGCTGCACGTGGCCACGGTGGGATGCGCCGCACCGATGCGCGTCACCGATGGGAAGCGCCTGACCCGCAAGCTCCCGGCCGGCACCTACGGCATCGGGCCCAAGCTCTCCCTCCCCGTTCGGCGCAACGGAGCGGGGATGTCCTTCGGGCACCTCGCCGTGTTCGACTGCGCGCGCGCTCCGCTCGCGTTCGACGGGCGCCAATACCACGGCACACTGCTGGTGCGCAGCGACGGCAGCCAGGTTTCCGTCGTCAACGGCACGTCGCTCGACACGTACCTGCGCGGCGTCGTCCCGTCGGAGTCGCCGTCGCACTGGCCGCTCGCAGCGCTCGAGGCGCAGGCCGTCGCCGCGCGCTCCTACGCCGTCTCGGAGATGCGTCCGAACGCGTTCTACGACCTGCTTCCCAGCACGGCCGACCAGGTCTACGGCGGGGTGGCGGCGGAGAGGCCCCGTACCGACAACGCCATCTATCAGACGCTCGGCCAGGTGCTGACCTGGGACGGCCGGGTCGCGCGGACGTACTACTCCTCGAGCTCCGGCGGTCGAACCGAGGCGGTGCAGGACGCGTGGCCGGGCACGGCGCCGATCCCGTATCTCGTCTCGGTCCCGGATCCGTACGACACCTACTCGCCGCACCACGACTGGGGCCCGTACGCGAGCTCCGCGGAGCAGCTGTCGGCGAGGCTCGGGCTCGGCAGCCCGATCGAGTCGGTCTCGGTGCAGCGGAACGACGCCTGGCGCGTCGACTCGGTGGACTTCCACCTCGCCTCGGGCGCCGTCGCGGCTCGGCCGGGAGCGCAGGTCGCGCAGGCGCTGCACCTCCTGTCCGACTGGTTCTCCATCGGCGAGCTGCAGCTCACCGCGAGCCGTACGCGCGTGCAGTACGGCGGCACTGTGAGCGTCGTCGCGCACGCGGCGAACGTGAAGGGGGCGGTGCTGCAGCAGAAGAGCGGCGGAGGGGCCTGGCGAACCGTCCAGCAGATGAGCCGCCCGGCGCAGCTGCGGCTCGAGCCGCGTGCGAACACGGCGTTCCGCCTGACGCTTCCGGGCACGGCGGGAACGTCGCTCTCGGTCGACGTCGCACCGCGGGTCCGGGTCGAGGCGCTCGGCCCGCGGCTGCTCGGCGGCAAGGTGCTACCGCGGCCGGACGCGCCGGTCCAGATCTGGCGGCTCGAGCGCGGGCAGTGGCGCGTCGTCGCGCACCCGATCCTCGACGAGCACGGCGCGTTCAGGACGCCGCTCCCGCTGCGTCCGGTGAACTACCGGATCACGGTGGCCGCCGACGGCAGGCTGGCCGCCGCCCAGACGTGGCTCCACGTGACGCGGCGGATGCTGGCCGGCCTCCGACAGCAGTAGCGCGATGGCGGGCGGCCCGGTCTGGGGCGCCGCGAGCGCCGACCTCAACGCGACGCTGCTCGAATGGCCGGCGGGAGAGGGGCCGGCGGAGCACGTGAACGACGAGCGCGACGTCCTCTACGTCGTCCTCGGCGGCTCGGCGAGGCTGACCGTGGACGGCGAGGCGCGCGAGCTCGCGGCAGGGGAGGCGGTGATCGTGGACAAGGGCGCCCGCCGCGCGCTGCTGGCGGGCCCGGGCGGCGTCCGCTACCTGACGGCCCACACGCGCCGCGGCGGGCTCGAGCTCAAGCGCTTCTGAGTACGGCCATTGGTGTTGCCCCGTGCGCCCGCTCTAGAGCCCGCCCAGCTGGGCCAGCCAGACGAGCAGGGCTACGAAGCCGAAGCCGGCCACCGTCAGGGCCACACGCAACCGCGAGGGATGCTCGTGGGCCTCCGGCAGGAGGTCGGAGGCCCCGAGGAAGAGGAAGAAGCCGACGTAGAGAGCCAACAGCGCTCCGAGCCCGTCGGCCGAGATCGAGAGCGAGGCTCCTACCGCGGCGCCGGCGATCGGGGCGGCCGCGTCCACCGCCAACCAACGCAGAGCCCGTCGCCGGCCCCCTCCCTGGCGGAGGATGAAGGAGACGGTGTTCACCCCGTCGGCGAAGTCGTGGCTCGCCACGGCCGCAAAGACCAGAAGGCCGGTGCTCAGGGAGAGGTGGAGGCCCAGACCGATGCCCAGCCCGTCGACCGCCGAGTGGGCCGAGAGGGCCAAGGCCCCGATGGCCCCGACCCGGCGGTGGGCCCGAGCCTGGTCGGAGTCGTCTCGGTGATGGAGCACGAGGAGGCGGTTGGCCAGGAAGAAGAGGACGAAGCCCAGGGCCACGAGCAGCGAGACCCGTCTCGGCTGTCCCAGCGCGCGCTCGGCCTCGGGTAGGACGTCCAGGAGAGCGATGGCCACCACCACTCCGCCGGAGAGGGCGATGACGTCGCCCAGCCGGCTCGCCAGCCTCACGGCGGCCAGCCCGCCCATCGTCGTCGAGAGGGCGGTGGCCAGCGCCAGCGGCAGGGCGAGCCAGGGCAGGTTCATGACTCGACGTAGGTGAGAACGATAACGATTCTCATTACCATTAGGGGCTATGATAGTAGGCGTGCCGACGAGAGAGCAAGACCTCGCGGAACTGCTAGAACGGAAAGGGGTTCTAGAACGGAAAGGGGTTCGCGCGACTCCGCGGCGGCTGGAGGTGCTCGAGGAGCTCGCGCGCGAGAGCGACGACGTCACGGCCCAGCAGCTGTGGGGCCGCCTGCGCGAGCGCGACTCCGGCGCGGGCCTCGCCACCGTCTACCGCACGCTCGCGCTCCTGAGCGAGAAGGGCGTCGTCGACGTCCTCTCCCACCATGGCGGGGAGCAGTGCTACCGGCTCTGCGGCGACGCGCACCATCACCATCTCCTCTGCGAGAAGTGCCATCGCGTGGTCGAGGTGCAGGAGTGCGGCCTCGACGAGTGGGTCGCCGCCGCGGCGAAGCAGCACGGCTTCGTCGCCACCGAGCACCGGGTCGAGATCGTCGGCCTCTGCGCCGACTGCCGTTAGGCCGACGCGGGCTCGAGCGTCGCGAGGCGCTCGCGCACGTGCGCGGCGAGCGGAAGGACCCCCTTGCGCTCGTAGCACTCGAGCGCTTCTCGCCACACGCCGATCGCCTCTTCCGGCCGGCCGGCAGCCTCGAGCACTTCCGCGAGGTCGCAGTGCCCCTCGGCTTGCCGGACGAGCGCATCCGTGCGGGACCACAGCTCGACCGCCTCGCGCGCCAGCCGAACTGCCTCGCCGTGTTCGCTCCGCGCCGAATGGACGAGAGCCTGCGCCTGCCGCCAGAGAGCCTGCGTCCACACGTCTTCCGGGTCGCCGAGCTCGCGGCCCTTGCGCGCGAGCCGCTCGGCCTCGTCGGCGGCGCCCAGCGAGCAGACGACACGGCCCAGCAGAGCGGAGTAGGTGGACAGCTGCGCCGTGGCGCCTCTCCGCTCCATGTCCTCGCAGCCGCCACGCAGATACTCGGCGGCAGCTCCGCGGTCTCCCGCGATCAGCGCGATCTCACCGAGCCAGACCTCTCCCCCGCGGATCCCCAGCTCGCGTGCCTTCTCGTCGGCCGGAACGGCGATCGCCCACGCCTCCTCCATCTGGCCGAGCATCGCGAGCAGCAGCCCTCGTACCGTGAGGTCGCCGGGGTGCGGCGGGTCGGACGTGAGCGAATCGAGCTTCGCGAGCGCCTCCGCCGCCGGCATGGGACCCATGGAGAGCGGCACGCTCAGCACGAACGAGCCGGCGGGAGCGTGTCCGGCCCGGCGGGCGTGCAGCAGGGATTGCTCGAGCGCGTCCGCCCAGTCCGCCAGACGGGAGCGCATGTTCGCGGCCCAGCCCAGGGCCTGCCACGCGTGATGGAGGCCGTCGTCGTCCTCGCGGGCCTCGAGGAGGGGCAGCGCGGCCCGCGCCAGACGCTCGAGCTCGTCGGCCGAGCATTCGCCGATCTGCAGACGCAGGTTCGCGGCGACCACGCGCCCGAGGGCCGCGGCCGTCTCGTCTCCCTCGGCGACGGCACGCTCCGTCGCTGCGTCGACCACGGAAACCGCGCGGGCGATGTCGATCATCTCGAGCGACTCCGCGAGCTCCGCCTCGAGATGGATGTCGAGCCGGTACGGCCGAGTCAGCGTCAGGGCCCGCTCCAGAAGCGCGGCCGCGGCGCGAGGGTCGCCGCGCCAGTACGCGCGCACGCCTGCGGGCCCGAGGCGTTCGCCGGCAGCGAGCGCAAGCTCCCGGTCGTCGCCGCCGAGCTCGGCGAGATAGCGGGCCGCCTGCTCGAGGTGGTAGCCGAGGATCTCGTCGAGCTCCACCAGGTCGCGGCCGTGCTGCTCGAGCCAGGCTGCAAAG
Source organism: Gaiellaceae bacterium (assembly GCA_035764085.1). Classification (GTDB taxonomy): domain Bacteria; phylum Actinomycetota; class Thermoleophilia; order Gaiellales; family Gaiellaceae; genus Palsa-739. The sequence continues at coordinate 7,089 of DASTZY010000218.1, forward strand.
CGGCGGTGCAGGTCAGCGCGAGTGGCTTTCGGGAGCGCCTCGTACGCGGCGTCCCGGATCAGCAGGTGGCGGAAGCGATAGGCGTCGTCGCCCGTCAGCTGGGCGCGCTCGGGTCGGACCAGCTCCTTGCGCACCAGCGCAACCAGGCGCTGATCGACGGAGCCGTCGCTGTCCGACAACGCGGCGACCGCGCCGCGGTGGAACGTGCGCCCTTCGACCGAGCCGCGCTCGAGCACCGAGCGTTCCGCCGGGTCGAGCTGGTCGAGCCGGGCGGCGAGCAGCGCCTGGATCGTCGGGGGCACCTCGACCTCGCCGCCGCTCGAGTCGCGGACGAGCGCGAGCATCTCCTCGAGGAAGAGCGGATTGCCTTCGGCGACCCGCACGATCCGCTCGCGGAGCTCGTCGCCGACACCGCCCAGCTCCGCCAGCAGTCGCTCCGTCTCCGCGGCGTCGAGAGGCTCGAGCAGGACGGTCGTGGCGTTCCACTTGCCTCCGCCCCAGGAGGGGCGCCGCTCGAGCAGCTCCGGGCGCGCCATGCAGAGGAGCAGCAGCGGCGCGTCGCGCGACAGGTCGGCGACGTGCTCGACGAGATCGAGCAGGGTCTCCTCTCCCCAGTGCAGGTCGTCGAGCAGGCAGACGAGCGGCTGCTCCTGCGCCTCCTGCTCGAGCAGCTTCCGAAAGCCCCAGGCGATCTCGTCGGGCGCGGCGCCGATCTCCGGCTCCCCGAGCACCGACCGCAGCGGACGGGCGGCGTCGCCGTCGGGGAGCGTCCCCAGCTGCTTCAGGATCTCCACGACGGGCCAGTACGTGATCCCCTCGCCGTAGGAGAGGCAGCGACCGCGCACCACCCGGGCGTCGAGGCCGGCGAGGAACTCGGCCGCGAGGCGGGACTTGCCCACGCCGGCGGAGCCGAGCACGGTGAAGAGCTGGCACGAGCCGTCGCGAGCCGCCTGCTCGAAGGCGTCGCGGAGGCGGCGCAGCTCGGTCTCGCGCCCGACCATCGGTGTCGCGAAGCGCCGCTCGACCTCGCCCGAGACAGCGAGCAGCGGCCACGCCGGGACCGGCTCCGTCTTCCCTTTCAGCTCCAGCTTCCGCTCGTCGCCGATCTCGACCGCCGTGCGCACGAGACCGAGCGTCTCCGCGCCGATCAGTGCCTCGCCGGGCTGCGCCGCCTGCTCGAGTCGCGCCGCGACGTTGACGGCGTCGCCGGTCGCGAGGCGCTCTTCGGTCCCGGTCACGACCTCGCCGGTGTTGACGCCGATGCGGCCGCTGATGCCGAGCTCGGGGAAGGCGTCGCGCATCTCGACGGCGGCGCGGCAGGCGCGGAGGGCGTCGTCCTCGTGTGCGGCCGGCACGCCGAAGACGGCCATCACCGCATCGCCGATGAACTTCTCCACCGAGCCGCCGTGCGCCTCGACGATGCCGTTCATCCGCTCGAAGTAGCGGGCGAGCAGCGCCCGCAACGCCTCCGGGTCGGTCGACTCGCCGAGCTGCGTCGAGCCCGTGACGTCGCAGAAGACGACCGTGACGGTCTTCCGCTGCATCGGCATGCGCCGAGGCTAGATCATCGGGAGGCGCGGGACTAGCGGCGCCAGCTCGGAGGCCGCTTCTCGAGGAAGGCGCGCAGGCCCTCCTGCCCCTCCTCGCTCGTGCGGCGCTCGGCGATCCAGCGTGCGGTCTCGGGCCCGTCCGGCCGCTCGCGGACGAGCCGCTTCGCCCAGCGCGCCGCCTGCGGGCCCGCCGAGAGCAGCTCGCCGACGACCCGCTCGACGGCCGTGTCGAGATCCTCCGCGAGCTCGTGCACGAGCCCGATCCGGAGCGCAGTCTCGGCATCGAAGCGTTCGCCCGTCACGAAGTAGCGGCGCGCCGCGGCAGGGCCGATCCGCGCCAGGGCGAAGGGCGAGATGACCGCCGGGATGATCCCGAGCTTCACCTCGGAGAAGGCGAAGACCGCGTCCGGAGCCGAGATCGCGATGTCGGCGGCCGCGACGAGACCGGCGCCCCCGCCGAGGGCGTGACCTTGCACGCGCGCGACGACGGGCGCGGCGCAGCCGTCGATCGCCTCGAGCATCGCGCGCAGCGCGTTCGCGTCGGCGACGTTCTCCTCGTAGGAGAGGTCGACCGAGGAGCGCATCCAGTCGACGTCGGCGCCGGCGGAGAAGCTCGGCCCCTCACCGGCGAGGACCACCGCCCGGGCGCGGCCGACGCCGACGAACGCCTCCGCGAGCTCCGCGATGAGCGCTGCATCGAACGCGTTGCGCCTGTCGGGGCGTGTGAAGGTGATGCGGAGGACGTCGCCGTCGCGCTCGGTGCGCAGGTTCGAGGCCACGAGGCGAGAGCTTAGAGTCGCCGGGTTGATGCTGTCCGACGACACGCTCCTGGTTCGCCCGTGGGATGAGACGTTGCCCCGGCAGGACGGGTTCCTCTACTCGCTCCTGCCCGGCGACCTGGATGATTGAGGAGTGACGGCAGCGGCACGCGACCGGTGGGCCGAGTGGCTGGCGGAGCGGCGCTTCGGCGGCGATCCGGATCACCGCGCCCGCCTGCTCGCGAAGCTGGCGGAGACGCGCGACCGCGTGCTCGATCGCGCGGAGCTCCGGGAGGGTGAGACGCTGCTCGACGTGGGGTGCGGCGAAGGCCTGATCGGCTTCGGCGCGCTCGAGCGCGGTGCCGGCACCGTGATCTTCGGTGACATCTCGACCGACCTGCTCGACTTCTGCCGCGAGGCGGCGACCGAGCTCGGCGTTCTCGACCGCTGCCGCTTCGTCGAGGCGTCGGCCGACGACCTCGCGCCGATCGAGGACGGATCGGTCGACGTCGTCACGACGCGCTCCGTCCTGATCTACGTGAAGGAGAAGCCGGCCGCGTTCGGCGAGTTCGTGCGCGTGCTCCGCCCCGGCGGGCGGATCTCGGTCTGGGAGCCGATCAATCGCTTCGGCTCGGAAGAGCGGCGGCGGAGTGGATTCCTGGGCTATCCGGCCGCGGGGCTCGAGGAGGTCGCGGCGAAGATGTGGGCGGTATACGAGGCGATTCAGCCGCCTGACGGCGATCCGATGCTCGACTTCGACGAGCGCGATCTGCTGCGGCTCGCGGAAGCGGCGGGTTTCTCCCCGATCCGGCTGACGCTCGACGCCCGCATCGAGTCGGTCGAGCCGCGCAGTTGGGACGCGTTCCTCGATACCGCGTGGAACCCGAACGTGCCGACGCTGCGCGAGGCGATGGACGAGGCTCTGAGCCCGGACGAGCGCGACCGGTTTGCCGTGCAGCTCCGTCCGCTCGTCGAGCGCGGCGAGGGCGAATGGCGGATCGCGCTTGCGCATCTGAGCGGAGTCCGCCGATGACGCAGCTGCGCGGCGCGCTGGCGGCGGCCGTGACACCGCTCCGGGACGGCTCCTTCGACGCCGCCGCGGTCGCGCCGTACGTCGGGTTCCTCGCCGGGCACGGGCTCGACGGGCTGCTCGCGCTCGGCACCACGGGCGAGGGCGTGCTCTTCACGCCGGAGGAGCGGCGCGAGATCGCCGAGGGGTTCGTCGAGGCGGCGCGCGGGAAGCTGCAGGTCGCCGTCCACTGCGGGGCGCAGACGACGCGCGACACCCAGGCCCTGGCGGAGCACGCGGCGTCGGCCGGCGCGGACGCCGTCGCCGTGATCGCGCCGCCGTACTTCGCGCTCGACGCCGACGAGCTGCTCGCGCACTTCGAGGCGGCCGCCCGCGCCTGCGCGCCGCTGCCGTTCTACCTCTACGAGTTCGAGGCGCGGAGCGGCTACGCCATCCCGCTCCCGGTGATCGAGAAGCTGCGCGAGCGCGTCCCGAACCTGGCGGGGATGAAGGTCTCCGACAGCCCGTGGGAGCGGCTCGAGCCCTACCTCGTCGAGGGCCTGGACGTCTTCGTCGGCGCCGAGGCGCTGCTCGAGCAGGCGCTCGGCGTCGGCGCGGCCGGCGCGGTCTCCGGCCTCGCCGGCAGCTTCCCGGACGCAGTGGTCCCGCTCGTCCGCGAGCCGACGGCCGAGGCGGGGGAGAGGGCGACGGCGCTGCGGGCCCGGCTCCAGGGCTTCCCGTTCCATGCGGCGTCGAAGGCGGCGCTCGGCTTTCGCGGCGTGCCCGTGGGCCCGGACGTCCGCGCGCCGCTGCGCGGGCTCACGGACGCAGAGCGGGTCGAGGTGGAGCGGATCGTGCGCGACTGGCACGGATGAGCGCGCTTCGCAGCCTGATCCTCGCTGCGGCCGAGAGTCCGCGGATGCAGCGGTTGGTGCAGAAGTACGGCTTCCGGCTGGGCGCCTCGCGGTTCGTCGCCGGCGAAACGCTCGACGAGGCCGTGCCGGTGCTGCGGCGGCTCGACGAAAGCGGGCTCCTCACGAACACCACGCTGCTCGGCGAGGGCGTTCGCGACGAGGCCGAGACGCGGGCGGTGGTCGCCGCCTACAGGGCGGTGCTCGACCGCCTCGGGGCAGAAGACCTGCGGACGAACGTCGCGGTCAAGCTCACGCACCTCGGCCTCTCGATCGACGAGGAGCTCGCGCGCGGCAACGTCGCCGAGCTCGTCGAGCACGCGGCCACCCACGGCAACTTCGTCCGAATCGACATGGAGGAGTCGGCTCACGTCGACGCGACGCTGCGCATCTACCGTGCCCTGCGCGAGAGCGGGCACGACAACGTCGGCACCGTCCTGCAGTCGTACCTGTTCCGCAGCGAGGACGACCTCAGGTCGTTGCTCCCGCTCGCCCCCAACCTGCGCCTCGTCAAGGGCGCCTACCTCGAGCCGCCGAAGGTCGCGTACCCGGAGAAGCGCGACGTCGACGCGGCGTATGTCCGCCTGCTGGAAGCCTCGCTCCAGGGCGCGGGCTTCACGGCGATCGCGACGCACGACGAGACGCTGATCGAGCACGCGATCGCGTTCGCGCGAGAGCGCGGCATCCCGAACGAGCGCTTCCAGTTCCAGATGCTCTACGGCGTCCGACCCCGCCTGCAGCTCGACCTCGTCGGGCGTGGCTTCGACGTCCTCGTGGCGACGCCCTACGGCCCGCAGTGGTACCGCTACCTCATGCGGCGGCTCGCCGAGCGGCCGGCCAATCTCCTCTTCTTCCTGCGAAACCTCGTTCGCGGCTGAGCTCGAAGAGGAGCACGCCCGCGAGCGCGGCGAGCGCGAGGTCGCGTGCTAGCAGGTACCACGACCACGGCGCCGCGTGGTCGAGCGCGAGCGTGAAGTAGTGCCAGGGGAACCACGTCTGGGTCAGGCCGAGCGCGAGGAAGAGCAGGCCGCCGGCGACCACGCCGTGACCGCCGCGGACGAGGAGGACGAACGGGACGAGCCAGATCAGGTACTGCGGCGACAGCACCCGGTCGAAGGCGACGAGCGCGCACACGGCCGCCGCGGCCGCGAGCAGCGCCGCCTCGCCGTCCTCGTCGCGCCGGCGGGCGAAGACGATCCAGACCGCGACGACCGCCGCGATCTCCAGCACGCTCGAGAGATCCGCGGCGAGCCCGGCGCCGTGCCCGCTCAACGCCTGCGCGCCGTGCGAGTCGATCGTCCTCAGCGGGCTCATGCCGAGATGCTGGAGCGCCATCAGCACGGCCGCGCCGAGGCTCTCCACCTGGAGGGGGCGGCCGAGCTGGTCGGCGAACATCGCCCGGAGACCGTCTGGCGCGAGTACGGCGAATGGGAGGAAGCACGCTGCCGCGGCCGTGACGAACGAGGCAACCGCGGCGAGGGCGCCCGCCTGTCCTCGCCGCCGCCAGAGATGGACGACGGCGATCGGCAGCAGAACCGCCGGCCAGAGCTTGGCCGCGAAGCCGAGGCCGAGCAGGAGCCCGCTCACGACCGGCCGCTCGCGGACGACTGCGGCGAGGGCGCCGAGCGCGAGCAGCGTGGGCCAGAGGTCGAAGCGGGTGGGGAAGAGGGAGCCGAGGACCAGCGGCGAGGCGCCGATCGCGAGCAAGCCGATCCACGTGCGTTCCGCCGAGGCGCCGACCGCGCCCAGCGCCGACGCGGCGGCCGCGATGCAGGCGCCGCCGCAGACGCCCATGAGCACCGCGAACGAGGTCGCGTAGCTCCAGCTCATGTACTCGGGCAGGAGCATCGCCGGCAGCGCCGCCGGCGGGTACTCGAAGCGGAAGTCGCGGTAGGGAACGGCGCCGCCGCGCATGAGCCCGGCGTAGTGCTGGTACAGCGGCACGTCCGCGAGCCGGCCCTGCTCGAGCCAGGTCACGACCGCGTAGAACGAGAACGCGAGCAGGGCGGCAGCCGCCGCGACGGCAGCCCAGTTCGTGCCGCTCCGCCTCACTCGACGTCGAACTCTTCGGCGACCGCCGGCTCGTCGCCGATCAGTTCGGGCACGCCTCCGAGGTCGGGCAGCTCGTCGCCGAAGCAGATGACCCCGAAGCGGTCCTGCGCCTCGTTCGCGATCCAGACGTCGCCCTCCGGCAGCGAGGGCAGGTGCTCCCTCAGCTCCTCGAGCGTCGTCTTCGAGTCGAACAGGTTCCAGATCAGGATCCGGGCGATCACGCACTACATCCTGAAGATGCCGAAAGTCGTGTCGGGGATCGGCGCGTTGCGGGCCGCCGCCAGCCCGAGCGCGAGGACGCGGCGCGTGTCGAGCGGGTCGATGATCCCGTCGTCCCACAGGCGCGCCGTCGAGTAGTACGGATTCCCCTCCGCCTCGTACTTCTCGCGGATCTCGTCCTGATCGACGTCGCCGACCATGGAGAGCACTGTCGCCGCCTGCTCGCCGCCCATGACCGAGATGCGCGCGTTCGGCCACATCCAGAGCTGCCGCGGCCCGTAGGCGCGGCCGCACATCGCGTAGTTCCCGGCGCCGAACGAGCCGCCCGTGACGACCGTGAACTTCGGCACCTGCGCGTTCGCCACGGCCATGACGAGCTTCGCGCCGTCTCGCGCGATCCCGCCGGCCTCGTACTCGGTGCCGACCATGAAGCCGGTGATGTTCTGGAGGAAGATCAGCGGGATGCGCCGCTTGCAGCAGAGCTCGACGAAGTGGGCGCCCTTCTGTGCGGACTCGGCGAAGAGCACGCCGTTGTTGGCGAGGATCCCGACGTGGCTGCCCTCGATCCGCGCGAAGCCGGTCACGAGCGTCTCCCCGTAGAGCTGCTTGAACTCCTGGAAGCGTGAGCCGTCGACGATGCGCGCGATCAGCTCGCGCGGGTCGACCTGGTGGCGGAAGTCCTCGGGGATGAGCCCGTAGAGATCGGACGGGTCGAGCGCCGGCGGCTCGGGCTCGGCGACGTCCCAGGTCGGGTCGGGGGCTCTCCGGTCGAGGTTCCGCACGATCCCGCGCGCGATCGCGAGCGCGTGCTCGTCGGAGGTCGCGTAGTGGTCGGCAACACCCGAGCGGCGTGTGTGGACGTCGGCGCCGCCGAGCTCCTCGGCCGTCACGTCCTGTCCGGTCGCCGCCTTCACGAGCGGCGGCCCGCCGATGAAGATCGTCCCGGTGCCGCGCACGATCACCGTCTCGTCCGACATCGCCGGCACGTAGGCGCCGCCCGCGGTACACGAGCCCATCACGACCGCGATCTGCGGGATGCCCTGCGCGGACAGCTGCGCCTGGTTGTAGAAGATCCGGCCGAAGTGCTCCCGGTCGGGGAAGACCTCCGCCTGGAGCGGAAGGAACGCGCCGCCCGAATCGACGAGGTAGATGCACGGGAGCCGGTTCTGCTCCGCGACCTCCTGCGCGCGGAGGTGCTTCTTGACGGTGAGCGGGAAGTAGGAGCCGCCCTTGACCGTCGCGTCGTTGGCGACGATCACGCACTCGCGGCCCTCGACGACACCGATCCCGGTCACGATCCCCGCGCTCGGAGCGCCGCCGTCGTACATGTCCCAGGCGGCCAACGCGTTCAGCTCGAGAAAGGCAGTTCCCGGATCGACGAGGCGGTCGATCCGCTCCCGCGCCGGCAGCTTGCCGCGCGAACGGTGCCGCTCCGTCGCCTTCTCGCCGCCGCCGCGCGCGGCCTGGGCGCTTCGCTCGCGCACCTCGGCGACGAGCTCCTCCATCCGCCCCTGCCGCCGCGCGAACTCCTCGGCGTCGCGGTCGAGCTGCGAGGTCAGGACCGCCATCCGGGGCAGAGCCTAACGCCGGGGCCGGGCGGGCCTTGACAAGTCCGCCGCGACCCGTAGATTCGCCCGAACGACATCGGGGTCAGAGGGAGGAACCGATGGACGGAGAGGCGCTCGTCGGCACCAGCGAGGACGCACGGCTCGAGAGCCTGGGCTACAAGCCACAGCTCAACCGCGTGCTCCCGTTCTTCTCGAACTTCGCGGTGGCGTTCACGTACCTGTCGCCGATGGTCGGGATCTACTCGCTCTTCCTGCTGGGCGTCGGTACAGGCGGTCCCGCGTATCTCTGGCTCACGATCATCCCGGTCGTCGGGATGCTGTTCGTCGCGCTCGTCTTCGGCGAGCTCGCAAGCCACTATCCGGTCGCCGGCGCGCTCTTCCAGTACAGCAAGTTCAACGTCGGCGCCGGGTACGGGTGGTTCGTCGGCTGGTTCTACGGCATCGCGCTCCTCGTCACCGTCGCCTCGGTCGACACCGGCGTCGTCCCGTACGTGACCTCGTTGTTCCACAACTGGTTCGGGACCAACTGGAACCCGGCGCACCACTCGACGATCCTGCTCGTCACGATTGCGCTGCTCGCGATCCAGACCACGCTCAACATCACCGGAGCGCGGGTCATGGGGAACGTCGCGAGATTCGGCGTGGGCGTCGAGATCGTCGGCACCTTCGGCATCGCGATCATCCTCGCGATCCACGGCTTCCACCATGGGCTCGGTTTCCTGTTCACGACGCAGGGTGCGCAGCACGCCTCGAGCAACGCCTTCGCGGTGAGCTTCCACGGGAGCTGGCTGGCCGCGGCCCTCGTCGCCGTGCTCGCCCCGGTGTACATCTTCTACGGCTTCGAGTCCGCCGGCGACATCGCCGAGGAGACGAAGGACGCCGGGAGGCAGATCCCCAGGTCGATGCGCCTCGCGTTGATCTGGGGCGGCATCGCGTCGCTCGTCCTCACCGGTGCGCTCCTGCTCGCCATGCCGAAGGCCGACCCGGTCGGAGCGACGGTGGGCGGCGGCGGCGTCCCGTTCATCCTCGGCCAGCTCTCGAGCGGGATGCAGGACTTCCTGCTCCTCCTGATCATCTTCGCGTTCTTCTCGTGCGGCACGTCCGTCCAAGGTGCGGGCAGCCGGCTCGCCTTCTCCTTCGGGCGGGACGGTGCGTTGCCCGCGTCGAGGTGGATCTCGCGGGTCAACACGCGATTCCGCACCCCCGTGAACGCGCTGCTCACCGGTGCCGTGATCTCCCTGGTGTTCGTGTTCCTCGTCTACTACTCGCCGAGCAAGAACGTGCACATCTGGTTCGTCACGTACCCGGCGAACATCAACGCGCTCTACTCGCTGGTCTCGTTCGGCGTCAGCGGCATCTATCTCTCGTTCCTGCTGACCGTCGTCGGCGCGATCATCGCCCGCAGGCGCGGCTGGGTGCCGGAGGGCGACTTCCGGCTCGGGAAGTGGGGCTGGACCGTGTCCATCATCGCGGCGTCGTACCTGGGCCTGATGCTGCTCAACGTCGTGGTTCCGACCGGGCTGACGAGCGGGCGCGGCCTCTTCAACTACGACTGGATCACGCTCGCGGTGATGGTGATCATCGCCGTCGTCGGAGCGCTCTACTTTTTCGTCGCGCGGCCGGATCGCAACGTGCAGCGGCACCTGGAGGGCGCGGCGCCGCCGCCCGAGGCGCCGCCCGTCACCGCCGCGTGACCTGAACGACGGGGCGCCGCCGTCGGCGGCGCCCCGTACATTTGTTCGCGTGATCGTCGCGCATCTGGATCTGGACGCGTTCTACGCGGCGGTGGAGGAGCTCGAGAACGCGGAGCTCCGCACGCAGCCGCTCGTCGTCGGCGGCGACCCGCGCGGGCGCGGCGTCGTGGCCACCGCGAACTACGTGGCGCGCCGGTTCGGCATCCACTCGGCGATGAGCTGTGCGGAGGCTCTGCGCCGCTGCCCGCAGGCCGTGTTCGTCCGCCCGCGTCACGCGCTCTACCGGGAGCACTCCCGTGGCGTCTGGGAGACAGTGCGCGGCATCGTCCCCACCGTCGAGCAGACCGGGCTGGACGAGGGCTATCTCGACGTCGGGGAGGTTGCGGGCGACTTCCTGGCGGCTCGCGTCGTCGCCGAGGCGGTGCAGACCGCCGTGCGCGCGGCCACGAGCCTCACCTGCTCGCTCGGCGTCGCGCCGTGCAAGGTCGTGGCCAAGGTCGCCAGCGACGCTCGCAAGCCCGGCGGACTCGTCGTGGTGCCGCCGGGCCGGGAGGCAGCGTTCCTCGCGCCACTTGCCGTCCGCCGTCTGCCGGGCGTCGGGCCGAAGGCGGAGGAACGGCTGCGCGCTGGCGGCGTCGAGACGGTCGGCGACCTCGCCGCGCTCACCGACGAGGACCTCCGCCGGCTCCTCCCGGGCAGCGTCGGGACGATGGTGCGCGACCGCGCGCGCGGCGTCGACCCGCGCGGGCTCGAGCTCGACACCGAGCGGATCTCGATCAGCGTCGAGAACACCTTCGAGCGGGACATCTCGGACCGCGAGCGCCTCCACGACGAGCTGCGCGGGATGGCCGACGAGGTCGCGGCCGCGCTGCAGCGCCGCGGCCAGGTCGCGCGGACGGTGACGACGAAGCTCCGCTACGCCGATTTCTCGATCCGCAGCCGCTCGACCTCGCTCGAGGCCGGGATCGACGCGCCGGAGACGATCGGCGAGCTCGCCTGCCGGCTCCTCGACCGGGGCCTGCGCGACCGCCCGGGCGCACTCCGGCTCGTCGGCGTGGGCGTCTCGGGCCTCGGCGAGTTCCGCCAGCTGGCACTCGAGACCGGCTGACGTCAGCCGGTGTAGGTGATGGAGAAGCCGTAGTTCGAGGAGTCGGGCCCCGACGGCGCCGCGTACAGGTTGCCGAAGGAGTCGCCGATCCCGACCTGCTCGTCGCCCGTGAGCCCCCACGAGGGCACGCTGGTCGTGAGGCCCGTGAAGGCGACGCTGCCGAAATCCGCGAGCGGCACGAGGATCCCGAAGGACTGGAACGCCTCCACGATCCACTCCGCGGTGTGGCCGCCGCCGAACGAGATGCCCGCGGCGCTGCCGTCCACGCGGAGCCACGTCGTCGGGCTCGAGTCGAGCACCGTTCCGTAGCTCTGCCCGGTGGTCATGAGACCTGAGATGCCCGTGGTGAGATCGTCGAGTCGCGTCGTCCAGGATCCGTCCGGGTTCTGGAGGACGCTCGCCTCGACCGAGTCGCCCACCGAGACCGACATGCTCGTGAAGTCGATCTCGGGAGCCTCGGGAAACTCCTCCCACCACGCGGCGTCGTTGCGCTGCTCGCCGTCGAGGCAGTCGCTCCGGACCCCCGTCTGCAGCAGGTCGGGCGCGGAGAGGCTGGCCCCGCCGATGCCGGCCCAGATCCCCTCACCGGCGTTCCTCGTGTGGCGGCAGTTCAGCTTGGGGATCGTGAACCGACCGGATACCGCGGTGACCGGGGCGGACGACGGGACGATGTAGCCCGACCAGTTCGGGCTGATCCCGAAGGGCGGCTTGCGCACCACGAGCTTCCGCCGGGCCACCGCCACGACCTTTCCCTCGGCGTTCTTCGCCCGCAGCATGAACGTCCAGCGGCCGCCGAAGTCCGCCGGGGGCAAAACGGACGCGAGCCGGCCGCTGCACCTGACGCGCCTCGGGTTCCGCCCCTTCCAGAAGCTCGGGCTGGCTGACAGCGTGCAGCCCGACGCGTGCGGGGCCGACCATCTCACCGTCGCGCGGCCGCCGAGATACGGGAGCTTCGCCGGCGTGATCGAGAGCCGCGCCTTCCCGGGCGCCGCGGAACTCCCTGCGGGCGCGCACAGCAGCAGACCGGCGGCCGCGACGAGGACGGCGACCCCCCGGACCGCGACCTTCACGGCTGCAGCACGTGCTCCCGTTCGCGCTCGCGCAGCTCGATCCGGCGGATCTTGCCGGTCAGCGTCTTCGGCAGGTCGTCGACGAACTCGATGCGCCTCGGATACGCGTACTGGGAGAGGCGCGCCCGCACGAAGTCGGAGATCTCCCGAGCGAGCTCGTCGCTCGGCTCCTGCCCCTCGGCGAGGACGACGAACGCCTTGACGACCGCACCCCGGCGCTCGTCGGGGGACGCGACCGCTGCTGCCTCGCGGACGGCGGGATGCTCGATACAGGCCGACTCGACCTCGAACGGGCCGATGCGGTAGCCGGCCGAGATGATCACGTCGTCGCTGCGTCCGGCGTACCAGACATAGCCGTCCTCGTCCATGACGGCCGCGTCCTTGCTGTGGAACCACTCGCCGCCGAACGTCTCTTGCGCGGCCTCGTCGTTCCGCCAGTAGCCGAGCGGGTAGTGCGGGTTCGACCGTGCGCGGAGGCAGATCTCGCCGCGCTCGCCGCGCGCCACCTCGTCCTCGTCCTCGTCGAGGATGCGGACGTCCCAGCCGGGCATCGGCCGTCCCATCGAGCCCTCGCGCACCTCCATCCACGGGTAGTTCGCGACGAGCGGGTACGACTCGGTCAGCCCGTAGTAGTCGAGGACGGTGACGCCGTACTGCTCGCGGAACCAGCGGATCGCCTCGGGGTTGAGCGGCTCGCCCGCGGAGCAGACCCGGCGGAACGTGCACGGGTAGCGCGTGCCCGCCTCGCCGGCGGCCATCATCGACCGCATCGCGGTCGGCGTGGTGAAGACGTTGGTCACGCCGTGACGCGAGAGGAAGTCGAGCTGCCGGTGCGGGTCGAAGCCGCCCTCGCGCTGGTAGACGCACTGCACCGCACCGAGGCGCCACGGCCCGAGCAGCGGCGCGATGCCCGCCGCCCACGCCCATTCGCCCATCCCGTGGAACCGCTCGCCGTCCTCGACTTCGTGGCAGTAGACGAACTCCTCGTGCCCGAGGAGGTAGCGGTGTGCGTGCACGATCCCCTTCGCGAGGCCCGTCGTGCCCGACGTGTAGTAGAGCTGGGCGGGATCGTCCGCCGAGGTGTCGGCCGTCGCGTGCTCGGTGGAGTGCTCGCCGAGCAGGTCGGCGGAGAGCACGACGACAGGCACGCCGAACCCGTCGAAGCGCGGCGCGTTGGCCTCGTCCGTGACGAGGACCGCCGGCTCCGAGTCGCCGAGCCGGTGCGCGATCCCGTCGTCGCCGTAGAGGACCGACATCGAGAGGAGCAATGCCCCGAGCTTCCACGTGCCGAAGAAGATCGCCGCCGCTTCGGGGGTCGCAGGCAGCACGACCGCGACACGGTCGCCGCGTCCGACGCCGTGCACCTCGAGGAGGTTCGCGGCCTGGCCCGAGAGGTCCTGGAGCTCGCCCCACGTCAGCTCGCGCTGCACGCCGTCGAACCGCTCGTGGATCATGGCGAGCTTGTCGCGCGGATGCTTGTCGCAGCAGTCCGCGGCGATGTTGTAGCGCTCCGGCACGCGCCACTCGTGCGCTGCGCAGATCTCCTCGTAGCGGCCCACGCCCCCGAGTGTTCCGCGATTCGTGCGCCACCGCAAGGGGGT
>DASTZY010000219.1:0-3358 GCA_035764085.1 Gaiellaceae bacterium
CGGGGTGGGCACGGCGAGGTCGATCGCGGCCTCCAGCGACCACCGCCCCTCGCCGCTGTCGCTGACCACGCCGTGGAACGCCGAGAGCTCGGGGTCGGCCGCCAGCGCGGCGGCGGTCAGGTCGAGCAACCACGATCCGACCACGCTGCCCCGCCGCCACAGCTCGGCGATGGCGCCGACGTCGAGGTCGAAGCCGTAGGGCTCGGTGTGGCCGAGCAGGTTCAGACCCTCGGCGTACGCGGCCATCAGGCCGTACTCGATCCCGTTGTGCACCATCTTCACGAAGTGCCCGGCGCCGACCGGGCCGCAGTGGAGCCAGCCCTGCTCCTCCGGCGACGCGTCGCCCTCGCGGCCGGGAGTCCGGACGGCGGCGTCGACCCCGGGCGCGAGCGTCTCGAGCACGGGGACGAGGCGGCCAACGGCCTCGTCGTCGCCGCCGACCATCAGGCAGTAGCCGCGCTCGCGGCCCCAGACGCCGCCGCTGACGCCGACGTCGACGTAGTGGACGCCGCGCTCGCGCAGCTCTCCGGCGCGACGGAGGTCGTCGACGTAGTACGAGTTGCCGCCGTCGATGATCGTGTCCCCCTTTTCGAGGTGCGGCGCCAGGTCGCCGAGGACGCCGTCCACGATCCCGGCCGGCACCATCAGCCAGACCGACCGCGGCGCGTCGAGCTGCTGCACCAGCTCCTCCGGCGAGGACGCCGTGCGCGACTCGACCCTCGGATCGAACGTCTTCAGGTCGTGACCCGCCGCCCGCAGCCGCTCCGTCATGTTGGCGCCCATCCGGCCGAGACCGACCATGCCCAGTTGCATCGCTACAGGTCCTCCAATCGGACTCGCGCGACCCGCCGGCCGCGTTCCTTCAGCGTCTCGAGATCGCCTGCCGCCTGCGCCCGGATCAGCCGGCGGAAGCCGAACGGCTTGCCGGGAATCGGGAGCTCGTCGCCGGGGTCGTCCACGACCTGGAGGAAGAGGCCGGTGTTCGGGCCGCCCTTGTGCAGCTGGCCGGTCGAGTGCTGGTAGCGAGGCCCGTAGCCGTGCGTGACCGCGAGGCCGCTTTCGCGGCGCAGCCGCTCGACGAGGGGGCCGAGGTCGACGGCGGGGTCGACGAAGGCCTGGACGCAGACGTAGTCGCCCTCCTGCGCCTGCGCGAGCAGCTCGTCGACCGAGCCCTCCGGCTCGAGCTCCGGCTCCTTCCCGGTCGCCAGCACCTCGTTCGTCTTGTCCTTCGCCGCCTGCACGTCGGGCTGGTCGAAGGGGTTGATCTCGAGGTACGCGCCCGCCACGGCGATCGCGAACTCCCAGCGGAAGAACTCCGCGCCGAGCGCATACGGATCCGGCAGCTCCGGCCTGGCGTCCTGCCGGTCGGCGCCGTCGGGCGACTCGCCGGGAGCCGGGACCAGCCCCTTTCCCTGCTTCCCGGTCGACTCCGCGATCAGCTGCTCGGCCCAGAGCCCGAACTCGCCGTCGGTCTCCGCGATGCAGATCTTGTCGCGTCCTTCCTGCCAGCCCGTTCCGAACCGCCGGCCAAGCTCGTAGCCGGGGTTCCCCTCGCCCGAGTGGCACGCCTCGCGCATCTCCTGCGCTCGCTCGAGCAGCTTCGACGCGTCGACGCCCATCAGCACGGCGGGCACGATCCCGAACGGGGACAGCGCCGAGTAGCGGCCGCCGATCGACGGCTCGCCGGCGAAGACGCCCCGGAAGCCGCGCTCGCGCGCGAGGTGCTCGAGCTCGGAGCCCGGGTCGGTGATCGCGCAGAACAGCTGCGCACGCTTCCGGCTCTTCTCCCAGAAGTAGTCGGTATGCGACCGCGTCTCGAGCGTCGTGCCCGACTTCGAGGACGAGACGAAGAGCGTCCGCTGGAGGTCGAGCTTCTCCTCGAGCGCACGGATCGCGCGCGGGTGCGTAGTGTCGAGCACATGGAACCGGTCGACGCCGAACGTCCGCCGCAGCACCTCCGGCGCCAGGGAGGAGCCGCCCATCCCGCACAGGACGACGTCGTCCATTTCCTCCCCGAGGTCTTCTGCAAAGCGAACAAGATCGTCGAGCCGCTCCTGGACCTTGAGCGGCTCGTCGAGCCAGCCGAGCCAGTGCGCCTCGTCGCCCCCGGTCCAGACGGCCGGGTCCCGCTCCCAGATCCCCTCGATGAGAGCGTCGCGCTCCACGGACCTACGCGGCCACCGCCTCGCGCTTCGCCCGCACGCCGTCGAGCAGCTCGGAGAAGGAGTCCGAGAACTTCTCCACGCCCTCCTTCTCGAGCGTCGCCACCACGTCGTCGTAGTCGATCCCGACCGCCGCGAGCCGGTCGAAGAGCTCGTGCGCCTCGTCGACGCCCTCGAGCACCGTGTCGCCGCGCACCTCGCCGTGATCCTGGAACGCCTTGATCGTCTCCTCCGGCATCGTGTTCACCGTGTGCGGGCCGATCAGCTCCTCCACGTAGAGGACGTCGCGGTACTCCGGGTTCTTCGTGGAGGTGGACGCCCACAGGCACCGCTGCGGCAGCGCGCCCCTGGCCTCCAGTGCCTCCCAGCGCGGGCCGGAGAACGCCTCGAGGTAGTGCTCGTAGGCGATCTTCGCGTTGGCGATCGCCAGCTTGCCGCGCAGCGCGAGCGCCTCCTCCGTGCCGATCGCGTCGAGCCGCTTGTCTGTCTCGGTGTCGACGCGCGAGACGAAGAAGCTCGCCACCGAGCGGACCTTCGCCGGGTCGCCGCCGCCCTCGACGAAGCGCTCGAGGCCGGCGATGTACGCCTCCATCGACGCGCTGTGCATCTCCAGCGAGAAGAGGAGCGTGACGTTGATGCTGCGGCCGGCGGCGATGCAGTCCTCGATCGCCTGGAGGCCGGGCTTCGTGCCCGGGATCTTCACGTACAGGTTCGGCCGGTCGATCCACTCGTGGAGCCGGATCGCCTCCTCGTAGGTCGCCTTCGTGTCGTAGGCGAGGTTCGGGTCGACCTCGATCGAGACGTAGCCGTCCTCGGCGTTGCCCTCGTGCACGGGCGCGAGCAGGTCGAGCGCCGCCTCGACGTCGCGCACGGCGAGGTGGAGAAAGATCTCCTTCGGATCCTGCTCCTCGCCCAGCAGCTCCTTCAGCTGCGTGTCGTAGGCGTTGCCCTGCGCGATCGCTTTCTGGAAGATCGTCGGATTGGACGTCACGCCGACGACGGCGTCCTCTTCCATCATTCGCCTCAGCTCGCCCGTCTCGAGCAGGTCGCGCGAGAGGTAGTCGATCCAGACCGACTGCCCGCGCGCGCTCAGCTGGTGGAGTCTCGATTCAGCCATTCCGCATCCCTTCTTCCATTCGTCGCACCTTCTCCAGTCTGGCGACGTAACGCTCTCCTCCGTCGAACCGTGCCGCGAG
>DASTZY010000220.1:0-6989 GCA_035764085.1 Gaiellaceae bacterium
ACGTAGACACGGAGCCGGTGGCCCTCGGCGACGAGCTCGTCCCGCCGCTCCTCGCGCACGCCGAGCAACATCTGCAGCTCGTACTCGAGCGGCTCGAGCCCGCGCTGCGAGATCCGCGCGAGCGACTCGCCGATCAGCCACTCGTCGTGCGTCGCGACGCCGACGTAACAGCCTGCGTCGAACAGCGCGTCGAGGCAGCGCAGGAAGTGCGCCCGCACCGCCTCGTAGTCGGTGAACGCGATCGAGCTCCGCTCGAGGTAGATGCCCTTGCACAGCCGGACGCTCGGCCGCAGGTCGGCGAGCGCCGCGACGTCGTCGAGCGTGCGCCGCAGCCGCGCCTGGAGGACGACGCCGAGGTTGTCGTGGCCGTCCTCGCGCAGCTCGCGGAAGAGCCGGAGCGTGTCGTCCGTCGTGGACGAGTCCTCCATGTCGATCCGCACGAAGTTGCCGTAGCCGGCCGCGCTGCGGACGACGTCGAGCAGGTTCTCGCGGCAGAGCTCGTACGAGAGGTCGAGGCCGAGCGCCGTGAGCTTGACGCTGACGTTGGAATCGAGCCGCGCCTCGTCGATCGCCGCGAACACGTCGCGGTAGGCCTGCGCGATCGCGCGGGTGTCCTCCTCGCGCGTGATCTCCTCGCCGAGGACGTCGACCGTCGCCATCTTCCCGCCGGCGTTGAACTCGCGCACGCAGTCGACCGCCTCGGCGAGCGTCGCGCCGGCGATGTACCGCGACGAGAACATCTGCACCACGGGCTTCGGCACCGCCGGGAGGAGACGGACGAGAGCGGAGTCGATCAGCGACACGGGCGCGGCGATTCTATGCGCCGTTGACGCGTTACCCCTCGCGCATGAACCCCTGGCGCGCGGCGCTCACGAGCGCCACCGCCTCGGGGAAGAGGACGCGCATCGCGTCGCGGAGGGCGATCGCCTGCTCGTCCACACCGCCCTGCGGCTGGATCTGCTGCAGCGCGGCCGCGGTCAGCTCGACGGCGGTGTTGAGCGTGAGCGTCGCGAACTGCTCGCGCTGGGCCTCCTGCACGCTCTCGGCCTGCTGCTCGGCGAACTCGCGCAGCCCGCGCATGATCTCGTCGGGGTCGCCGCCGAAGGGGAATCCGAAGCCGCCGCCTTCCATGCGGTCCAGCTTAGCGGCGGTGGGACTGCACGAAGACGGGGCCGAAGAGCGAGAGCCCGCGGATCCGGACGCGTGGAGCCTGCGGCGAGACCTCGCCGGACGAGCCCTGGTGCACCGGGGCGAGCAGCGCGATGACCGAGGAATCGACGTCGACGTGCTCCGGGACGGTCACGAACACGGGGGCGAAGATCGACCACACGGTGAGCACGGCCTCGCCGGCAGGCAGCTCCGCCTGCCGGAGGTCGAGCCGGATGGGCGCGAAGATCGCGAGGACGACGTTCCGCTCGGCGAATGCGCGGCGGCCGGAGCGGCTGAGCGGGGCGAACAGGCTGACGAGCCAGCGCCGGCGGCGGCGCACGGGGGCGGCCACCGGAGCGGCGGCCGGGAGGTCTGCCGTAAGCGGCTCCAGCTCGACGTGTGAGCGTGCGCGGTAGGCGAGCGCCGTCCGCTCCGCGAGCTCCTCGAGCGTCAGCCGGCCCTCGGCCGAGGCGTCGCGCAGGCGGGAGATTGCGTCCTCCCGCTCGGCGTCGGACGCACGCTTCTCGAGCTCGCCGTTCATCCCAGCGGAACCTTGTAGTTGCGCTCGACGTCGTCCGTCAACCCCTCCACTGCGGCCGCTGCCGACTGCAGCGCCGCGGCGAACGGCGAGGCCCCGCTCTCGCCGAGCGCGAGCTCGAGTCGCCGGGAGGCGGAGCCGATCGCGTCGAGGTACTCGCCGCTCGCCACCCGCGGCCCGGTCTGCAGCGCCTTCGCCAGGGCTGCGGCCGCCGCCTCCGCCTCCTCGATGCCGAGCGGGTTGTCGGTCTCGCGCAGCTCGGCCAGTCGCGCCCGCAGCTCCGGCAGGTGGCCGCCGCCGGCGGATTCCTCGGCCACCTCGCAGAGCGCAGCGAGCGAGGCCGCCTCCCGCACCAGCCGAGCATCGGTCAGCGGTTGCGCGTCGTCGCCGAGCGCGAGCCAGGCGCGGCCCTCGGCCGACTCGAATGCGCAGAGATACACGCGCCGGCCGAGCGTCTCCGTCGCGAGCACGCCGGCGAGCTCCTCCCCGGTCGCCGAGAAGCCCGCTGCTGCGCCCGCGATCCGCTCCACGTCCTCGGCGACCGCCATGCAGGGACAATAGGGCCGTGGAGGTTTCCGCCCGCACACGCCACGCGCGCGAGCTGTTCGCGCCGCTCGGCCCGACCTACGACCGCTACGCGAGCCTGCTCTCCTTCGGCCAGGACCCGCGCTGGCGCTCCTTCCTCGTCTCGCGGATCCCGGCCGACGCCCACCGTGTGCTGGACGTCGCCACCGGGACGGCGGCCGTGGCGCTCGAGCTCGTGCAAGCGGAGGCCGACCGGACCGTGGTCGGCGTCGACCAGAGCCCGGAGATGCTCGCGGCCGGGCGCGTGCGGGTCGAGCGCGGCGGAGCGGCCGGCCGGATCGAGCTGCGCGAGGCGCGCGCCGAGTCGCTCCCCTTTGCCGACGCGGAGTTCGACGCCCTCACCTTCACGTACCTCCTCCGCTACGTCGACGACGTGCCCGCGACGCTCCGCGAGCTCGTCCGCATGGTGCGTCCGGGCGGCACGGTGGCGATGCTCGAGTTCGGCCTCCCGCGCGGCGTCTGGCGACCGTTGTGGGAGCTCTACGTGCGCGTCGGCCTGCCGGCCGCGGGGGCGATCGTCTCGCCGGGCTGGCGCGGAGTCGGGCGCTTCCTCGGCCCGAGCATCCGCGGCTTCTGGCGGGAGTGGCCGGAGCCGCGCCTCCTCGACGCGTGGCGCGAGGCGGGAGTCGCCGACGTCCGCGCCCGCCGTCTTAGCCTCGGCGGCGGGCTCGTCGTCTGGGGGCGCCGCGCGTGACGGCCACCCGCCCGCGCCCGGCGTTCTACGCGCTCCGGCCCGGCGGCTGGCGCGACTACGTCACCCTCCTCCATCCGCCGTACACGCTCTGGCATCTCTCGTTCGTGGCGGTCGGCGCCGCGCTCGCACCGCACATGG
Organism: Gaiellaceae bacterium; assembly: GCA_035764085.1. GTDB lineage: Bacteria > Actinomycetota > Thermoleophilia > Gaiellales > Gaiellaceae > Palsa-739. The sequence continues at coordinate 3,105 of DASTZY010000220.1, forward strand.
ACTGGGAGCTCCTCGGCTGGACGACGCTCGCCTTCGCCCTCGCGATGGGCGTCGGCGCGCACGCACTCGACGAGCTGAGCGGCAGACCGCTGCAGACGCGCATCTCGCCGCGGATGCTGACGGCGCTCGCAGTCGTCTCGATCTCCGGCGCAGCCGCGATCGGCATCGCCGTCGCGGTCTCGCGGACGCTGTGGCTCCTCGTCTTCGTGGCCGTCGGGGCGTTCCTCGTGGTCGCGTACAACCTGGAGCTGTTCGGCGGCGCCTTCCACGGCGGGCTCTGGTTCCCCGCGGCCTGGGGAGCCTTCCCGGCCCTCACCGCGTACTTCGCCTCCGCGCGGACGCTGCACGCCGCCGCCTTCGCGGCGGCCGCCTACGCGTTCGCCTCGAGCTGGGCGCAGCGGCGTCTCTCGACGCCGGTCCGGCTCGTGCGGCGCCGCGTCGTCTCGATCGAGGGGGAGGTGCGGCTCGACGACGGGACGACGCTGCCGGTCGACGCGGACGCTCTCGCAGCGGCTCCCGAAGCAGCGCTGAAGATGCTCGCCGCAGCGGCGGTGCTCGTGGCCGGCGCACTGCTCCTGTTCCGCGCGGGCTAGCGCCTAGACTCAGGGCGTGGCGCTGACGACCTTCGCCGATCTCGTCTTCGCCGGCGGCGTCGTGTTGGCGGCGCTTGCGCTGGCCGCAGCGGCCCTCCGCCGCGCGTCGGTGTCGCTGCTCGCAGCTGTCGCCGCCCTCGAGGCGGTCGCGGCCGTGGGCATCTGGGTGGCCTTCGCGCTCCGGCACGACCGCTCCCTCGCGGTGGCTGCAGGTGGAATGACTGCCTGCGCCCTCGCCGCGGCCGGCGCCGTTCTCCTGCGGCGCGCCCTCGGACGCGTCGCGGCGATGGACGCTCGTCTCGCCGAGGCGACGGCCGAGATGCTCGCTGCCGTCGAGCGGGAGAAGACGGCGCTCCGAAAGGATCTCCAGCTCACGCTGGCGCGCGCCCGCGCCGACTCGCGTTCCCTCCTCGAGGAGCAGGAGCGGCAGATCGCAGACGAGCGGCGGACGCTCGTCGCGGAGCGGGAACGCGAGGCGACCGCGACGCTGGGAGACAAGCTGAACCAGGTCCAGGCGCAGGTCGAGCAGCGGCTCGCGGGCTGGTCGCAGGATCTCGACCGCGTGGCCGAGGCGACGAAGACACGGATCGGCGAGCTGGAGCAACGGCAGGGGCAGCTCCTGCGCGAGCTCGAGCTGCGGCTCACGGCGGACGCCGACCGGCTGTCGGCGGAGAGCGAGGAGCAGCGGGCCGGCGTGGCGCGATTGCGCAGCGACCTCAACCGCACGCTCGAGGATGCCCTCGGTGCGGTGCGGAGCGAGCTCGAGGCGCACGCCGCCGAGCGCCGGAGGGCGCTCCATGAGCTGGAGACGCGGCTGGCGCGCCGTGAGCGCGAGCTGGCCGAGCAGACGCAGCGGGAGGAGGCGGATGCGGCACAGCGGGTGCGCGCCGGCTTCGAGGAGGTCTCCCGCCGCCAGGTCGAGCAGCTCGAGCGCGCTGTCGACCGCGCCGTGGCGTCGCATGCGGACGAGGCGGCTCAGCGATTCGCGCAGCTCGTGAAGAGCTCGCGGGAGGACGCGGCGAAGCGTCTCGCGCGAGAGCTCGACCGTGCGGTGAGCACGTTTGCGCGGGAGGCCGAGACGGTGCTCGCGGAACGGCTTGCGCACATCGGAGACGCCGGCGCGCAGCGGCTCGAGCACAGGGTCTCGAACGTCGCAGGCGACCTCGAGCGGCGGCACGACGAGCTGGCGGCGGCGCACGACCTCCGGCTGGCCGAGCTCGAATCGGAGATGCGGCGACGGATCGACGAGCTCCGCGCCGATCTCGACGCCGAGCGCGGAGTGCTCGAAGCCCGCATGCAGGAGCTGGCACGCCGATCCGGCTCTGCTGCGGCCGTCCGCGGTTCCTAACAAAAAATTCGCCTAACAACGGCCAGGAGGGTTCGTCGGTAGCAGCACGAACCTGGTGTGGCCATGAGCGAGACGACGACTCCCATCCTCGAGCCCCTCATCGACGAACGGTCGAAGGTCGAGAGCTGGCGTCTCCACATCCTGATCGAGGCCGGCTATCCGCTCCCCATTGCCGAGCGGCTCGCCGTCAACGAAGCCGTCGACCTGCACCTCGCCTGCGAGATGCTCGGCCGCGGCTGCAAGGCCGAGACGGCCGCCGAGATCCTCCTCTAGACCGGTACCTGCGCCGTGAAGGCGCGAGTACGCTGCGCTGATGCCCAAGGTCGAGGCGCTGCCGTACGACGACCGCACCGTCTACTCGGTCGCAGCGTTCAACCGCGGAGTCGGGCAATGGCTGACCCGGCTCCCCACCCTTTGGGTCGAGGGAGAGGTGACCGAGCTGCGCCGGCACGAGCGTTGGGCGACGGTGTTCTTCACGCTGAAGGATCCGGCCGACGGCTCGTGCGTCGGCGTGACGATGGCGCGCGGGAGGTTCGACGCCCTGCGGCTCGGTCTCCGCGAAGGCGAGCGCGTGCACGTGTTCGGCCGGCCGGAGCTCTTCGAGCAGCGGGCGGAGTTCAAGCTCCGGGCGCTCACGATCGAGCGCTTCGGGGAGGGCGCCCACCTCGCCGCGCTCGAGCGCCTGAAGGCGAGCCTCGCCGCGGAGGGTCTCTTCGCCGACGAGCGCAAGCGCCCGCTGCCGTTCCTGCCCCGCTGCATCGGCGTCGTGACCGGGAACGACGCAGCCGCGAAGCGCGACGTCGTCACGACGATCCGCACGCGCTTTCCGCCGGCGTCCGTGCTCGTCGCGGAGACGTACGTCCAGGGCCCGCGGGCAGCCGCGGAGATCGTCGCCGCGATCGGCGCCCTCTGCGAGCAGCCCGAGGTGGACGTCATCGTCCTCACGCGTGGAGGGGGCAGCTTCGAGGACCTGCTCCCGTTCAGCGACGAACGAGTCGTCCGCGCAGTTGCGAGCTGTCCCGTTCCCGTGGTCTCGGCGGTGGGACACGAGCAGGACACGCCGCTCTGCGACCTCGCGGCGGACGTCCGCGCCTCGACGCCGACCGCAGCCGGGAAGCTCGTGGTGCCGGAGCTGACTCAGTTGTACGGCAGGCTCGACCGCGCCCGCGGCGCGCTCTCGCGCAACGTGCGGCGCTCGCTCGAGCACGACCGCCAGCGGCTCGTCCGCTCGGCGGAACGGCTGCGCGCCGGCCCGCGCCTGGCCGTCCAGCGAGAGGGTCTCCGCCTCGAGCGAGCCCGCGAGCGGCTGCAGTCGGCGCCCGCGCTCGCGGTCGAGCGGAAGCGGGCGGCACTCGAGAAGAGCGCAGGCAAGCTCGCTGCGTTGTCACCTGTGCAAACACTCAGGCGAGGGTACGCGATCGTCCGGACGGACTCCGGCGCGGTGGTCGGCTCACGCGGCGATGTCTCCCCCGGCGCGCACGTCGACGTGACGCTCGCCGACGGCGGCTTCGGCGCACGCGTCGAGGATGTGTCGCCGTGACCGAAGCCGGCGAGCCGACCTTCGAGCAGGCCCAGGCCGAGCTCGAGCAGATCGTCGAGCGCCTCGAGCATGGGCAGGCGCCGCTCGACGAGGCGCTGAAGCTGTGGGAACGCGGCGAGGAGCTCTACGCCTTCTGCCGGCAGAAGCTCGATGCCGCCGAGGGGCGGGTCGAGGAGCTCGCGCGCCGCGCGGAGCAGTCGCGGCCTCCCGCCGCCGCCGACGGCTAGCCGGCCGCCGCGTGCTTCGCTGAGCGATCGTCGTCCGCGTCCGCCTCCTCCGACGGCAGCTCGGCCTGGTTCGCCGTGGGCATCACGCGCAGCATCGCGAACGAGAGCCCCTCGCGGGCCAGGAAGAGGAGCCCGACGCCGATGCCGACCGACGCCTCGATCGCCTGGAGCCCGAAT
>DASTZY010000221.1:0-9104 GCA_035764085.1 Gaiellaceae bacterium
CGGCGTGCTCTCGCTGCAGAACGTCGACCGCGAGCACGCGTTCGGCAAGTCCGACCAGCAGTTGCTCGAGACGCTCGCCGGGAGCCTGAGCGTCGCGCTCGAGAACGCACGGCTGGTGCACGAGACGCGGCAGCGGAATGCCGAGCTGGCGCTGATCAACAGCGTGCAGGAGGCGATCGCGGGCGAGCTCGACCAGCAGGCGATCTACGACGCCGTGGGCGACAGGATCCGGGACGTCTTCGACGCCCAGGCCGTGGGAATCTCGATGCTCGACGACGCGACGGGCCTCCTGTACGACCGCTACCTCATCGAGCGAGGCGAGCGGTGGCGAGGCGAGCCGTGGACGCCGGGCGGCTTCTCGAAGTACGTGCTGGAGACCCGTCAGTCGCTGCTGGTCGTCGAGAACGTCAAGGCTGCGGCAGCGCAGTACGGGAGCGACGTCATCGAGGGCAGCGAGGAGCCGAAGTCGGTGCTCTTCGTCCCGCTCGTCGTAGCCGGAAAGGCGACCGGTGTGATCTCCCTGCAAAACGTCGATCGCGAGCACGCGTTCGCCGAGTCGGACCGGCAGCTGCTGGAGACGCTGGCCGGGAGCCTGAGCGTGGCGCTGGAGAACGCGCGGCTGGTGGACGAGACGCGGCAGCGGAACGCGGAGCTGGCGCTGATCAACAGCGTGCAGGACGCGATCGCCGGCGAGCTCGACCAGCAGGCGATCTACGACGCGGTCGGCGACAAGATCCAGGAGGTCTTCGACGCGCAGGCCGTCTTCATCTCGAGGCTCGACGGGGCGACGGGCCTCGTGGATTTTCCGTACATCATCGAGCGCGGCGAGCGGTTGCAGGCGGACCCTGGGCCGCCCGAGGGCATCTCGAAGCACGTGCTGGACACGGGCGAGTCGTTGTTGTTCACCGACGTGGATGCCGCGACCGAGAAGTACGGAAGCACGCTGTTGGCCGGCGAGTGGCCGAAGTCCAGCCTGTTCGTCCCGCTCGTGACCGGAGGCAAGGCGACCGGCGTCATCTCGCTGCAGAACGTCGATCGCACGCACGCGTTCGGCGATTCGGACCAGCAGTTGCTGGAGACGCTGGCGGGCAGCCTGAGCGTGGCGCTGGAGAACGCGCGGCTGGTGGACGAGACGCGGCAGCGGAACGCGGAGCTGGCGCTGATCAACAGCGTGCAGGACGCGATCGCGGGCGAGCTCGATTCGCAGGCGATCTACGACGCGGTCGGCGACAAGATCCAGGAGGTCTTCGACGCGCAGGCCGTCGTCATCTCGATCCTCGACGAGTCGACGGGGCTTCTCCACGACCCGTACGTCCTCGAGCAGGGAGAGCGGTTCCAGGTGGAGCCCCGGCTACCGGGCGGGTTCTCGAAGCACGTGCTCGAGACCAGGGAGACGCTGCTGCTCGTCGAGAACCTCGGGGTCGAGGCCGAGAAACACGGGAGCTCCGTCGACGCCGGCGCCGGGGCGAAGTCGGTCCTGTTCGTACCGCTCGTCACCGGCGGCAAGGCGACGGGGGTGATCTCCCTCCAGAACATCGATCGCGAGCACGCCTTCGAGGAATCGGACAGGCAGCTGCTCGAGACGCTCGCCGGGAGCCTCAGCGTGGCGCTGGAGAACGCGCGCCTCGTGCACGAGACGCGGCAGCGCAACGCGGAGCTGGCGCTGATCAACGGGGTGCAGGAGGCGATCGCGGGTGAGCTCGACCAGCAGGCGATCTACGACGCCGTCGGCGACAAGATCAAGGAGGTCTTCGACTCCCAGGCCGCGATGATCATCATGCTCGACGAGGCGAGCGGCCAGGCGGTCGTCCCGTATGCGATCGAGCGCGGCGAGCGGCAGCAGTGGGAGCCGATGGCCCCGTGGGGCTTCCTCAAGAACGTGCTCGAGACGCGCGAGTCGCTGCTGATCAACGAGGACGTGCTCGGCGAGGCCGAGCGAAGAGGCGTGGAGCTCCGGATCGTCGGCGAGCCGGCGAAGTCGCTCCTCATCGTCCCGCTCGTCACCGGCGGCCGGGCGACCGGGACGATCTCGCTCCAGGACGTCGACCGCGAGCACGCGTTCGGCGCGTCGGATCAGCAGCTGCTGGAGACGCTGGCCGGCAGCCTGAGCGTGGCGCTCGAAAACGCTCGCCTCGTCCACGAGACGCGCCAGCGCGTCGCGGAGCTCGCGACGGTGGACAGCGTCGGCCGGGCGCTCTCGTCGCAGCTCGACCTCGACGCGCTGATCGAGCTGGTCGGCGAGCAGGTGCGCGAGACGTTCGACGCCGACATCGCCTACGTGGCGCTCCACGAGCGGGCTACCGACCGGATCGAGTTCGTCTACTACTACGAGACCGGCGAGCGCCGGCCCGAGCCCCCCATAGCCTTCGGGGAAGGGCTCACCTCGCAGATCCTCCGGACGCGGGAGCCGCTGCTGCTCAACCGGAAGGAGCACTACGAGGGGCAAGCCACCATCGGCACGCCCTCCCTCTCGTACCTCGGCGTTCCGATCGTGGTGGGCGAGCGATCGATCGGCGTCATCAGCGTGCAGAGCGTCGAGGAGGAGGGCCGCTTCGAGGAGGCGGACGTCCGCTTGCTCGGCACGATCGCGTCCAACGTCGGCGTCGCGATCCAGAACGCGCGCCTGTTCACCGAGGTGGAGCGGCAGCGCGGCTACCTCGAGTCGCTCGTCTCGATCACTCCCGCCGCGGTCGTCGTGCTCGACGCCGAGGAGCGGGTGACGGAATGGAACCCGGCGGCGGCGGACCTGTTCGGCTACTCGGCGGAGGAGGCACTCGGCCGTCCGGTCGACGACCTCGTCTTCGGCGAGACCGGGCGCGAGGAGGGACGCGAGGTCACCGAGGAGGCGCTGCGGGAGGGCCGCTCGCAGCGGATCACGCGGCGGCGCAAGAGGGACGGGACCATGGTCGACGTGGAGCTGATGCTCGTGCCGCTGACCGTGGACGGCGAGCGCGCAGGCTTCCTCGGCGTCTACCACGACGTCACCGAGCTCCAGCGCGCTCGGCAGGAGGCGGAGGCTGCGACGCAGGCGAAGAGCGCCTTCCTCGCCACGATGAGCCACGAGATCCGGACTCCGATGAACGCCGTGATCGGCATGACCGACCTCCTGCTCGGCACCGAGCTGACCCCCGAGCAGCGGGAGTTCGCCGAGGTCGTCCACTCGAGCGGCGACGCCCTCCTGCACGTGATCGACGACATCCTCGACTACTCGAAGATCGAGGCCGGCAAGCTCGATCTCGAGCGGGAGCCGTTCAACCTGCGCGACTGCGTCGAGGGCGCGCTGGACATCGTCGCGCCGCGCGCCTGGGAGAAGGAGCTCGAGCTGGGCTGCCTCATCGACGAGGCCGCGCCCGTGGGCATCGTCGGCGACGAGGCGCGGCTGCGGCAGGTGCTGCTCAACCTCCTCTCCAACGCGGTCAAGTTCACGGAGCGCGGCGAGGTCGTCGTGCTCGTGGACGCCGAGGAGACCGGGCCGGACTCGTACCGCCTCGAGCTCGCGGTCCGCGACACAGGGATCGGGATCCCCGCCGACCGGATGGACCAGCTCTTCACGTCCTTCAGCCAGGTGGACGCGTCGACGACGCGCCGCTTCGGGGGCACCGGCCTCGGGCTCGCGATCTCGAAGCGCCTCGTCGAGCTGATGGGCGGGACGATCGAGGTCGAGAGCGAGGAGGGGAAGGGCTCGACCTTCGGCATCACGCTGCCTGCCGCCGCGGCCGAAGTCCCGGAGAGGATCTCGCTCGCCGACGGCATCCATCACCTCGCCGGCAAGCGGATCCTGATCGTCGACGACAACGCGACGAACCGCGAGATCGTCACGCGCCACGCGCGGTCGTGGGAAATGGAGCCGGTCGCCGTGGAGCTGCCCGAGGCCGCGCTCGAGCTGATCGAGGCCGGCGAGCCGTTCGACGTCGCCGTGCTGGACATGATGATGCCGGGCATGGACGGGCTCGCCCTCGCGGGCGAGATCCGGAGCCGGCGGAGCGCGGACGAGCTCCCGCTGCTCCTCCTCACCTCGCTGGGCCGGCTGCCCCAGGCGGAGTCGGGCAACGTCTTCTCGGCCCAGCTCTCCAAGCCGCTCAAGGCTTCGCAGCTCTACAACACGCTTCTGCAGCTGCTCACAGGCGCCGGACAGGAGGAGGTCGAGCCCGTGACCGACGGAAAGCACGCGAGGTCCGCCCTGCGGATCCTGCTCGCCGAGGACAACGCGATGAACCAGAAGGTGGCGCTGCGCCTGCTCGAGCAGCTCGGCTACCGCGCCGACGTCGCCGGGAACGGGCGCGAGGCGATCGAGGCGCTCGAGCGGCAGCCGTACGACGTCGTCCTGATGGACGTGCAGATGCCGGAGCTCGACGGGCTCGACGCGACCCGGCAGATCGTCGAGCGCTGGCCGGCGGAGACCCGGCCCCACATCATCGCCATGACGGCGAACGCGCTCCCCGAGGACCGCGAGGCGTGCTTCGCGGCCGGCATGAACGACTACGTGGCCAAGCCGATCCGCTCCGAGGAGCTCGTCGCGGCACTGAAGCGCGCGAAGCCGCTGGCGCACGGCGACGGCGCCGGTCGCGCCGGCCCCGTCAGTCTCGACGACGACGCGCTGCAGAACCTGCGCGACCTCGGCGGGGACGACTTCCTCGGCGAGGTGGTCGACGCCTTCCTCGCGGACGCGCCGGAGCTGCTGGCGACCCTGCGCCGTTCGCTCGAGGAGCAGAGCAACGAGGAGCTGCGGCGCGCGGCGCACACACTGAAGTCGAACGGCGCGACGCTCGGCGCCGCGGGGTTCGCGGAGCTCTGCCGGACGCTCGAGCAGCGGGCCAAGTCCGGCGAGCTCGACGGCGCCTCCCAACTCGTGGACCGGATCGAGCAGGAGTACGGCCCGCTCGAGGAAGCCCTCTCCGCCCTCCGCTCGGAGCCCGTCTCGTGAGCCTTCCGGCTCCCGCGGCCGGCACGATCCTGATCGCCGACGACAACCGCGTCAACCGGCTCCTGCTCGCGCGCGGCCTCGAGGCCGACGGCCACACCGTCGCCTTCGCGGAGCACGGCGGCGAGGCGCTCGACCTCCTGCGCGGGCAGCGGTTCGACCTGCTCCTGCTCGACGTCCTCATGCCCGAGCTCGACGGCTACGAGGTGCTCGCGAAGCTGAAGGACGACCCGCATCTCCGCGAGATCCCCGTGATCGTCACGTCGGCGCTCGACGAGCTCGACAGCGTCGTGCGGTGCCTCGAGATGGGCGCCGAGGACTACCTGACAAAGCCGGTCAACCCGGTCCTGCTGAACGCACGGATCAACGCGAGCCTCGAGAAGAAGCGGCTGCGCGACCAGCAGCGGGAGCTGATCAGCAAGTTCGCCACGAAGGAGGTGGCGGAGGACCTGCTCACGTCGGGCTTCTCGCTCGGCGGCCGGTACGTGGAGGCCTCGGCGCTGTTCTGCGACATCCGCTCCTTCACGACGATCTCGGAGTCGCGTGAGCCCGCCGAGACGATCGAGCTGCTCAACGACTACTACACGCTGATGATGGACGCGATCGGGGGCGAGGGCGGGATCGTCAACCAGATGATCGGCGACGGCCTGATGGCGATCTTCGGCGCGCCGGTGCCCCGGGACGACCACCGTCAGGGCGCCGTTCTCGCGGCGCGGCAGATGGTCGAGCTGATCCGGCTGTTCAACGAGGAGCAGGCGGCGAGCGGCAAGGTGCAGATCGAGATCGGCGTGGGCATCGCGTCCGGCCGGGTCGTCGCGGGCTACACCGGCACGAACAACCGGGCGACCTACACGTGCGTCGGCGACACCGTCAACGTCGCCGCCCGCCTCGAGGCGCACACCAAGGAGCTCTGCCGGCCGATCCTGATCGACGAGAACACGCGGCAGGGACTCGGCGAGGGAATCGCGGTCGAGCCACAGGGCGAGCTGCTCATGAAGGGCAAGACCGAGCCGACGACGGTCTACGCGGTTCTCCTCGACGCAGCCGTCGCCGAGACCGCGTAGCGGAGACCGCGTAGCCGCAACCCGCAGGCGCTCTCCGCGTCTAACTTCGCGGGATGCGGCGGGTGGTCGTGACCGGGCTCGGCGCCGTGACGCCGATCGGCGCCGATGCGCCAGCGACGTGGCGCGCCGCCGTGGCGGGCGAGAGCGGCATCGACTTCATCCGCTCCTTCGACGCGAGCGAGTACCCGGTGCGGATCGCGGCGGAGGTGAAGGACTTCGACCCGACCCAGGTCGCCTCGCCGAAGGACGCGCGGCGGCTCGACCGCAACGTGCTGCTCGCGCTGGGCGCCGCACGGGAGGGCGTCGCCGACGCCGGGCTCGACGGCGCGTACCCGGCCGACCGCGTCGGGATTCTCTTCGGCACCGCGATCGGCGGCTTCATCAAGCTCATGGACGAGCACGACACGCTGCGCGAGCGCGGGCCCGATCGCGTCTCGCCCACCTTCCTCCCGAACGTGCTCGTCGACACCGCGAGCGGGCAGCTGGCGATCGACCTCGGCTTCCGTGGGCCGAACTACGCGCCGATCTCCGCCTGCGCGACGGGGTCGACGGCGGTCGGCGAGGCGGCGGAGGTGATCAAGCGCGGCGACGCCGACGCCGTCGTCGCCGGCGGCGCCGAGGCATGCCTCCATCCGCTGGTCCTGGCGGGCTTCTGCGCGATGCGCGGGCTCGCGGCCGAGGACGAGCACCCGCCGCGGGCGTCCCGGCCGTTCGACGCGACGCGCGCCGGCTTCGTGATGGGGGAGGGCGCGTGCGTCCTCGTGCTCGAGGAGCTGGAGGCGGCCGAGCGCCGCGGCGCGACGGTCTACGCCGAGATCCTCGGCTACGGGATGTCGAACGACGCCCACCACCTCGCGCAGCCCGATCCCGAGTCCGTCGGAGTCGCGGAGATGATGCGCCGCGCGCTCGCACGCTCCGGCGTCGAGCCCGAGCAGGTCGGCTACGTCAACGCCCACGGCACCTCGACACCGCTCGGCGACGCGGCCGAGACCCGCGCGATCAAGGAGGTCTTCGGAGAGCACGCGTACCGCCTCGCCGTCTCCTCGACGAAGTCAGTCACCGGCCACTGCTTCGGCGCCGCGGGCGCGATCGAGGCGATGATGTGCGTCCTCGCCGTGCGCGACGGCGTCCTGCCGCCGACGATGAACTACGTCCACCCCGATCCCGCGTGCGACCTCGACTACGTCCCGAACGAGGCGCGGAAGGTGCAGGTCGAGGTGGCGCTCTCGAACGCGATGGGCCTCGGGGGACACAACGGCTGCGTGCTGATCGGCCGGGTGGCGTGAGCTGGGAGGGGCCGCCCGCTCCGTACCGGATCGAGACGGAGCGGCTCGTGATCCGCTGCTACGAGCCGGGCGACGCGCCGCTGATCAAGGAGGCGATCGACTCGAGCCTCGACCACCTGCGGCCGTGGATGCCGTGGGTGGAGGGCGAGCCGCAGACGCTCGAGGAGAAGACCGATCTGCTCAAGTCCTTCCGCGCCGAGTTCGACATGGGGCGGAACTTCGTCATGGGGATCTTCGCCACCGACGAGACCGAGCAGCTCGGCGGCTCGGGCCTCCATCCGCGGGTCGAGCCCGGCGGGCTGGAGATCGGCTATTTCATCCGCGCAAGCGCGACGCGACAGGGTTTCGTCACGGAGTCGACTGCGGCGCTGACGCGCGTCGGCTTCGAGATCTGCGGAGCCGACCGGATCGAGATCCGGATCGATCCGGACAACGAGGCGAGCATCGACGTACCGCTGAAGCTCGGCTACGCGGCGGAGGCGACCCTGAAGCGCCGCCTGCCGGGCCGCGCGGGCGGGCCGCTGCGCGACGTCACGATCTTCACGCTGTTCCGCGAGGACTTCGACCCCGCGATCGCGCCCGGCATCCGCGCCTTCAACGCGCGCGGCGAGCAGGTTCTCTAGCCTCGGAGCACCTCGACGGTGAGCTCCGCGAGCGAGGCGACGGCGGCGTCGGCGAGCGCGAGCGCCTCCTCGTCCGGCGGATAGCTCGCGTTCGGGATCGCCACGACGCGCATCCCCGCCGACTCCGCGGAGCGGATCCCGGCGTGGGAGTCCTCGACCGCGGCGCACCCCTCCGGCGCGACACCCAGCCGCCGCGCCGCCTCCAGGTAGACGTCCGGCGCGGGCTTGCCGCGCGCGACCTCTTCCGAGGAGACCGTGGCCCGGAAGAGCTCGGTGAGCCCGGCGCGCTCGAGGACGGCTTCGAAGACCGCGCGGTTGGACGACGAGGCAAGGGCGAGCGGGAACGCGTCGGCCGCCCGCCGCACGGCCTCGACCGCGCCGGGCAGGAGCGGCAGGTCGCGCCGGTACTCCTCGAGCACGCACTCCACGACCGCACGGTTGATCTCCTCCGGGCCCTCCGGGACTCCGGCCTCGTCGTGCAGGTAGCGCGACCACTCGGGCGCGGACATCCCCATCATCGCCCGCTGCACCTCCTCGTCGTACCGACCGCCACGCTCGCGCACGTACCGCTCGCGGACGGCGTCCCAGACCTCCTCCGACTGGAGCAGCACGCCGTCGAGGTCGAAGACCACCGCCTCCGTCATTTTCCGCTCCGGCGCCGGCCAAGCCGCTGCCTGCGCTCCCTGGTGAGCTCCGTCGAGCCTACGCTCACACCGAGTGGTACGTGCTCTCGCGGTAGACGAGCGCGTGGTGGGATGGGCCGTGCTGGATGGAGAGGACGTCGGCGATGAAGAAGGTGTGGTCGCCGGCGTCGGCCTCGGTGAGCGTCTCGGCCTCGATCCAGCCGAGGGCTCCCTCGATCAGGGGCGCGACCTGTCCCTCGCGGGTCGGGACGCCTTGCCAGTGGACGATCGGCGGGTAGCCGGCGGCGAAGCGGCGCGCGAGCTCCTCCTGCTCGGCGCCGAGGAGGCTGACGGCGAAGCGACCGGCGCTCCGCAGGAGCTCGTAGCAGGACGCCTCCTTGCCGATCGAGACGCCGACCAGCGGGGGCTCGAGGGAGAGCGAGACCAGCGAGGAGACCGTGACGCCCATCCGGTCGCCCTCGACGTCGACGCTGAGGATCGAGACGCCGTGCGGCCAGAGCCGCATCAGCGCACGAAGGTCGTCACCCGTCGCCATGGTGGCGAACGCTACAGAGCGCGTGCGCGAA
>DASTZY010000222.1:0-16427 GCA_035764085.1 Gaiellaceae bacterium
CCGACGTTCTCTTCGAGCTCGATCAGCCTGACCTCGGGGAACTCGCGGACGACATCCGCGGTCCCGTCACCGGAGGCGTTGTCCACGACCGTGATCCGTAGCCCGCCGACGGGTGGGTACGCACGCAGCGATTCCAGGCACCCACGCAGCATCTGGCGGCTGCGGTACGACACGATCACGACGTCCAGCACGACGTTTCACGGTAGCTGTCTCCTCATCGCGGCGGCTGCCGGCGCCCCTAGCCGGTCTCCGCCAGCAGCTGTTCGTACAGTGACACCGCGCGGTCGAGCTCGCGATCGAAATCGGCATGACGTCGGACGACCTCCTGTGCGCGCTCAGTCAGTCGGCGCCTCGCAGCCGGCTCGTCGAAGAGCTTCGCGACCGCTCCCGCCAGAGCGTCGACGTCACGCACCGGAACGAGCAGCGCAGACTCGCTGTTGAGAATGGTCGGGTCGATGCCGGGGGCGTCGGTGGCGATCACCGCGACACCTGCGGCCATCGCCTCGAGCACCGACACAGCGGTTCCGTCCGTGGTCGGGACCGACACGTATGCGTCGGCCATTGCGTAGAGCTCGAGCAAATCGCCGCGGTCGAGCTCGCCGATGACTCGGACAGCGTCGCGGACGCCCAGGGAGTCGGCCAGTTGCAGACACGCCAGCCGGTACTCGGGGTCCGAGAAGCGCGGAAACTCCTTGAGCACGAGAACGGCGCCTGGACACCGGGCGCGGATCTGGGGCAGAGCCCGGACGATCGTGTCGATGTTGTAGTTGGGCCGCACCAAGCGCGAAGTGAGGAGCACGAATGCGTCCTCGTCCACGCCGACGTGTTGGCGCCAGCGCCCTCGCGCGTCGGGCGGAGGCCCACCGATCTCGACGCCGAACCGGATGATGCGGATCTCCGCGTCGCGGACCCGGCGGCGCACGCTTTCCGCGAGGGACACGGAGTCGGTGAGCACGAGATCCGAGGCGGACACGGCACCGCGCGTGCGATGCGCGACATAACGAGCCCCCAGGCGATGCTGAACGGGCCCCCCGACACCGCGACGCGGATCGAGGGCGAGGACGTCGGATCCCAGTGCGCTCAGCACGAGCGGACGAACGCCGAGATCGTGAGCCATCCAGCCGTAGCCGGTGAGGTAGAGACCGTGCACGAGATCCGGCCGCAGCTTCGCCGCCAGTCGACGGGTCTCCAGGAGGGTGCGGGGCAGTCTCCACGGGCGCCGCGGGGTGGAAGGATCGAGCACGTGGTGGGTGATCGAGGGACGAAAGCTCGAGAGATCGCTGCTCGTGAACTCACTCTTGATCCAGACGAGAGCGACGTCGTGACCCCGCTCCGAGACCCCGTTCGCCCAACGTTGCGTGTGGGTGGACCGCCCGTCGGCGCAGAGCGCGATCCGCATTGTTGTGGCGCTCAGGCCTCGAGGAGCGCGGCGCAGACCCCGTCCACGTCCGACTCCGTCATCTTTGGGTGGAGTGGCAGCGTGAGCACCCGGTCGGCGATCTCCTCCGCGACCGGCAGGGTGCCACCCTCGCTGCGATAGCGGCTGAAGCGGTGGATCGGCGGGTAGTGGACGCTCGTTTGGATCCGCTGCTCGCGCAGCCGCTCTCGCGCTCGCTCGCGCTCCTCGGGCGACGGTGCCAGCGCGACCGCGAGGTGGTGGGCCGAGGTGCCGCGGCCGCCCAGCGCGGGCACGGTGAACGAGCTGCCGGCGAGCTTCGCGCGGTAGCGCGCGGCGAGCCGCGCGCGTACGGCGTTCAGCTCGTCGATCCGCGAGAGCTGGACGAGCCCGAGTGCCGCACGCGGCTCGTCGAGCCGGTAGTTGAATCCGAACTCGACGACGTCGTAGCCGCTGGCGTGGCCGCGGTGGCGGTCCCACGTCAGGGTCGTCATGCCGTGCGAGCGGAGCAGCCGGGCTCTCTCGGCCGCCTGGTGGTCGCGGAAGACCGTCATGCCGCCCTCGCCGGTGGTCACGTTCTTGTTGGGGAAGAAGCTGAAGCAGCCGGCATCGCCGAGGCTGCCGCATGCCGAGCCGTCGAGCTCCGAGCCGAGCGCATGCGCAGCGTCCTCGATCACGAGCAGTCCGTGCTGCTCGGCGACCGCGCGGATCGCACCCATGTCCACCGGTGCGCCTCCGTAGTGAACGACCACGACGGCCTTCGTCCGCGGCGTGACGAGACGCTCGATCTCGTCGGGGTGGATTGCGAAGTCGTCGAGCGAGGTCGAGTCCGCGAGGCACACCTTGGCGCCGGCCTGTGCCATCGCGGCTGCGGTGGCGACGAAGGTGAGCGTAGGACAGATCACCTCGTCACCCGGGCCGATACCGAGTGCGGCGGCGGCAAGATGAAGTGCCGCCGTCCCGTTGGTGACCGCGACCGCATCCCCGGGAACGCGCTCGGCGAACGCCGTCTCGAACTGCTCGGTGATCGGGCCCATGCTGAGCCAGCCGCTGCGGAGGACATCGTCCACCGCCGCCCGCTCGCGTTCGTCGAGGACGACGTCCGCGAGCACGATCCGCCAGGGCGGGGCGGTGGTCATCCCGGCGGGAGGAGCCTGTCGCGGACGGCGGCGAAACTGTCGAGTGCGAGCTCGTAGTCCTCGCGACGGCCGATGTCGAGCCAGAAGTCGTCGAAGCGATGCGCGTGCACCGGCCAGCCGCGCGCGAGAACGGCGTGGAGGACGTCCGGGAAATCGAACCGCTCGCCGGCCGGAATCAGCTCCACGACGCGGCGCTCGAACACGTAGACGCCCATGCTGACGTTGTAGCTCAGCACGGGCTTTTCCTCGAACGCGGCCACCGTGTCGCCTTCCAGGCGCACGACGCCGAAGTCGATCGACACCTCTCGCGGGAGGACGGCGATCGTCGCAGCCGCTCCGCTCGCGCGGTGCTCCTCGAGGAGCGGCGCGAAGTCGAGTGTCGTCAGGAGGTCGCCGTTCATGACGAGCACCTGCTCGCCGTCGAGCCCCATGCCGGCGATCGGGCCCGCGGTGCCGAGCGGCTCGTCCTCTCGCCAGTAGACGAGCTCGACCCCGAAACGACGGCCGTCGCCGAAGTACGCTTCGATCAGCTCGGCCAGGTGGCCGACCGCAAGGTTGACGCGCTGGAGGCCGGCGGCCGCGAGGCGGCGGAGCAGGATTTCGAGCACGGGCATGTCGCCGACCGGCATCAGCGGCTTCGGCAGCACGGTTGTGTACGGCCGCAGCCGCGTGCCCGTCCCGCCGGCGAGAACGACGACGTCCTCCATCAGATGCCGTACAACTCGGCCCGGTAGGCGTCGAGCGACTCGGCAAGCCAGTCGATCGTGCGCCGCAGACCCTCCTCGAAGGGAACCTTGGCTTCCCAGCCGAGACGCGTACGGGCCTTGTCGACCGACGCGCAGAGCCGGTCGACCTCGCTGTCCGAAGGGCGCAGCCGTTCCTCGGCAACTTCGACCGGCAACTCCCTGCCGATGGCCGAGAACACGAGGTCGACGACCTCCCGGACCGCGTGCTCCCGGCCGGTTCCGAGGTTGAGCACCTCGCCGACGAGGTCCTCGGCCTCGGCGCAGCGCGCCAGCCCCTCGACTGTGTCCGCAACGTAGAGGAAGTCCCGGATCGGATCGACCGCGCCGAGCTCGATGCGGTCACGGGTCAGCGCCTGCGTGACGATCGTGGGGATCACGGCGCGAGCCGACTGGCGTGGGCCAAAGGTGTTGAAGGGGCGCGCGACCACGACCGGGAGCTGGAACGAGTGGGCATAGCTGAGCGCGAGCTGGTCGGCGCCGACCTTGCTCGCGGCGTACGGGGACTGCGGGTGGAGGGGATGCTCCTCGGGCATCGGGATGGTTTGCGCGGTGCCGTACACCTCGCTCGAGGAGACCTGGACGATGCGACGCACATCGGCCCTGCGTGCAGCCTCGAGCACGTTCAGCGTTCCGACGACGTTGGCGGCGACGAACTCGCGCGGATGCCGGTAGGAGTACGGGATCGGGATCAGGGCGCCGAGATGGAGGACGACCTCGCAGCCGGCGACTGCGCCCGCGACCGCTTCGGGGTTGACGAGATCGCCGGGGAAGACATCGACCTCGTCCTGGGTCGACGGTTCGAGGCGGTCGAGCCAGCCGCGATCTCCCCTCGAGGTGTAGCGGACGAAGCCGCGCACTGTCGCGCCGCGCGCCACGAGGAGCTCGACGAGGTGGCTGCCGATGAAGCCGCCCGCCCCCGTGACGAGTACCGAGCGGCCGGCCCACGCTGTGTCCGGATCGGCGATCACGTCGATTTCGGACCCTACCCCGCGCGCCTCTTGACGTCCGCGAGGTCGGCAATCGTCTCGAGTTCGAGAGCGCTCCGTTCTTCCGGGCGGAGAAAGCGCTCCTCTGCGCGCAGCCGTGCCTCCCGACCGAGGCGGGCTCGAAGCTCGCCGTCGGCGAGAAGGCGACCGATTGCGACGGCAGTCGCACTCGTGTCGTCCGGCGGCACGACGAACCCGTTCACCCCGTCCTCGACGAAGTCCCGCGTTGCGCCCGTATCGGCCACAACTGCCGGAACTCCGCAACCGAGCGCTTCGAGCAGGGCGACGCCGACACACGAGAAGTCGTAGAGCGCGCAGAACACATCCGCGGACGCGATCAGCCTCAGGTTCACGTCGCGATCGAGCGGACCGAGAAAGCGGACTGCGTGATCGATCGAGAGCTCCCGCGCGAGGTCTTCGAGAGCCTCACGCTCCGGGCCCTCTCCCGAGATGGCGAACTCTGCGTCGGGGCACTCCGTCAGGACCGCAGGAGCCGCACGGAGTATCCGTTCGACGTGCTTCCAGCCGACGAGTCGACTTGTCGAGACGACGAGCGGCCGCTCCGAGAGGCCGAGCTCGGACCGAGCGCTTGCGCCCATCGCGGCGGAGCACGCGTCGAGGTCGAGCCCGTGCATCCAGAAACGGAGCCGCTCCTCCGGCACCCGGAGCGCGCGAGCAACCTCGTCTCCACGGGTCCCGTCATTGAGAATCACCAAGCGGTCCAGTGGAGCCTTGAAGGCGAGAACCTCGTCGACTCGGCGAAGTAATTCCACCCGCCGCCCGAGATAGGGGTACAAGAAGGTCCCGAAGAGCGCACCGATCGTCGGGCGCCGAAAGAGCATGCCGCAGCACACGCCCGCGGGAATCGCATGCGAGGAGAACGCGTAGACGAGCCCCGGGCGCCCATGGCCCCGCGCGACTCCAAGTGACTTGAGGGTCAGCTTCACCGTGCGCAACAGCAAGGCGACAGATCGCCCGAGATGGCCGGGGACGAACGCCCCGGGATCGCGAAACCGGTGGACACGCAGCCGCTCGTGATCCGGCATCCAGTTCCACACGGGATTCTCCGGCGCGACGAAGTCGAGCGTGTAGCCGGCCGCCAGCAGCGCCTCGACGAGATCGGCTGTGATCGGCGTGCCTCCGCGGCCCATCGAGAAGAGCGAAGGCCACGGGCTGAGGATGAGGATCGAGCGGCGCCCGGGCGAGCTGTCGGTCAACCTGCCCGCCTCAGCTGCAGTCGCGGCCAGGCGATGCGCGACGTGATGGGCTTCCACTCCGTCGCGGTGATGTAGCCGAGGACGAGAAGCAACGCGACGTACGCGGCCGCTCCCAGGAGCGCTCCGCCGATCGGACTCCACATCGCGACGACCACAGCCACCGGCACGGCAGCGGCGGCGGCCAGCAGCGGCTTCGTCAGGATCTGCCTATACGGCACGGAAAAGAGCCGTCGCTGCAGTACGACGACTTGCCCCATCACGACGACGAGATCGGATGCCACGAGCGCGGCAGCCGCACCACTCGGACCGTAGCGCGGGATCGCCCAGGCGTTGACCGCGACGTTGACGACGAGTCCGAGCACCTGGATCTTCAGCACGCTCTTCTCGCGATGGACGGCGAGCAATCCGTACCAGAGGAGGTAATTCTGGAATCCGAAAACGGAGGTCCAGGCCAGGATCTGCAGCACGGGCGCCGATGCCGCGTAGGAAGGCCCGAACACAGCGGGCAGAAGCGTAGGACTCGACACGGCAAGTGCGAGTGAGATCGGCACGCTCAGGAACAGGAAGACCCTGACCATCAGGAAGAAGACAGGCGCTGCAACCGCCGGACCTTCCGAGCTGATCCTGCGACTCAGCAGAGGGAAGAACGCCGCAGAGATGACCGACGGGACGAGCCACGAGAGCCGGACGAACCCGAACGGCACGTTGTAGCGGGCGACGCTCGTCGCGCTCGAAAGGACGGAGAGCATGAGCGTGTCGACGCGGTCGTAGACGATGCCGACGAGGCCGATTCCTCCGATCGGCAAAGCCGTCCTGAGGAACGAAAATGCGCGTCGCGGCGGCTGCCCGAGACGAGGGGACAGTCGCAGTTTCGTTCTCACAAGGGCGAGCGCCACGAGGATGGCGCACAGGTCAGCCGCGAGCGCTGCGAACGCGAGGCCGACGATGCTCTGGCCTCCCGCAATGACGGCCACGGCGATCCCCGCGCTCACGAAGCACTGCACCAGCTGGTACCACGCAGTGAAAGCGAGCTGCGAGCGGGCGTTGAATGCAGCGGTCAGGGTCGCCAGGACCGGATCCAGGAGGAGCAGCGGGGCGAAAACGACGACGAGCACGAGAACCTGCTGCGGGTACCCGAGCGCAGGGATCACGGCGATCAGCACCACGGCTGCGATACAGGACGCCCAGGCCAGAGCCTGGAGCGCGACACCCAACGTCTCGCCCTGGCGCCCACGATCGGCTGTCATCGCCCGCAGCGCCTGCGGCCCAACCCCGGCGCTCGACAGGACCATGAACAGGGCGATCAACGCGAGGGCAGTTGCGTAGTGGCCCCATTCGGCAGGCGTGAAGCTGCGGACGGCGTAGACCCCGACCAAGCCGCCGACGACCGCCGTAACCCCCTGCGCGAGCAAAGACCAGGCCGAATTGGCGATCACCCTCGCGGGTGGCTCGGTCTCGCTCAGAGACAGGTCGTCGAGAACGTCTTCGGAACTGGGCGCGGTCAACCGGCTGCCCCAGGCGGCCGCGCGGTTACCTCGGGCAGGCGCCGATACCAGTCCCACAGCCGCGTAATCCCGTCTCGGAGACTCACGCGGGGTGTCAACCCCAGGACTCGTTCCATCTTGGCCAGGTCGGGGACGCGCCGCTGCGGGTCCTCGTAGTTCCGGGCCAACGATTCGTACGGAACCACTTCGAACCGAGGTCTTCCGGACTTGCCCGACAGCTCGAACATGAGCTCGGCCAACGCCGCAATCGATATCTCCTCCGCCGTCCCGATGTTGATGATCTCCCCGTCTGCGGCAGGGGCCTCGAGCGCACGCGCGACTCCTTCGACAAGGTCGGATACGTGGACGAAGGACCGCGTCTGCCGGCCCCCGCCGTGCAGCTCGATGGGCTCGTCGTGGGTGATCGCGTTCAGAAAGACACCTTGCGGCCCTCCCCACCAATCGAGGTACTGGCGCTCGCCGTAGGACCCGAAGAACCGGAGGACGACGACCGGTAACCCGTGATCCTCCTGATAGGCAAAGGCCAGCTGCTCGTCCGTCAGCTTCGAGATCGCATAAGCCCAGCGTCGGCTCGTGCTCGAGCCGAGAACGAGATCGCTGTCTTCGCGGAACGGGAGGTCCGGGTTCTTTCCGTAGACGTCGGACGTGGACGCGAGAACGAACTTCGCCCCGTTTGCGCGCGCGAGCTCGAGTGCGGCGAGGCCTGCCTCGTAATTCACGGAGAGCACCCGCAATGCGCTCTCGTAGCGTGGGATCTTGAAGGCGGCGAGATGAATGACCGCCTCGATGCCCTCGCCGACCTCGAGGAGGCGCCCGGTATCCCGGACGTCGAGATGCTCGAAGCTGAACCCCGATCGCTCGACCGCGCCCTGGATGTTCTCCACCCGGCCCTTGCTGAGATCGTCCACGCAGACGACTTCGTGGCCCCGGTCCAGAAGGAGGTCGCAAAGGTGCGAGCCGATGAAACCGGCTCCGCCTGTAACGAGCACCTTCATACGCTGGGCCTGCGGTGGAGCGGTCGTCGGCGCTGGCTGGCCATGCCTCGGCGGAGCTTAGTCACGCAGGCCGCACGGGCTGCGCTCCTCTCGGCGGTTACGGCTTGCGCGTGCAGATCAAGGCGTCGACGTAACTCCCACCGGTGAGCGCCGACATATCCACGCTTCGCGCCTCGCGCATCGCAAGCGAAGCCAGCCCGGGCAGATGAGACAGCAACGGGAATCGTTGCCCAACGTGGACGACCCTCGAGTCGAATCGACGAACCGGATCGATTCGAACGACCTGCAGCCCGGCCGCCTCGAAGCTCCTCCGGTACTCGGCCGACGAGGCCCCCCGGCCAATGTCGCTATCGGTCACCTGCTCGATCGCCACGAGCCGGCCGCCGGATCGCAGCACACGCGTCAGTTCTCGCAGGATGTGTTCGTCCCTCGTCACGTAGTACTGCAGGACGTAGACGCTGATCACGACATCGAAGCGCTCGGGCTCGAAAGGCAGGCTTGATCCATCGATGACGTGGAACGCAGCCCCGGAGACGTTCGCCCGAGCCACATCCACCATCTCAGCCGTGGCGTCGACGCCTTCCACGGTGGCTCGGTTCCTGACGAGCCACGAAGAAATGCGGCCGGTGCCGCAACCGAAGTCGAGCGCCCGCTCGCCGCGCACCGGACCGAGAGCCTTCGAGAGCGCTCGTAGGTGAACACGATGGATCAGGCGGTTCTTGCCGCCGCGGGCATCGGCCGGGTCGAGCACCGACGTCAGGCCGTCGAGCCGAGCGAGTTCGTTCCACGGCCGCCCGGCTTCGTTACGGGGCACGGTCATGTCGCCCTCGGCCGCGTCGTCCGGGCACGGGGCAGCCTCGATGTCACGCCTGCCGCGAGGCGGGTCGCCCGGGCACGCACGCTCTCACGCCGCCATTCGAACATGTCGACGTCCGCCGCTCCGAGGTGCCGCTTGAATTCGGCGCCCCGGCCTACGCTCGCCCCGAGATTCACGGCCGGAACGCCGGCGTCTTGGGCCTCGCGGATGAGCGCGTCGTAGGCGAGGTAGCTCGCGGCGATCGACCGTCCCTCGGAGGTCTGTCCGGCAAGCCAGCACATCCAGTGTGAGTCGCTGATCAGCGTCAGCAGTGAGGAGACGACCCGATCGCCGAGCCGCACAGCGTGAACACGTGCTGCGCCGGTGCCCACGAGCCGCCGGATGAGCCCTTCCGGGTAGATCACGCGTCTCTCTGCCGCCGCGTCTACGTACACGTTCCAAAAGGCGTCCGCGGAGGCGGCCGACTCGACCGTTGCGCCCGCAGCAGTCGCGCGCTTGAGCGAGCGACGTGCCAGCCGGGCATACCGAGCCGCCGCGGGAGCGCCGTCTCCGATTCGAACCACGCTGGCCGTGGCCGATCGCCGCCCGTATCCCGTAAAGCCGGGCAAGTCGAGCGTCCTAACCGTCAAGCGGCGGAATCGATGTTGTCCCCAAGCAAGGTCTAGGAACGAGAGCGTCTCGCTCGAGGTGAGCGCTCTCGACGCCACGATTCCGCCGTAGCCCCAGGGAGGCACGGACTCGGCAGCACGTGAGCGTGCGAGGAGGGCCACAGCGGCGAGCGCCCCATCTTCGGCCCTGGCGCCCCAGCTCACGTCCTGCCAGGACGGGTCAGCCGCAACGACCGCATCTCGAAACGACGTGGTACCGAACGGCCCGCCCCGCGTGTCGAGCAGTGCCACAGCTTTTCGGTCGGCTACCCACACGGCTTCAGTCTGTCGCCTGGCCGCGCCGGAAACCGAGAAAAGCAGGACCGGCGATGCCGGGTGATGCTAGCGCGTTCGCCTCGGCGACACGGTGAGCGTGGTGGTCGTGGGTTCAGCGTGTCATCGTTCCGAGATGGTGTTTCGCAGCTTTGATCGGCTCCTGCCTACGAGCCTTCGAGCGAGCCGCGTGCGGCGAGCGGAGCGTCTTCTGAACGCCCGCTGCGGTGAATGGGCCTCGTCTATCCGAGCTCGAGCCAGTAACTGCTCAGTCGGAACGTCCGCACCAATGCTTGGAGCAACGTCAGAGTCGAGAGTCTCCTAGTCGGAGCGGCAGCCGGTCAGTCGTTGTAGCTCTTCGCAAATACGACGAGCGCGAGTGTCGCGGAGCGCGACTATGGGGGCCATCTATTCCTCGAGAAGACGGATCATCAGGTCAAGACGCTGGACGATTACGCAGAGGCTGTCCTGCGCGCGCACGCTCCTGTTCTTTACTTCGAGCTGGCGCCGTTTCTCATCACACGTGTCGGTCGTGACCCTCACGCTCTGCTGGACGGTCTTCAGCCCCCTCGGCTACCTGCACTTTCTCGCCTTGTCGCAGGCTGGGGATTCCCTGATGCTCACGGAGGACGCTACGAAGATCGTCGACCTCGCCCATGAGAAGAAGTACATCGATGTGTTGACCGTCGCACGCCCGGGCCAGGTTGCCCTGCTTCCGAAGGTCGCTGCGGCAACGTCGGGTACTAGGCGGTGCGCCAACCGTCCGGCGAGTCCGATCGGACAGACGACCGCGTCCCACTCGGGCTGGACGAATCGCCAAGGGTGGGTACGATACCTTGATCGTGTGAGCTACACGCGCGATGGGCTGGCCGGCGATCTGCGGAATCTGGGTCTCGGCGCCGGCGACGTGGCCCTTGTCCGCGTCGCGATGAAGGCGATCGGTCGCCCGGCCGAGGGACGCCCGACGGACGTTCTGATCTCGGCGCTGCTCGACGTAGTGGGAGACGACGGGACGATTCTCGGCCTGGCGCACACCGAAGCCGTCGAGCGCCGCGATCGGTCAGCGGTCTTTCGGCGCGACACGCCCTGCATCACCGGCGGTTTCGCCGCAGCAATGCTCGAATGGAAAGGCGCCTACCGGAGCCGGCACCCGACGAACTCGATGGTCGGGATCGGCCGTCAGGCCGAGTCGCTCCTCGAGGACCACGGGCCGAACAGCACGTGCTTCGGGCCCATGCGCAAGCTGATCGACGCGGACGCAAAGATGATCCTGATCGGCTGTGTGGAGTCGAGCCCCGGCTTCAGCACGGTTCATCTCGTCTACGAGGAAGTGGGTCTGGCGCACAAGTGTCTTCTGAGTGGGCTCTACGGCTCGTATTACGAGCACGACGGCGAGGTGCGCTGGTTCAGCAAGCGAGACGTCCCGGGCTGTTCGATGGGCTTCGGCAACTTCTATCCGCTCTACCGCGAACGCGGTGTCCTCGCCGCCGGCACGGTCGGTGACGCCGAGTCGATGCTGATCCGTTGCCGGGACGCGTACGAAGTCGAATTCGATGCAGTCAGCGTGAACCCCAGGATTTCGCTTTGCGACCAACGCGACTGTTTCTCGTGCCGAGGCACGAAGCTCTTCAATATCTCGGACATGCCTCGGTTCTATGCCGCACACCCGCGGGCTCTCGCGGACCTGATGCGAGCCGAGCTTCGCCGGGCTGGGCAGCACCGTCACTGATCGTCTCGGGATCGCCGGAGCGTCGGTCGATATCACGCCGGCGCGCCCGCTACCGCTTGCCGGCAAGGCGGAACGGACCGCCCCGTTCGTCCACGTCGCGGACCCTCTCGAGGCCAACGGCGTCATGCTTCGCCAGGGGGACGTGTCTGCCCTCATCATTTCGCTCGACGTCCTCTTCGTGGGCCGCCGTCTCGAGGCGGCCCTGAAACGGCGGCTCGAAAGCGCCGGAATGTCCGACTGCCTCGTTCTCGCATCTGCGAGCCACACACACTTCGCGCCCGGCGTGGATGCCGACAAGCCGCTGCTGGGGGAGTGCGACGAACAGTTCTATGGAGAGGTCGAACAGAAAGTGCTCGGACTGGTGGATCGCGTCATCGACCAGGCGGCCATCCCGGTCGAGATCCGATACGTCGCGGGGACCGCGGAGCATTCAGTCAATCGGCGACGGCGCATCTGGACGCTGGGAGGGGGCTTGCCTCGCCGCACCGTCGCGATGAGGGCGAATCCACGCGGACCGGCTGACCAGTCGCTGCACGCGGTCCGGCTCGAGGATGGTTCTGGCGCACCGCTGGCGTTCATCTGGAGCTATGCCTGCCACCCGGTTTCGTCCCCGCAAGCGCTTCACGTGACCGCCGAGTTCCCCGGCGCTGCCCGACGTGAGCTCCGCAGACGGTTCGGCGCGGACCTGCCTGTCCTCTTCCTTCAGGGATTCTCCGGGAACCTTCGACCCCCCGCGTTCCTCAAGCCGGGCAGGAACCCGGCTCGCCGGCTGGATCAGCTCCTGCGCGGGCCTGCGTTCGGGTCCTTCTCGGACGCGGAGTACGCGCGTTGGTCTGGTTCCCTCGCGCGACTCGTAGCCGACCTCGCGGACTCACCCGCCCTCCGGACGTTCCCGCCGGCGTTGAACCACCAGACGCTGACCTTCCCCCTGTCGACGCTGATCGAGGGCGAACCCGGTTCCCAGGTGTTCGCTTTGACACGGCTCCGACTCGCGACCCGACTCCAACTCCTCACGCTGACGGCCGAAGTAGTCACTGAATACACCCGCCACATTGCGCGTCTATTTCCTGAAGTCGAGACGATCCCCGTCGGATGCGTCGGTGGCGCATACGGATACCTCCCGACGAACCGCATGGTCCAGGAGGGCGGATACGAAGCCGGCGGGTTCTTTGAATTCTTCTCTCTCGGCGGGCGGTTCGAACCCTCACTCGAAACCCGCGTCGTCGCGGCCATGCACGGACTTTCGACGGCGGCCGTCGATACAGACGACGAATGACGACCCTCAAGAGGTCACGCTCGCACGCTTCCTCGCCTTGTTCCTGTCCGCCGGCGGGAGACGCGAGCCACATCGTCGCGAGTTCGCTGCCCAAGAAGGGCTAGCCTCACCGGGTGCGGGTCGTTGTCAGCGACTACTTCGGGCATGCGTTCCCGGCACAGCTCGCCCGAGAACTCGCCGCTCGCGGGCACGCCGTGCTCCATCTCCATTGCAGCTCGTTCCTCTCCGGCAAGGGACGGCTCGAACGGACTGCTGCGGATCCGCCGCTGCTCGCGTTCGGCTCGGTCGATCTGGGGCAGCCGTTCGCGAAGTACGACGTCGTCCGGCGGGTGCGGCACGAGCGGCACACGGCGCGTGCGCTCGCCGGGCAGCTGCGCGACTTCCGGCCAGACGCCGTCCTCTCGATCGGGCCGCTCATCGTGCAGATCGAGCTGCTTCGCGCAAGTCACGCGCTCGGCGCGGGATTCGTGTTCTGGCAGCAGGATGTGATGAGCAGCGCGGCCCGGCGGGTCGTCGGGCGCCGCTCCCGGCTCGCGGGAGCCTCGGCGGAGTGGACGGTCGCCGGGCTCGAGCGGCAGCTCCTCCGGCGCAGCGACGCCGTCGTGGTGATCTCCGAGGATTTCCTACCGCAGCTCCGGAGCTGGCACGTCGACGAGGCGCGCGTGACGGTGATCGAGAACTGGGCGCCGCTCGACGAGCTGCCGGCGCTCGCCCGCGACACCGCGTGGGCACGCGAGCAGGGGCTCGACGGGCAGCGTGTCTTCCTCTACGCGGGCACGCTCGGCTTCAAGCACGATCCGAACCTGCTGCTGGAGCTCTCCCGCTGGGCCGGCCGGTCCGGCGCGCTGGTGGTGGTGGTCTCTGAGGGGCCGGGCGCGGACTGGCTCGCCGAGCACGGAGACGGCGAGTCCGCACTGCGGTTGCATCCGTACCAGCCGCACGATCGCCTGCCGGAGGTTCTCGCCTCGGCGGACGTGCTCGTCGCGTTGCTCGAGCCCGAGGCGGGCGCTTTCTCGGTGCCCTCGAAGATCCTCACCTACCTCTGCGCCGCCCGGCCGCTGCTCGTATCGGTTCCCGCCGACAATCTGGCGGCGCGCGTCGTCGAGCGCAGCGGCGGCGGTGTCGTCGTTCGGCCGGGGGACTCGCGCGCCTTCGTTCAGGCGGCCGAGACGCTGATCGGCGACGCAGAGTTGCGGGAGGAGCTGGCGCGACGTGGCCGCGCATACGCGGAGGCCGCCTTCGACGTCGGCGCGGTCACCGAACGCTTCGAGCAGGTGCTCGAACGCGCTAGCCGGTAGCGCGCCGGCGACGCCAGCTGCGAAGCCCGCCGTGGGCCCCGAGGGCCACGACCGTCGCGAGCAGGATCGCCAGGAGGATCGTCGGACCGGAACCGAGGTCGAACGCCGCCCCGAGCGCGCTCGGCGACCCGTTGTCGCCGGCCTCCGAACTGCCCTGGCCGAGACCGGTGTCGGCAGCCACGAGATTCTTCAGCGCGCCTTGGTCCGAGCCGGCCTGAGCGAGTACACGCGACACGTTGCTCGGTGTCTTCGTCTGGGTGCTGCCCGTGCTCGAGCCGCCCGTGGGGTTCTGCTGATCCTGGTGTCCCTGCGGCCCGGAGCCGCCGGCACCGGGCAGGGCCGGTTCTACGTACACCCTGCACGCCGAGGCATTGCACTTGTGCCCATTCCCTGCGAGGGCGGCCGCAGGAAGTGCAAGAGCGATGAAAAATGCGGCGGTCGCAACCCCGGCGACGTGCCTCAACCCGGCAGGCATGGCGCTACTGTAGTCGCCGGTGGAGCTAGCCGCGAGGGGGATTACAAAGCTCGAACAGGACTGGCTTGCGCTCTCGCGCAACGCCGTTCTCGGGCTCGCGGTCGCCGGCTGTGTGTTCGCCCTGTCGTACGCGAACGGCGGCTTCGACACGACGACGAAGTCGTACGCCGGCATCTCGGCATGGTGGCTGCTCGGCACCGGTGCGGCGATCGGGATTGCCGGCGCCCGGGCGCGCATCGACCGCCTTGCGCTCGGCTCGCTCGGCCTTCTGGCCGCCTTCGCGGTCTGGACGCTTCTCTCCATGAGCTGGTCGTCGGACGGTGGCCGTGCTTTCGAGCAGTTCAACCAGGTTTCCTTCTACGTCGCGGTACTCGCGCTCGGGATCCTCATTGCCAGGCTCGTTCCGTCGTCGGTGGTCGTAGGAGGTGTCGCCCTCGCGATCTCGGCGATCGGCTGCGTCGCCCTCGTCAGCCGCTTCTTCCCGAGCACGTTCGGCGTCGAGCCCTCCACGATCCTGCCGGTGATCAACAGCCGCCTGAGCTTCCCCGTCGGCTACTGGAACGGACTGGGGATCGAGATGGCGCTCGCCTACCCCCTGCTGCTCTCGGTGATGGCCTCGAAAAGGTCACGGCTCGCGCGAGGACTCGCCGCACTCCCGCTGCCGCTGCTCGGCGCCGTCATGTACCTCACCTCGTCGCGCGGCGCGTTCGTGGCCGCGGTGGTCGCGGTCGTCGCGTACCTCCTGCTCGCGCCGAATCGGTGGCCCGCGCTCGCCGCGGCGGCTCTTGCGGCGTGCTCCGGCGCCTTCGCCGTCGCCGCACTGGTCCACAAGACCGTGCTCCTCTCCGGCGCCATGACCGATCCGGTCGGTGTCCACCAGGGTCATCGTGCGGCCGTCCTGCTCGCGATCGCCTGTGTCGCTGCCGCCCTCGTCTGGGTCGGGCTCACGGAGATCGGGCGCAGCGTTGCAACGCCTCCGCGGCAAGCGGGCTGGGCAGTCGCCGGGCTGATCGTCGCCGCAGCGGTGATCGCGATCGCTCTCTCGCACCCCGTCGCGAAGTTCGACGCGTTCAGGAGCAACAGCTTCAACGTCAGCGGCTCGAGCGCCAGCTACGTCAACAACCATCTGCTCAGCAGCTCCGGCAGCGGCCGCTGGCAGTTCTGGAGCGTCGCGAGCCGCGAGTTCCAGGCCCACCCGCTGAACGGTGGCGGCGCCGGCTCGTGGCAGTCGTGGTGGCTGCAGTACGGCAAGCTCGGGCAGTTCTTCAGCCAGTACGCGCATTCGCTCTACCTGGAATCGCTCGCGGAGCTCGGCATCGTGGGCCTGCTGTTGATCGGAGGCGCGATCGTGCTCGGCGTGGTGGGCGCGGTCCGCTCGGCGCTCGAGTCGCGTAGCGGCGACGTCGCGGCTGCGGCCGCGGTGGGCATCGCCTTCTTCGCGGCGGCTGCGTACGACTGGGTTTGGCAGCTGGCCGGAATGGCGATCGTCGGGGTGGGGATGCTCGGGGTCGCGCTCGGAGCCCGTCCGTCGACCCGCGCGGTCGAGTGGGGACGCTTCAGCCTGGTGCGGCCGATCGTCGCTCTGGTCGCCGTGGCGGCGATCATCCCGCAGGTCGTCGCCCTGGCCTCCGGTATCCACCTCCGCAACAGCCAGAACGCCTTCAACGCGGCCGACTTCGCCGGCGCGAAGCGGGAAGCGCTCTCCGCCAAGGCGGTGGAGCCCTGGAACACCGAGGTGTATCTCTGGCTCGGGTCCAGCGACTTCTACCTGCGTCAATACGGTGCGGCGGCGTCGGCGGCCCGCGAGGGGCTTCGCCGCGGGCCGCGCGATTACAGGCTCTGGCTGCTCGCGGCGAAGATCGAGACGTACCGCGGCCACGCCGCGAACGCTCGGCGCGACGTCGAGCAAGCGCGACTGCTCAATCCCA